>JAVQXV010000064.1:0-15851 GCA_033577755.1 Anaerolineales bacterium
TCGGTTACATCTCCGCATGCTCGGCGCGCTCGGCGGAAAAAAATGAAGGCGAGCCATCTGTGCTCATCTATAAGTGCGCTGAAAAAAGGTCACGATTGGAACGCTTGGCCGCCACATATGCTGCTTTGGTTGTAATCTCGACGCCATACATGGTGGCGTTTGCGCCTGAAAAGTAGTTTTTTTAGTGGACTCACCTCCGTGTCCATCTGTGCCGTCTGTGGGCTGCCGGGCAGCTTCGGCTTCCACCTGTTCCTAAGGTACTATACCGAATGCCCTGCCGGTAAATTCATGTAAAATGGTGACACTCTAACTTCAAAAGGAAAGACTGTGACGAAACAATATAGCGCGCCTCCGACGCTCACGATTGACCCGACCAAGAAGTACACCGCCACATTTAGAACGGAGCTGGGCGACTTTGTCGCCGAGCTTTATGCGGACAAGGTGCCGGTGACCGTCAACAATTTCGTCTTTCTGGCGCGCGAAGGCTTCTACGACGGCGTAACCTTTCACCGCGTGATCAAGGGCTTCATGGCGCAAAGCGGCGATCCGACCGGCACGGGGCGCGGCGGCCCCGGTTATCGCTTCCGGGATGAGTTCCATCCGGCACTACGCCACAACGCTGCCGGCATCCTCTCCATGGCCAACGCCGGCCCTAACACTAACGGCAGCCAGTTCTTCATCACCCACGGCCCGACGCCGCACCTGGATAACAAGCACTCGGTCTTCGGCAAGGTGATTCAGGGAATGGACGTGGTGCTTTCCATCCCGGAACGCGACCCGGCCACCGCCCGCCGGCCGGGAACCAGGATTCATCGCATCGAAATCACCGAAGTGTAAGCCCCGGCGGTTGAGCGCGATGGGTAAGAGCTGTGCCCTCCGTGCCTGACCCACCGAGAACACATCGCATGACGCCCGCGGCGACTGCGCCGCCGGCCCCGGCCGGCCGCCGCTTACAGCTGGCGCGGCTGGGGATGATCATCTTCGTCGTCACGCTGACCGTCTTCATCTACGCCATCCGCGACCAGGCCGGTATCCTGCGCACCTTCGGCTATCCGGGCATCTTCCTGCTCTCCCTGCTGGCCAACGCCACCATCATCCTGCCGGCGCCGGGCCTGGCCCTTGTCTTCGGTGCGGGCACGCTACAGGCACTCAACCCCCTCGGCGTGGGCGTGGCCGCCGGTCTGGGCGCGACGTTGGGGGAACTCTCCGGCTACCTGGCCGGCTTCAGCGGCCGGGCCATCATCGAGAACCGTGAACTATACGACCGGCTGGTGACCTGGATGAGGCGCTATGGGCCGATTGTCATCGTTGTCCTAGCCTTCCTGCCCCTACCCCTGTTCGACCTGGCCGGCGTAGCGGCAGGCGCTCTGCGGATGCCGGTGTTGCACTTCCTCGGCTTCTGCGCTCTGGGCAAGACCGCCAAGATGATTCTGGTAGCGCTGGCCGGGGTGTATGCACGCGAGTGGCTCGAATGGTTGATGGTGTAAACGCGCAGCGCGCGCTGCCGACGGGGACCATCCTCCTGATCGAGGAGGACACAATCACGTTGCAACTGGTGCGCTTCAACCTCGAACGCGCCGGCTTCCAGGTTGTGCCGTTCCGCAACGGCAACGAAGCGGTGGATTACGCCCGGCATCACCCGCCGGACTTGGTGATTAGCGACGCCTCTTTGCCAGATATGGACGGCCGGCATCTGTGCGGCCTGCTGCTTGAAGACACGCGCACGCGCCACATCCCCATCATGTTGTTCTCCGGCCAGACGCAGCCCGAGAACATGCTGGCCGCCTTTGAAAGCGGCGCGGACGATTACCTACTCAAACCGCTGAATTTTGCCGAGCTGGTGGCGCGGGCGCGCGCCCATATCCGCCGCGCACAGCTCAAGCCCTCCATCAACCCGCTCAGCGGCCTGCCCGGCAACCTCATCATCGAGCAGGAAATCAAACGCCTGACCGAGCCGAACGGCCCGCTGTTCGCGGTGCTGTACGTTGACCTGAACAACTTTAAGGCCTACAACGACGTGTACGGCTTCCCGGCAGGCGACGAGGCGTTGCGCCTGCTGGCGCGCGTGATCACCAACGCCGTGACCGAAGTGGGCAACGCCACCGACCTGGTCGGCCACATCGGCGGAGACGATTTCGTCGTCATCTCCACGCCCGACCGCTCCGACGCTATCGCGCAACGGATCATCGCCGACTTTGAGCGTCAGGCCCCCGAACTATACACGCCGATTGACCGTCGCCGCGGCTACATCATTGCCCGCGATCGGCAGGGCATCATCCGCAAGTTCCCACTGCTGGGCGTGATCGTCGCCATTGTCCACAATGAACACCGGCAGATCACCAGCCATTGGGAGGTAGGTGAATTGGGGGCAGAGCTTAAGCAGTATGCCAAGTCGCGCGGCGGCAGCGCCTACGTGAAGGACAAACGCCGTGGTTGATCCCATCACGAAAGCCCTGCAAGCACTCTCCAGCGCCGACCCGCGTGAACGTCGCGACGCTGCGCTCCTGCTGGCCGAGCATCCCTCGGTCACCGTTGCGGAAGCGTTGGTCAATGCACTTGGCGATCCGCAACTGTCGGTACAGGAAGCCATTATGCAGGCGCTGATGCGCCAGCCCCAACCGGAGACGATTCGCCTGCTGGTCAGAGTATTACAGGAGAGTAACACCGTTCGCCGCAACGCAGCCTTGAGCGTATTGCTCGAAATCGGCTACACCCAGCCTGAGGAAGTCATCCGCTCTCTGCGCCACCCCAGCGCCGAGGTCCGCCAGTGGGCGGCGGAAATGTTGGGCGAGCTGCCCCTCGCCATAGGCAGCGAAGCTCTGCGAGAACGGCTGGAGGACGCGACAGAGTTCCCAACTGTGCGCCGCGCCGCGGCTCAATCGCTCGGAAAGCTAAGCGACCAGACGGCATTACCGGCGTTGCTCGAGGCAGCCGCCCACGGCGATTTCTGGCTGCGTCAGGCCGCCATTGAAGCCCTCAGCTGCATCGGCGATGAGCGCGCCGTTCCGCCATTGCTTGAACTAATGCGCCGGGATGCCTGGATGCGGCCCGCCGTCATCAAGACACTTGGCAACATCGGCCATGTGGATGCCGTGCCGGAGCTGGTGGCCGCGCTCGACGACCCGAACGACTCCATCCGCAACGCCAGCCTGGAAGCCTTATTCAGAATTGTGATGGAGCCGGCAGGCCGGCGCACCGACATACCGCATGCCGCACTGCTTCGTCCGGTCATCCCCGTCGCGCCCCTGCAACGCGAACTGGCGGCGCGACGCATGCCCAACAGCTCCTATGCCGCCCATTTGCTTGGCTGGCTAGCCCAGCCTGAAGCCCTGCCCGATTTAGTCGAAGCGCTGAACAGCCCCGAGGCTTCGCTGCGCGATGCTGCCACCGAAGCGCTGCTACGCTTCGGCCAGGCAGCCGTGCCCGTCCTCGTCCAAGCGTTGCAGCGCCCGGAGACCGCCATCCGCGAGCGCAGCGTGGATCTGCTCGGCATGATCGGCGACAACAGCATTGTCCCTTCGCTTACGCGTCTGCTGGCCGACCCACAGCTGACGGTACGGCATGCCGCGCTGCGGGCGCTGGGCATGTTGGGCGGTGAGGCCGCCTATGCCGGCCTGCTTGCTGCCGTCAGCGACCCCACCACGCGCGAGGCCGCACTCAGCATCTTCGAGCAAATCAATGACGAGTCGGTCATCAACGATCTCAAATCCTATCTACAACGCTTCCTGTATGCCGGCCATAGTGAGAGCATGACGCGTTGGGCAGCAGCGCAGGCGCTCAGCCTGCTCGGCGACGAGGTCGCGGTAAGCATCCTGCTCAATGCTACACGGCTGCCGGATGACTCCATCCGCATACCGGCAGCGGAGGCGCTGGGCCGCGTGCGCGGGCGCCGGGGCGTCAACGTGCTCATTGAGGCACTCGGCGACCGCGACTGGCTGGTGCGCCAAAAGGCGGTGGAGGCGCTCGGCAACATCCCGGACAGCCGCGTGATTGCCGCCCTCATCCCCATGACGCGCGACCCGGAGTGGCGGGTGCGCTGGGCGCTGGTCGGCGCACTAAGCCATTTGCGCGATAGCCGGTTGTACGCCTCACTGCGCGAACTCTCACAGGATAGTGACCTCTGGGTGCGGCGGCGTGTGATGGAAGTCTGTGGCCGGCTGGACGATGCACGCGCAGTAGAGATCGCCCTGCTCGGTCTAAAGGACGCCGACCCCCGGGTGCGTAGTGCCGCCCTGGTCGCACTGCGCCCTTACCGTGACCCCGCCCTCCTGCCCGCATTGGCCGAGTTGGTGCACGACCCCGAACCGGAGGTACGCTACTCGGCGGCGCGAACCATTGGCATGGTGCTGGGCAATGCTGCAATTGATTTATTACAGGTGCTGGCCCATGACCCGGTAGAGCGTGTGCGCCGCCGCGTGGCCAGCGTGCTGGCCGAGCTGGGCACGGATGAGGGCTTGCCGGTGTTAGAGATGTTACTGCGCGACAACGCGCCGGTCGTGCGCCGGTACGCAGGCGAAGCACTGGTTCACATCGGCACGCCGGCGGCAGCCAGCGTGCTGGCCGAAGCGCTGACCCATCCCACCGCCCGCCCTGAGGCCGAAGCCCGTCTGCTGGCGTTGGGTGAGGCAGGACTACGCGCTACCCTCAGCGCCGCTCGTTCCACAAAAGCCGAGCTGCGTTTGGCCGCCGCACAGCTGCTAAGCCGGTTCCGCTACAACGGCGCCCTGCCCACCTTGCAATTCCTTACCCGTGACTCCGACCAGCGCGTGCGCGCTGCCGCCGAAGCCGCACTCAAGGAGCTTGCAGGCTAGAGCAAATGTCCCCGTCATCCCTCACCTACCTTCTACCCGCATCCGCTCGCGACTTATGGCAGAAGTGCCTGCTCAAGTCGCTGTATGGTGTTGTTACCAGGTCTTGAGCGGTCGCCGACTCCGGCTACAATAAGGCCATGAAGATCAATTTCTACGCCACCCTGCGCCCCATCGTCGGCGGCAAGAGCATCGAGTTCCCGGAGGCCGTCGGCCTGACCGTGCTTCAGACGCTGGAAGCGCTGATCGCGCGTTATCCCGGCCTGAAGGACGAACTCTATCGCAACGACGGGACGCTCTACCCCCACATCCACTTCTTCATCAACGGGCGGGACGCCGAGTTTCTGGAAGAAGGCCTGAACTACGTCATTCAGCCCAATGACACCATCAACATCTTCCCGCCGGTCGGCGGCGGCTAACGTGTCGCTGATTGTGCACGACATGCGCGGCATCCCGCTCGAGCTGCTGCGCGAGTATTTGCTGGAAATGGGCGGCACCGCGACCGTTGAGGACGAGATCACCGCTGGCGTGTACGCCCGACGCCGCCGGAGCCGTTCCGCCTTAGCTCGCCGGAGTTCGGCTAGGTGCGGCTGGAGATCGAAGTGGACGACAACTGCGAGGCGGAATTTCGCGAGCGCTTCGCCAAGAAGACGTTTCGCGCCGGCGGCTGAGCAGAACCAAGGCGGCAGACAAACGACGACGCGCCCTGCTGGGGCGCGTCGTTTCGATTCGCCGGCAGCGACAGCCTATTCGGCGTATTACGGGATGTTAAGTTCCTTCAGCTTGCTCTCCGGAACGACGCCGTTCTCCCAGCCGCGCGCCTTGTAGTACTCCTCCAACATCAGGTCCAGTTCGCAGACGTGGCCCTTCGAACCGGCCATGGTTGAAGGCTCGGTGGTAAAGCGCTTGGGCAGATAGTCCGAGCCTTCGCGGAAGCCGGCCAGGTTGTTGTAGTAGCGCTCCAGGTTGTAGATGCGCTCGCCGGTTTTCAGCACATCATCCGCCGTGAAGGGCACGCCGACAATGGCGGAGTATTGCTGCGCATACTCCTCGGCGCCCTGGGCGAAGGCGCTGAACTTACACAGGTCGAGGCTGTCCGAGAAGGCATGCACATCCTGGAAGACCTTGGTCAATTCGCCCTTGCCCTTCCAGGCCAGCGGGTCAACTTTGAGCGAGCCGAAGGGCATCACACCCAGTTCCGCCGCCGGGGTGTAGGCGCGCAGGTGGCAGGCGCCGCGGTTGCTGGTGGCATAGGCAATGCCCATGCCCTTCAGCCCGCGCGGGTCGTAAGCCGGGACGCCCTGGCCTTTAACCGTCATGGCAATCTCCGGATGGCCGAAGTACTTGGCGACCGCGTCCGCGCCATCCGCCAGGATGTTGCCGAAGCCTTCGCGTAGCGCGATCTTGCGCACGGCTTCCACCATGCCGAAAATATCGCCCCACCTCAGGCTGCCGGAGCCGTCGGTCCAGCCCTTCTCCGTGGCCTCCATCCACACCGAGAGCGGGTGGCCGGTCTCGATGGCATCCAGGCCATAGTCGTTGCACAGGTCAATCATCTTGGCGACCGTGGCAATGTCGTTGTTGCCCAGGTTCGCGCCCAGCGACCAGGCCGGCTCGTATTCCACGCTCTCCATCCGCAAGCCCTTCCACGGGCCTTCCTTGATCTCGACCTCCTTCTTGCAGGCCACCGGGCAGGCGTGACAAGTTGGGTCATCTACCAGGATGTGCTCCTTGACGTACTCGCCGCTGATCTTCTCAGCGTCCGCGCCAAAGGAGGTCAGCATGCTGTTCTTGGTCGGCAGGGCGCCCATGTTGCTGGTAATGTTCATCAGCACGTTGGTGCCATAGACGGAGAGGCCACCCTTGCGCGGGCTGGTGATGTTCTCCGGCGCCATGATGGCCTTAAGGGCGCGCTCGTGCGCTGCCTTCCAGGCATCCTTGTCGGCAGGCTTGGGCATCTTCTTCTCGGCCTTGATGACAATGGCCTTGAGCTTCTTGCTGCCGCCCACGCAGCCGGTGCCGCCGCGGCCCGAGGCGCGGTCGTCCTCGTTCACCCAACAGGCGAACTTCACCAGATTCTCGCCGCCCGGGCCGATGGCGATGACGGTCAGGTCCTTCTCGCCGTACTTCTGCCGGAAGTGCTTGACCGTGTCGTGCACGCCTTTGCCCCAGACCTCGGAAGCATCGTGCAACTCAACAACTCCGTCGTGGACATAGGCATACACCGGCTTTTCCGACTTACCCTTGAAGATGAGGCCATCGAAGCCTGCCCAGCGCAGGCGCGCCGCGCTCCAGCCGCCATGGTGGCTGTCGGTGACGGTGCCGGTGAGCGGCGACTTGGTGACGATGGCCATGCGGCCGCTCATATTAGCTTCGGTGCCGGTGAGCGGCCCGTTCATGAAACACAGCAAGTTGTCCGGGCCGAGCGGGTCCACCTGTGGCCCGGCCTCGAACACGTAGCGAACCCCCAGACCACGCCCGCCGATGTACTTCCGCTTCCAGTCTTCTGGAATAGGCTTGTACTCCACCGTTCCGGCGGACAGGTCAACGTGGCCAATGCGATCGGCGTAACCTCCAAGCATAGAAGCCTCCTCTAAGGTGTGGGGTGTGGGGTGAATTAAACACAACAGGCGTTATACTTGCAGTGCACAACGCCTGTCTTGTCTTCGTCTGAGCCGGGCAGGCTCCCTCCAGGGTGGTCTGGTGAACAGACTTGAGGGACACGACACATCTATGCTAGTGTCTTACCGGATTTAGGAGATATGCTGCTTGTCACAAATATACCGTGACTTTCGTCTTTATGCCCCAAAAATGCGAATCTCTAGCGTTCAGAACCCCCGTGTGAAAGCGGTAGCAAATTTGCACAAACGGCGTCAACGGGACACCGAAGGGTTGATGCTGATTGAGGGCGGTGAGGAATTGGCCCTCGCGCTGGCCGCCGGCGTGCAGCCGCGCACTGTCTTCTTCTGCCCGGAATTTCAGCGCCATCCATCCGCCCCCCTTCAGTTCCCGCCTGAAACTGAACGGATTGAGGTCACTCGCTCGGTGTTCGAGAAGCTGGCCTATCGTGAGAACCCGGACGGCTGGCTGGCCGTCGCGCCGGCCCCTCGCCGCACCCTGGCAGACATCACCCTCCACCGGACGCCCCTTGTGCTGGTGGCCGAGGCGGTGGAAAAGCCCGGCAACCTAGGCGCGATGCTGCGCACCGCGGACGCCGCCGGCGTGGACGCGCTCATCGTCTGCGACCCAGGTACCGACCTGACCAACCCAAACGTGGTGCGGGCCAGCCGGGGTGCCCTGTTCACCGTGCCGGTGGCGCAAGCCGGGAACGCCGAAACGCTAAGGTGGTTGAAGGCGCTGAACATCGGAGTTGTAGCGGCGACTCCGCAGGCCTCATTGCTCTACACCGAGGCGGACTTGCGCGGGCCGGTTGCCATCGTCGTCGGCGCAGAGGCCACCGGCCTGAGCGCGGAATGGCTGGCTGCTGCCGATTTGCACGTGCGCATCCCCATGGTCGGCAAGGTCAACTCGCTCAATGTGGCGACTGCGGCGGCGCTGCTGGTGTACGAGGCGGTCAGGCAACGGATTCGCTGAACCGCTGATCGCTGAACCACTGAGCAAACTGAATACGCTGAATACACGGACTCAGCGACAATTCAGCGACTTCAGTGCCTCAGCGATTTCAGCGATTTCAGTGGCCCCCCGCCACAGGCCGCCTCAGAACCGCCGAGCAAACTGAATACGCTGAATACACGGACTCGGCGACCTCAGTGACAATTCAGCGCCTTCAGCGTCTTCAGCAATCTCAGCGATAATTCAGCGATTTCACAGGCATACCCTATGACTTCGACAACGCAAACATTCTCTCAGACCGCGCGCCTTAGCCCCTGGCTGATTGTCCTGGCTGCCCTCTCCTGGGGCACGATCACGGTCAGCACCAATGCCATCTACCAGCTGACGCCGGCGGCCAATGCGCCGTCTATCGGCTTTTGGCGTATGCTGTTCTCGGTGCCGGTGCTCAGCGTGCTCGCCTGGCGCGCAGTCGGGCGCCGGCTCTTCTGCGTAGCGCCGCGCGACCTGCGTCTTATCGGCCTGATTGGCCTGGCGATGGCCGCCTACCAGGTATGCCTGTTCAGCGCCATCCCGCGCCTAGGCGTCACGGTCGCCGTAATCATCACCATCTGCTCCGCGCCTGTGATGGTCGGGGTGTTGGCCGCGCTCTTTCTGGGCGAAAGGCTTACGGCGCGGGTTGGGCTGGCGCTGGTTCTGGCGGTCGCCGGCACGGCGTTGCTCTCCGGCTTAGCGACGCTGGACGGCGAGGCGCGCGTCGGCGACCCGGGGGGAATCGCCCTCGCCTTGGGCGCCGGCCTAAGCTATGCGCTCGTGACCCTGGGCGGCCGGGCGCTGGCCGGGCGCTATCCGACGCTCCAGACCATCACTCTGGGGTTCGCAGTCAGCGCCGGGCTATTGCTACCGTTTGCTCTGGCCAACGGCCTGGTGACGGACTTTCCCGCAGCCGGCTGGGGGCTTCTCATCTATCTGGGCGTTGTCCCCACTGCGCTGGCATACTGGCTGTACGTGGAGGGCCTGAAGCATACGCCGGCCACGACCTCCAGCATCATTGCATTATTGGAGCCTCTCTTCGCTTCTGCCCTGGCTGCGGTCTTCTTCGGAGAGCGATTGGAACCGGCCGGCTGGCTGGGCGCGGCACTGTTGCTGGGCGCACTGGTGGTGTTGTTAGGGAAGAAAACCCACTGAGTCATCAGTCATCAGTCATCAGTCATCAATCTTCAGTCATCAGCCTTCAGCCTTCAGTCATGAAGCTGCCGCGCGCCTTCTTCGCCCGTGATACCGTGACTGTGGCCCGCGAGTTACTCGGCCAGCGGCTGGTACGCCTCGAGGCCGGCCGGCGGCTAAGTGGTATCATCATCGAGACGGAAGCCTATGTCGGCGAAACCGACCTGGCCTGCCATGCCCGCGCCGGGCGCACGCCGCGCACTACGGTGATGTACGGCCCGCCCGGCTGCGCCTACGTCTATCTCAACTACGGCCTGCACTGGATGCTGAACATCGTCACAGAGCGCAACGGTTTTCCGGCGGCGGTGTTAATTCGCGCGATTGAACCGATGGAAGGCGTGGAGGTGATGCGCCGCCGGCGGGGCCACGTGCCCGATCGCCAACTGACGAACGGCCCCGGCAAACTGGCGCAGGCTCTGCACATCACCGGGAGCCTGCACGGTCACGACCTGTGTGCGCGCGACGCGGTGCTGTTCGTCGAACGCGCCGGCAACGCAGCGCCGTCCGCCATCCTCGCCCGCCCGCGCATCGGCATCCATTCCGTGCCCGAACCATGGCGCAGCCTTGCCTGGAACTTTAGACTGTCGAGAGAGTAGAGAACAGCAATCGTCAGTCTTCAGTCTCTACTCTCTACTCTCTACTCTTCTCTACTCTCTACCTCTACTTTCTACTCACTTCAAGGAGACCACCATGGGCCTACTCTCCGGCAAAACCGCTCTCATCTTCGGCGTCGCCAACGACCACAGCATCGCCTGGGGCATCGCGCGGGCCTTTCACCGCGAGGGCGCAACCCTCGGCTTCAGCTACGCCGGCGAAAAGCTGGAGCGCCGCGTGCGCCCGCTGGCCGCCTCGCTCGGCTCGGATTTCGTGGAGCCGTGCGACGTGAGCAAAGACGAAGACCTGGCCGCCATCGTCGAGAAAGCCAAAGCCCGCTTCGGCGAGCTGGATATCCTCGTCCACTCGATTGCTTTCGCCAACCGTGAGGATTTAAGCGGGCCGTACTACACCGTCTCACGCGCCGGCTTCGCGCTGGCGCTGGACATCAGCGTTTACTCGTTCACGGCCATGGCCCGCGAGTTCCTGCCCATCATGAAGCCCGGCGGCGCGCTGCTGACGATGACGTACCTCGGCTCGGTGCGCGCCGTTCACCACTACAACATCATGGGCGTGGCCAAGGCCGCCCTCGAAGCCAGCGTCCGTTACCTGGCGCTAGACCTGGGCGCGCACGAGAAGCGCCTGCGCGTCAACGCTATCTCTGCCGGCCCCATCCGCACGCTGGCCGTGGCCGGCATCGCCGGCTCACGTCAGATGATTTCCGAGTTCGCCAAGATCAGCCTGCTGCGCCGCAACATCACCATTGACGACGTGGGCAATGCCGCCGCCTATCTGTGCTCCGACCTGGCAGCGGGTGTCACCGGCGAAATTCATTATGTGGATGCCGGCTACAACGTCGCCGGTTTCCCAGCGCCTACGGAAGACTGAGGCCGGCGAACCCCCGCGCACGCCGCCCGGCAACTGCTGCAACCGCGCTCACAGACCTACTTTCTACTTTCTACTCTCTACTTTCTACCTCATCCCCTCTCACCCTCTCCTGCAACATTCGGTGCTTCTCGAACTCGAACCTCGCCATCAGCGCGCTGAGGCGCAGGCCATGCCAGCCATCGCGCCAGCCTGCCAGCGTGACGAAACGCCACCAGAACTGCCGCATCGGCATCGTTAGCAAGTGATGCGGCCGGGCGCGCACGCCCTCCAGCCTAAGCCGCTCGGCATCGTAGCGCGCGTAGGCCGTCTGCTTGGCGATGAACTCGGCGACGGTGTCGTAATTTAGGTGGATTAGCGGCTGTTGCAGGTAACCGGCCCGGCCGTCGAGCAGCACCAGCTCATGCACCGGGCGATTGGGGTCGTAGCGGGCGCGGTTGCGGCGGAGCAGGCGCAACTGATAATCGGGGTACCAGCCGGCATGACGGGTCAACACGCCGAAGATGTAGTTATGGCGCGGAACCCACCAACCGGCCTCGGCCCGATTGAGGACGCTGCGCACTTCGGCGGCCAGCTCCGGCGTGACACGCTCGTCGGCATCCACGAAGAAGACCCACTCCGCGTCGGTTGCCTGAAGCGCGGCGTTGCGCTGGCCGGCATAGTCATCGAAGCGGCGCTGCACCACTCGCGCCCCCGCCGCCCGCGCAATCCCCACCGTCCGGTCGCTGCTGAACGAGTCAAAGACGATGACTTCATCCGCCCAGCTCAGCGAGGCCAGACAGTCCGGCAGGTGCTTTTCTTCATTGAGGGTCAGGACGATGGCCGTGAGCATCGAGCAAAGGAAAAGCAAGGAAACCGGGGAAAGGAAGGAAACACGTCACCGATTTCCGTGCTTTCCCTTCTTTCCCTCATCGTCTCCCTCGCCTCCCCCTCCCATTCCGCCATACTTCCATCACCTCCACCAGGCGACGGTTGGCTGCGGCGCGCTCATCGGGAGAAAGGGCGCCGGCCTGACTGGCGCGATGATTGGCGCGGATGCGCCGGCGCATGGCGAGCTGCACCAGGCTGCCGACTACGGCGTTGACGAGCAGGCCGTGATAGCGGCGATACAAGCGGCGGCGGCTCGTCCACAAATGGACAAAAGCCGGGCCGGCGTCCTGCGCGGTGCTCCGCCCACCGTAGTGGATGACCTCGGCGCCGGGTACGACCCAGCACTCCCAGCCGCGCTGCCGCAGGCGCTGCTGCGCGTCAATCTCTTCGCAATACATGAAGAAAGTCTCATCAAAGAGCGGCTCGCCGGCAAGGGCTTCGGTGCGCACGGCGAAGGCTGCCCCCAACGTGTGCGCCACGCGGAACGGCGAACCGGCAGCGTACCGGGCTGCAAGGTAACGACCGTTGAGCGGCGAATCGAGCAGCCAGGCCAGGCGACCGGGCGGCGGGAACAAATCGAAGAAGGCCTGCACGATGCCGGGGAAACGAAAGCCGGAGTGTTGCAGGCGACCATCGGCGTAGAGCAGCTTGGGCGCGGCCACGCCCGCCTGCGGAGTCGCACGCAGAAAATCCACCAGCTGCCGCAGCGCGCCGGGTCGGACGACGGTATCGGGGTTGAGGATGAGGACGGCAAAGGGGGAGTTTTGATTTTGGATTTCTGAGTTTGGATTTCTGATTGTGGACGATGGTCGGCGGTCGGCGATTACACCCAGCGCTTTCAGGCCGAGGTTGTTTCCCGCGCCCATGCCGCGATTCTCGCTCTCGATGAGCAACGTGCGCGGGAACTGAGTGCGCACCATCTCCGCCGAGCCGTCACTTGAGCCGTTATCCACCACGCAGACGCGCGCGCTCAAGCCGCTGCCCGCCAGGTCGGCGTACACCGAGTCCAGACAAGCGGCCAGCAGCTCGCGGACGTTCCAGTTGACGATGACGATTCCTAAGTCCAAGGGTTACGGCGACTCGATCGTAATCCAATGCGGATCGGCGCGGTTGTTGAGGACGCGCACATCTTCGTGGATCAGGCCGGCCCAGAAGTATTGGGGGTTGCGGCTGGGCACCAGGTTGTCGAGCACGATGCCGCCGGTGACCACCTTGCGCTCGCCGGGCAGCACGTAATATTGTGTCCGTCCCTGGCTATCAGGGATGTTGGTGAGCGTCTCCGGCGTGCCCAGCGCCCAGCGCCAGGGGAAGTCGTTCTGGCAGGTGTCGCACATGATGCCGACCCGGAACGCGCCCGGCTCCTGATAATAGCCGGTGGCATTGTAGTTCTCATCCATCGAGCGATAGACGTGGCCGGAGAAGGGGCCGGTGGTGCGGATGGGTGCCGCGCCGTAGTTCTCGACGGTGACGGTGAAGTACAACGTCTGCCCTAGCACCACGATGTCCGAGGAGAACTCCACCTGACCTTTGTAGATTTCGGCCAGCGGGCGGCCACCGCGCGCGATGGTGAGCGAGCTGCGGAGGGCGGTGCGCTGCCCCAGCCGGTCTTCGGCGATGGCGCGGACTTCGTACTCGCCGTCGGGCGGCGGGCTTTCGCCGTTATCAATGCCGCCGTCATAGTCGTACTCATGCACGCCGCGCTGCCCGGGCCGCTTCGGCGAAGAGTCGCTCTCCGCCAGCGGGATCTCTCGCCCATCCGGGCCGATGAGCAGCAGACGCAGGCCGCCCTCGGCGATGTCCTTGTCCAGATACACGTTGAGCCGCACGCGGTCGTCCAGCCCATCCTGATTGGGCGTAAAGACCCGCGGGCCGACGCTGAGATTTTCAAGCAACGGCAGGGCAGTATCCGCCTCGACTACGGTCAATCGGCCGGTCAGCATATTCGTCTCGCCCGCCGCGTCGCGTGCTTCGACCACCCAAGTGTAGTCGCCGTTCTGCAGCACGCGCGCCAGGATTTCACTCTCAAAGGCCTCGCCCGGCAGCAGGTACGGCTCGACGATGCCGCTGAAGTCCACCACGTTCTCGCCGGACTCGCGCAGCTGCTCGCGACGGAAGTAAAAGCGCTCGCCCTGTGCATTGACAAAGTAAACGGAGACGGTTGCCGGTCGGCGCAGGCGATAGGTGAGGCGCGTCACGTCGTCCACGCCGTCCGCGTTGGGGGTGAGCGTTCGCAGGGAGAACGCCGCCGACTCCAGCGGCGGGCCGCCGGGATTGAGAAGCCACCACGCGGCGGCCAGCATCGCCGCCGTCGCTACCACGGCCACCACGATAGCCAACCAGATTGAGATACGCATATGTATCGAAAAGACAGGGAAAAGAGGGAAAGAGGAAAAATAGGGAAAAACGGGAAAGCCGTTTCCCCACTTTCCTTCACTTCCCTTGTTTCCTTTGGATTTCGGCCTGCACTCTACCAGAAAGGCAGCTTTGTTTCAATCGGCGTTCGCAAATAATGTGCGCTCGTGCTAGTATTTTGCTGGCCGGGAGCGTCCACGCCGTGATAACTTATCAGGAAGCCCTGGACTGGCTCTACAGCTTTGTAGATCACAGCGCGACGCGCAAGGTCAAATACTCACCGGAGACGTTCAGCCTGGAGCGGATGCGGGCCTTGCTGGCGTTGCTGGACAATCCGCAGCAACGGTATCCGTGCCTGCATCTGGCCGGCACCAAGGGCAAAGGCTCGGTCTCGGCGCTGTGCGCCAACGTGCTCCGGGTGGCCGGCTACCGCACCGGCCTCTACACCTCGCCGCACCTGCACGACTTCCGCGAGCGCATCCGGCTCGACGGCGAGTACATCACCGAAGACGAGCTGGTGGACGGCGTGACGCGGTTGCGCGAGCTGGCGCCGCAGGTGGACGGCATCACCACCTTCGAGCTGACGACGGCGCTGGCCTTCGACTACTTCGCACGCCGGAACGTGGACATCGCCGTCATCGAGGTCGGTCTGGGCGGGCGTCTCGACGCGACCAACGTGATTACGCCGCTGATTAGTGTGATTACCTCACTGAGCTACGACCACACGGACCTGCTCGGCCACACGCTGGCGCAGATCGCCGCCGAGAAAGCCGGTATCATCAAGCCGGGTGTACCCGTCATCTCCTCGCCACAGCAACCGGAGGCGCTCGCCGTGCTGGAGAACATTGCTGCCGAGCGCGGCGCGCCCTTCATCTTAGTCGGGCGTCACTGGCACTACCGCCTGCGCACGCACGACCTGGATGGGCAAACGTTCGAAATCTGGTCGGAACGCGAGGAACAGCAGCTGGCCGCGCACCGCGCCAAGGGTCATCCCGGTCAGTGGCGGCCCCCTGTCCTCTCGTTGCCGTTGCTCGGCGCGCATCAGGTGGAAAACGCCGCGACCGCCTACGCCGCGCTGTACACGCTGCGCGCCTTCCTGCCGCTCTCGCCGGACGCAGTGCGCGAGGGCTTCGCCACGGTGCGCTGGCCGGGTCGCTTCGAAGTCCTGCGCCGCGCGCCGTTCGTGGTGGCCGATGGCGCTCACAACGCAGACTCCGCCCGCCGGCTGGTCGCCGCGCTGGACGATTACCTGCCGGGCCGGCGCGTCCACCTGATTTTCGGCGCCTCGGCGGATAAGGATATTGACGGGATGCTGGAGGCGCTGATACCGCGCGCCGCGACCGTGATTTGCTCCCAGGCCGTGCACCCGCGCGCGCTGGAGCCGGACGAACTGCTGGCTCACGTCAGGCAAAAGTCACAGGCGCTAGGCTGTGCGCCGGTTGCCGAAGCGGTCACTCCGGTGGCCAGCGCGCTGGCACACGCCCTCAAGCTGGCTCAAACCGATGAGGTCATCGTCGCTTGTGGTAGCCTATTCATCGTGGCGGA
>JAVQXV010000065.1:0-15801 GCA_033577755.1 Anaerolineales bacterium
TGCGTATTTCGTATTGCGTATTTCGTGTTGCGTATTGAGCAGTGTGTAACCCGAGGTCTGTAACAATGACGGAATACGCGATACGCGATACGCAATACGCAATACGTGATACATAATACTTGATACGCAACAACCCACTTTCTACTCACCACTTTCTATCACCCTATGAATATTGACACCGCCAACACCACCGCCCTCGATCGGATGATGTCGGCCCGGCCCATGCTGACCGGTCTGGCGCCGGCGCGCGCCGTCATCCCCGGCATGAAGGATAACCTACTGCTGCACGCCGGCCCGCCTATCGAGTGGGCGCGCATGTCCGGCCCGTTGCGCGGGGCCATCATCGGCGCGTTGCTCTTCGAGGGGCTGGCGAAAGATGAAGCACAGGCCATTGCGCTGGCCGAACGCGGCGAAGTGGAGTTCGCGCCGTGCCATGAGCACGACGCCGTCGGCCCGATGGCGGGCGTGACTTCGGCCTCAATGCTGGTGCACGTGGTGGAGAACGTGACTCACGGCAACAAGGCCTATTGCAACCTGAACGAGGGTCTGGGCAAAGTGCTGCGCTACGGCGCTTACAGCGAAGACGTGCTCAGACGCCTGCGCTGGCTGAACGACACGCTCGGCCCGCTGGTGGCCGACGCGCTGAAACTCAGCGGCGGCCTCGACCTGCGCGCGCTCATCGCCGAAGCGCTGCACATGGGCGACGAGGGCCATAATCGCAACCGTGCCACCACCCTCATCTTTCTACGCAACCTGGCACCCTTCATCATCCGCGCCACCGAAGACCGCGACCTGGCGGCGGAGGTGCTCAAGTTCATCGGCGAGAACCCGCTCTACGCGCTCAACGCCGTCATGGCGGCTTGCAAGGCGATGTGCGACGCCGCGCACGGGGTCGAGGGCAGCACGATAGTGACGGCGATGACGCGCAACGGCACGGACTTCGGCATCCGCGTCAGCGGCCTGCCCGGCCGTTGGTTCACCGCGCCGGCGCAAATCCCCGTCGGCCTGTTCTTCTCCGGCTTCACTCAGGAAGACGCCAACCCCGACATCGGCGACAGCGCCATCACCGAGACGGCCGGCATCGGCGGCTTCGCCATGGCCACGGCGCCGGCCATTGTCACCTTCGTAGGCGGGACGCCGAAGGACGCGCTGCATGCCACGCTGGAAATGTACGAGATCACGGCAGCGGAGCACAAGCACTTCACCCTCCCGGCCCTTGACTTTCGCGGCTCACCCACCGGCATTGACATCCGCAAGGTGGTGGAGCTGGGCATCACGCCGCGCATCAACACCGGCATCGCGCACAAGAAGGCGGGCGTGGGCCAGGTGGGCGCGGGTCTGGTGCGCCCACCGCTGGAAATCTTCGAGCAGGCCGTGCTGGCGTATGCGGAGAAGTACGGCCTGTGAGCCGACCTGTCTGTCCGGCCCGCCACCCGACATTTGTGGAGAAGTCTGTCATGTCCCTTCACCATCCGCGCCCATGCAAAGGATAATTGCCCATGTCCGATTCTCGCCTTCATGCTTTGCTCGAAGAACTTCGTGAGGAGCTGCACCGCACGCCGGCGCTCGAGGCCGGCGAGCGCGAACTGCTCAATCAACTGGTGCGCGATATTCAGACGCAGCTGGCTACTGAAGCACGGGACCGGGACAGGTCTGTGCTACGCCGGCTGGACGACGCCATCAAGCAGTTTGAAGTCTCACACCCCACCCTCACCCGCGCCCTGAGCCAATTGTTCAACTCGCTCAGCCAGGGCGGGGTATAGTCATTAGCCATCAGTCTCTCCAATCCCTGATCTCCACCTTCTCAAGGACTGCCATGAAAGTCATTGACCTCACCATCCCACTCGGCATCGGCACGCCCCCATGGCCCACCTACGAGCCGCTGCAAGTCAAGTACTTCAAACGGCTGGCGCCCAACGGCGCGAACGGCCAGGTGCTGACGCACTCGAATCATCTCGGCACCCACCTGGACGGCGAGATTCACTTCTACACACCGGGCCGAGATATGGCCGCCCTGCCTATGGACTATCTGGTGCACGAAGGCGTGATCGTGGATTTGAGCGACGCCTGCGGCGACTACGACGTGTACACCAGCAAGATGATCGAAGAGCGCGTCGAAGTGAAGGAGGGCGACATCCTCGTCATCCACACCGGCTATCATCACTTCGGCTGGGACCAGCCGACGGCGGACGAGATCCGCTACATGGTCAAGCATCCGGGGCCGGACCGCGAGTTCGCCGAGTGGTGCAAGGCCAAAAAGCTGCGCTGGCTGGCGGTGGACTGCGGCAGCGCCGACCATCCGATGAACACCATCATCCGCGACTGGATGCCGCGCCAGGCCCGCCAGGCCGAGAAGCACTTTCAGAGAAAGTTCGGCAAGTCGCTGGCCGAGTTCTTCGACGACACCAAATACCAGCTGATGCATCTGGAGATGTTCCCCTACGGCATCATCCATGCCGAGTGCGTGGGCGGCGACATTGACCTGCTGCTCAACCGCCGCGTGACCATCGGCTTCTTCCCCTGGCGTTTTGTAGACGGCGAGGCCAGCATCGGGCGCTGCGTCGCCTTCGTAGACGATGCCGAGTACGAGGTGCTGATGGCGAAGAAAGCAGCCCTGCCCAAGACCAAATACGGCGACTGCTACGACCCAACGCACGTGGAGCGGCTCAATATGCTAAGCGGCTCAACACATTGAGCGGCTCATTACGCTGAGCAGGCAACTCTGACAAAATTGTGCCCCAACCCATGACGGACTCGCTCGCCCCGTACGCCGGTCGCTGGGTGGCGCTGCTGCGCGGCGCAGTCATCGGTGTAGGCGCGAGCGCGGACGAAGCCCGCACCAACGCCCGCCTCTCACAGCCCAAGGCGGATCCCCAGGTCGTTTACGTGCCCGAACCCTTCGACTACGAGCTGCCCGAAATCATCACCCGTGTGCGCGCGCTACTCCCCGAGTTGGCGCGGGTCTGGCTGGTGGGTGGCGCGGTGCGCGATCTGCTCTTGAACCGGCGCATCTACGATGTGGACTTCGCGGTAGACGGCGATGGGCTGGCCATCGCTCGCCGCGTGGCGGATGCGCTGGACGGCGCGTTCTACGCCCTCGATGCCGAACGCAGCGCAGGCCGCGTCATCCTGCGGGGGTCCGACAGCCCGGCGCAAACGCTCGACTTCGCCCGGCTGCGCGGCAACGACATCTTCGCCGACCTGGCCGCGCGCGACTTCACCATCAACGCCATCGCCGTGCCGCTGAACGCGCCGGACACCTGCCTCGACCCGCTGCGCGGCATCGCCGACCTGCGCGCCAAGCTCATCCGCGCCTGCTCGCCCGACGCCATCGCCGCCGACCCCATCCGCGGCGTGCGTGCCGTGCGGCTGGCGGCGCAGCTCAACTTCCGCATCGAGAAAAAGACGCGCGCCGCCATCCGGGCGCACGCAGCCGACCTTTCGCGCGTCGCCGCAGAACGCATCCGCGACGAGTTCATTCGCTGCCTCGGCGGCCCACAGCCTGCGGCCTGCCTGCGCGTCCTCGACCTGCTCGGCCTGCTGGAGCAATTCATCCCGGAGCTGAAAGCGCTGCAAGGCCTGGCCCAATCACCGCCGCACACGCTCGATGTCTGGGAGCACACGCTGGCGGTCGTCACGCGCCTGGCGGAAGTGATCCACCTGCTCGGCCCGGTGCACGACGTGGACGCCGCCTCCGACCTGACGGCCGGGACGGTGAGCGTGCGGCTGGGACGTTATCGCGAACCGATTAGCACACTCCTGATGCAGCCGCTGGCCGGCGACCGACCCAGGCGCTGGATGCTGATGCTGGCCGCCCTGCTGCACGACGCCGCTAAGCCGGAGACGCGCTCGTTGGAGGCCGATGGCCGCATCCGCTTCCTCGGGCATGAGAGCCGCAGCGCCGACCTCGCCGTCACCGTGCTGACCCGTCTCAAGTTCAGCGCCGACGAAATCCGTTATGCGCAAACCGTCATCGCCCACCACATGCGCCCGCGTCAATTGACGCGCGAGGGCGAGCCAACCCCGCGCGCCATCCACCGTTTTTTTCGCGATACGGGCGCAGCGGGTGTGGACATTGTGCTGCTCTCGCTGGCCGACTTCCTGGGCAAATACGGCTCCCTTCCCCCGCCGGAGGACGAGTGGGCGCATCACGTGGCCGGCTGCGCCAAGATGCTGGAAGCGTATTTTGAGAAGCGCGAGACCGTTGTCGCGCCGCCGCCGCTCATCAACGGCGAGGACCTGATGCGCGAGCTAAGCCTGAAGCCCGGCCCGCAGATCGGCCGGCTGCTGGCAGCGGTGCGCGAGGCGCAGGCCGCCGGCGAAATCCACTCCCGCGACGAAGCGCTGGCCTATGCGCGAGATGCCCTCAAGCCGTCGTAACATCTTCTCTACCACATACTCCCTAGTTCAGATGGACTTTTTTTCAGTAGAGCCACGAGTGGAAGGGTATATGATTTTCGGTAGCGGCACCGTGGAAAGTGGCTGCAAACAGATCGTCACCCAACGGCTCAAACGACCCGGCGCCCAGTGGAGTGTCGAAGGGGCAGTGCTGACGGCCAAAGCCCGCGCTGCTTGGCTCAGCGGTGAGTGGGATGCGCTCTGCGCTCAACGTGCCGCACTCCCCTAGCCGCCTGACAACTTTTGCGTGCACACTAGCTCTCATCCTACTGTGCACCATCAACGCCACCCATTTTCGGCCGGTGAAGGCTTTCTTCCGGCAGGTTGACTCCGTGCGCAGGGCAATAGCGGTTCAGCCGCTGAGTGTGCACACAGAACTCGTCAACCGTACCCTGACCCTTTGGCTTCGCTCATAGAGCGCGCTCATAGAGCGCATTCAGAGGAACGGTGGGCGTCCTACGACTACCACTTCGGCTTCGCCCGGCGTCCGCTCAGGCATCATGAGTCGCGGACGTACGCCGACGAATGAAAAGAGCAACCTTTTTCTTCCTGAGGGCACTCTGAACCCGGCTTCGCTTCGCGAGGCCCGCCGAGGGACGACGAATGGGCGGCACGTTTCCTGACCACCTTTACCTGCATACACCGTTGACGAAATTGGAACGGCATTGTTATGAGCCGAGCCACACCTGTGCCAGCAGAAAGCTTGTCACACATAGCGTGACTGCCAGCAGGGCGACCAGCATCCACAGCAGGACGATAGTGCGCCGGGGCAGAGGTCGCTTCTCCTTCGGTTGCGGGCCGTAGATGGCGGTGATGGCGCGCTCGAATTCCTGAAGTGTGGCGTAACGCTCTGCGGCGACGGGTGCGATGGCTTTCTCCAGCACCTTGATCACGCCGGCCTGAATCAGCTCGGGGCGGTCTATCGGCGGCGCGGCGCGCGTCTGCACCACGGCCCGACTCACCAGCTCGTCGCGGCGCAGCTTCGGCTCAAAGGCCGGATGCCCGGAGAGCATCTCGTAGAACAGCAATCCGAGTGCGTACACATCGGCGGCGGGGGTGAGAGCCGAGGCCGCGCCGTTCCTTGCCAGCACCTCCGGCGCGGTGTAGGCCGGCTCGCTGCGCTCGGCCAGTTCCTTCAGCGCGGCAGCTTCCGCCCCCGCAGCGGTGCCTGCGGCGTTCAGCAGCCAGCCGAGGTCGAGCAGAGTAGCACGCCAATGGCCGTCCTGATCAATCTCCACGATGACGCGGTCGGGCGTCAGGCTCAGATGCAGCAAGTTGCGGGCGGCCAGTGGCTTGAGGGCCTCGGCCAGCGTGGTTGTCACCCAGGCCGCCTCGTAATGCCAGACATGCGGGTTGGTCAGCAGCAGGTCGCTCAGCAGCGTGCCGGGCAGCGGCTCGCACACGCTGTAGATTTTGGTCTCGCCGTCGAAGGTGATTTCGCCGTAAGGACGCTTGGAGGGGACGGGGTAGGGCGGCAGCCAGACAGGCAGGAGTGGGCGCGGTTTAGCACGCCAGTCGTTCAGGCCACCCGTGCGCGTCGGGTTGAGCATTGCCAATAGCACCGCTTCGCGCTTGAGGCGCTCCTCGCACTCCGGGCCGGCATGGGCCACCTTCACCCAAACCGTCTGGTCGCCGCGCTGCGCTTCGTAGAGGGCCGCCGTGCGCCAGACCGTGATCAGTTTGGTGATTTTCAGGTCACCGAGATAATCGCCGTAGCTGAAGACCGGGAAGCCCTCCTCCGCCGGGCAATCTATTTCCTGACACCACAAATGTCCGTCCACGCTGATGCGTTCACAGCGTTCACAGAAGCGTTCCATGTTTGATTGACACGCCCTCCGAGCCGTGCGAGAATCTACGCCGTTTGACGCGCAGCAATTGTAGCCGATTAAGGTGACTGTCACCGGGCAGCCGAGATTCTCGCGGTGATCGGACGTGATTTGCCCGGTGACAGTCACCTGTCCCCACCATGGCGCTTGAATACATCGAACGTCCCCCACGCATCCAGCCTGAACTGCCCGTCGGCAAGGTGAATCTGCCCAATCCCCCGGAGCGCACCAAAGTCGCCGGGCAGAGCTTGCTGGATATGCTCATCCCGCTCATCACCATTATCGGCTTTGTCTTCGTCTCCGGGTCGGGCAACGTGGCTTTCATCCTCCCCATCGGCCTGGCGATGGTGATCTCGGTCGGCGCGGCGCTATATAACGCGCGCAAAGGCCAACTGGAGCAGGCGAAGAAAGAAAAGGCCTACCGCGAGCTACTGATCGAGAAGCGCCAGGAGATGACGCGCAGCCACAACGTCCAGCGCCGCTTCTATCACTACAACTATCCCGATGTACCCACGTTGCTGGAGATTGCCGCCCGCCGCGAGACCAGCCGCTTCGGCCCACGATTGTGGGAACGCCGCCCCACCGACCACGACTTCGGCGCGCTGCGGCTCGGCCTGGGCAGCCGGCCCTCGACGGTGGTGTATGAACTCGGCAGCAGCAATAACCCGCTGGAAGAAAGCCCGTTGTGGAAGGATGCGCGCCAGCTGGCCGCCGACTCGCGCGTGCTGACCGACGTGCCCATCACCATTCCGCTTCGCCCGCGTGCAGTTATAGAAAAAGATCCGAACGCGCCCGCCGCCAACTCTAACGGTGCAGAGCCACCGCCCGATCTGCACGGCCCGGTGCGTCACTCGCTTGGCATCTTCGGTAACAACCCCACTCAGGTCGCCGATTTCGCCCGCGCCATGCTGGCCGGCTTCGCCGCCTTTCACTCTCCGCAAGACGCGCGCCTGTATGTCATCGGCCACCCGCATGCGCAAGCCGGCTGGCAATGGGCCGAGTGGCTGCCGCACTGCACCGTGCGCGGCATCGGTGACGACGACGAAATCGGCAAGCCCAAGCAGTTCGACCAGCTCTGCTTTGCGCCCGAGGCCGATAAAGTCTCCGCCTTCTGGAAGCGCCTGAAGCGTGAACTCGATCAGCGCCAGCTCCGTTTGCGCGAGACGAAGGACGGCGAGGAGAAGCAGGCCGGCGACGTGACCCTGCCGTTCCTGCTGGTGGTGGTAGATTTGCTCGGCGAGATGCCGGCCAACTCGCCGCTGAAGGACGTGGCCGCCGAGGCCGTCGTGGCGACCATCAACCAGTCCGGTCCGCAGCTCGGTGCGGCCATTATCTTCCTGGCCAACGAGGCCGGTCGAGTGCCGAGCGACTGTCAGGCGCTGGTGGAGGTCGCCGCCGTCGGCGAGAAGGTCGTCTTCCGCTACACCGAGGTCGGGCTGAACACGCCGCGTTACCTCGGCCAGGCCGATTTGCTCACCGCCGTTGATGCGCGCCAGAATTTCGCCGCCCGCATCCGCCGCCTCGAGCTGCTACGCCCCTTCGGCGCCGACTTGCCGCGCTCGGTGGATTTGCTTCAGATGCAGTCCCTCATCGAGGGTCGCAAGATTGACACGGTAGACAAGCTCCGCTTTCAGGAGAATTGGGCGCAGAGCATCCTGCCTCAGCGCTCTGAGTGGCTGAGCGTGCCCATCGGACTGGTGAGCAGCCGTGACGTGCGCCACCTGGTCTTTTCCGCAAAGGAGGGCGGTGACGGCGTGCACGGTATGATTGCAGGCACCACCGGCTCCGGTAAGTCCGAGCTGCTGCTGACGCTGGTGGCCGGCCTGGCGCTCAAGTACGACCCGCGCATCGTCAACTTCGTGCTGGTGGACTATAAGGGCGGTGCGGCCTTCGAGCCGTTCAGAAAACTGCCACACGTGGTGGACATCCTCACCAACCTGCAGGCCAACGCCGTCGAGCGCATGTTCACCGCCATCCAGGCCGTGATGGAGCAGCGCAGTGCCCTGTTGGCCCGCAGCGGCATGAAGGACCTGGTCGAGTACCGCGCCAAGGCGCCCTACCTCCGCGACGAGTCCTTGCCTAAGACCTTCCCGCACCTCTTTATCATCGTGGACGAGTTCGCGGAGATGATTACGGCCAACCCCGACTATCGGGCCAAGTTCGAATCCATCACGCGGCTGGGCCGTGCCTTCGGCGTCAGCCTGATCCTCGCCACGCAGCGCCCTGCCGGTGTTGTCTCCGATCAGATGCGTGCCAACATGAAGTTCCGCATCTGCCTGCGCGTGGAGACGCCCGATGACAGCAAGGAACTGCTCGGCCAACCCGATGCCGCTTTCCTGCCCAACATCGGCGGGCGCGGCTACATTCAGGTGGGCAATGACGTGCTGACCGCGCTGCAGGTGGCGCGCGTCGGCGGCGATTACAACGATGAGCGCACCGAGGTCCTGCGCGACGTGATTTGGCTGGACGAGGAGGCCCTGCCCGACCAGAACAAGGCGGCGGATGCGCCGCTGTACTCCGCAACGGAAGTGGCCGAGGCCCTCGGCCTGAAGCCGGGTGAGAAGCCGGGGACGCTGGTGGACTGGATCGTGGGCATCGCTGCGCTGCGCGCCAAGCGCGACGGCGTGCCACCCCAAACCAAGCCTTGGCCCGACCCGCTGCCCGAACATCTCTCCCTCACCGATCCGGTGGACGCACGCTACCTCAACACCGAGCGCGCCCTCGGCCCTGATAAGACCATTATCATCAACGAGACGATTGACGCCTGGCTGAACAATCAGCAGGACGCGAACCTGTGGCCGGCCTTCGATTGGAAAGCGCCAATCCCGCTGCGCGTGGACATCGGCCTGGTGGACAACCCCTACAAGGCCGAGCAACGCCTGCTCACCCTCGACCTGAGCCGCGACCCAACGGTGCTGTTCGGCGCGGCAGGCCGGGGCAAGACCACCTTCCTCAAGACTCTGCTGACCGCGCTGGCGACGACGCGCTCGCCGGCCGAGCTGCACATGTACGCCCTCGACTTCGGGCGCGGCGGCCTGAAGTCGGTGACCGCACTGCCGCATCTGGGTGCCTCGATTGACGCCTCTGAGGTCGCGCGCGTCGAGCAGCTCCTGCGCATGTTGCGCAATTTCATCAACGAGCGGCAGGAGCGCCTCTCCAAGTACGCCTCGCTGGCCGAGCACAACGTCAAGAACCCCAACAACGTGCTGCCGGAGATCGTCGTCGTCATTGATAACTTCGGCGAGTTCAAGGAGAACTACGAGCACCTGCTGCCGGAGCTGATGGCCCTCATCCGTGATGGGCGCGCCTTCGGCCTGAGCTTCGTTATTACCGCCAACACGCCCGCCGACCTGGGCAACAAGCTCTACAACCTGTTCACCCAGCGCCTCACCCTCACTCAGGCTGACCCGGCGACGTACAGTGAGATTGTCGGCTCGGGCGCACCGAACTTCGACAACGTGCCCGGCCGCGGCCTGATTGCGCTGCCCGTTCAGGATAAGCCCGTGCCGCTGGAGTTCCAAATCGGCGTGCCGGGCCGGCCCGACGCGCACAGCCCCGATGTAGAGATAGACGTGTTCCAGGTCATCGCCCAGCGCATGGAACGGGCCTGGCTTGCGCAGGGCGGCAAGCGCCCCTCCGCCGAGCTGCCGCGCTCGCTGACCCTGCTGGACATGTTCTCACTCATAGATGGGCGTCCCATCTCGCGGATTGGGGAACTGGAGATTGCGGCCCGCTGGAAGCGGAGCCTGGAGCCGCAGAATCAGGAGTGGCTGCGCGCGCCCATCGGGCTGATAAGCAGTAAAGAAGTACGCACGCTCGTCTTTCAGGCGCAGGCCGACGGCGTGCACGGCATGGTCGCCGGCACCACCGGCTCCGGCAAATCCGAACTGATCCAGACGCTCATCAGCGCGCTCGCCATCAAGTACGACCCGCGCATCGTCAACTTCGTGCTGATTGACTACAAGGGCGGCCCGACCGTCGAGCCGTTCCGCCAGCTGCCGCACTGTGTGGACATCGCCACCAACCTGCAGGGCAACGCGGTGGAGCGCATCTTCATCGCCATCAACGCCGAGATGAACCGGCGCTCGGAGATACTGGCGAAGGCAGGTGTGGCCGACTTGGTGGAGTACCGCAAGAAGGTCATTCCCACGCTCAAGCCCGGCTCGCCGTTCCCGGACACCTTCCCGCACCTGTTCATCATTGTGGACGAGTTTGCGGAGATGGTGGCGCAGAACCCGGAGTACAAGGCGAAGTTCGAGTCCATCACGCGGCTGGGGCGCTCGTTCGGCGTCTCGCTGATTCTGGCGACACAGCGCCCGGCAGGTGCGGTTACCGACCAGATGCGCGCCAACATGAAGTTCCGCATCTGTCTGCGTGTGGAGACGCCCGAGGACAGCAAGGAACTGCTGAAGAAGCCGGACGCCGCGCGGTTGCCGCAGATCGGCGGGCGCGGCTACGTACAAGCCGGCACCGATTTGTTGACCGAAGTGCAAGCCGCCTGGTCGGGCGCGCCCTACGATGCGAACCTCCCCGACCCGGTCTTCTCCACAGATGACATTTTACGCGCGCTGGATAAGGTTGGTGACCCGCCGCGCTCGCTGCTCGGCTGGCTGGTCGGCGCGCTGGCGCTGGAAGCACAACGGCAGGGCATCCCCAAACAGTTCAAGCCCTGGCCCGACCCGTTACCCGAACGCCTGCCGCTCAACGCGCCCATCAATGCCGAGTACATCAAAGAAGGCGTGCCGCCGGATACCAAGTCCATCGTCCTCAGCCCGGAGGTGGCAGCCTGGCTGGCCAACACCGAAGAGAAGCCACTTTGGGAACCGTGGCACTGGCAGGCGCCGTTGCCCCTGCGCGCCAGCATCGGCCTGATTGATAACCCCTTCCAGGCAGCGCAGCAGCTGCTGACGATTGACGTGGCCGCCGACCCGATTGTGGTCTTCGGTGCGTCGGGCCGGGGCAAGAGCACCTTCGTCAAGTCGCTGCTCCTGGCGCTGGCCGCGCAGCGCTCGCCGCACGAGCTACATATGTACGCCCTCGACTTCGGGCGCGGTGGCCTGCGCGCCATCAAACCCCTGCCGCACTGCGGCGCAACGATTGACGCCTCCCAGCCGGAGCGCGTGGCGCAGCTTTTCCGCATGATCCGCAGCCTGATGAACGAGCGGCAGGAGCGGCTGGCGCGCTACGCCTCCCTCGAGGACTACAACGCCCAGCACCGCGACAACCCCGAACTGCTTTTCCCCGCCGTGGTGGTGGTGATTGATAACTTCGCCGAGTTCAAGGAGAACTACGAGCATCTGCTGCCCGACCTAATGGCGCTGGTGCGCGATGGCCGCGCCTTCGGCATCTACTACATCATCACCGCCGGGCAAATCAACGACCTGGGCGCGAAGCTCTATAACTTGATGACGCAGCGCCTGACCTTCACCCTGTCCGATGAATCGCAATACGCCGACATCGTCGGGCGCGGCGCGTTGAGTCTGGCGAACCTGCCCGGGCGCGGCCTGATCGCCGTAGACGGCCAGCCGCTTGAGTTCCAGGTCGCCATCCCCATCGTCGAAGGCGAGAAGGACCCGACGATGCGGCTGGCCGAGCGCATGGAGCGCGTCTGGTTCGCGCAGGGTGGCAAGCGACCCGCCGCCGAAATCCCGCGCTCGGTCACGTTGCTGGAGATGTACCAAATCCTGCTCGGCAAGCGCGTCGAGCGCCTCGGCGATTTGGACATCGGCGCCAACTGGGAGCGCAGCCTGAAGCCGGAGAATCAGGAATGGCTGACCGCACCCATCGGTCTGGTAAGTAGCAAGGAAGTGCGCACGATGATTTTCTCGGCCAAGGCGGGCGGCGACGGCGTGCACGGCATGGTCGCCGGCACCACCGGCTCCGGCAAATCCGAACTGATCCAGACGCTCATCAGCGCGCTCGCCATCAAGTACGACCCGCGCATCGTCAACTTCGTGCTGATTGACTACAAGGGCGGCCCGACCGTCGAGCCGTTCCGCCAGCTGCCGCACTGTGTGGACATCGCCACCAACCTGCAGGGCAACGCGGTGGAGCGCATCTTCATCGCCATCAACGCCGAGATGAACCGGCGCTCGGAGATACTGGCGAAGGCAGGTGTGGCCGACTTGGTGGAGTACCGCAAGAAGGTCATTCCCACGCTCAAGCCCGGCTCGCCGTTCCCGGACACCTTCCCGCACCTGTTCATCATTGTGGACGAGTTTGCGGAGATGGTGGCGCAGAACCCGGAGTACAAGGCGAAGTTCGAGTCCATCACGCGGCTGGGGCGCTCGTTCGGCGTCTCGCTGATTCTGGCGACACAGCGCCCGGCAGGTGCGGTTACCGACCAGATGCGCGCCAACATGAAGTTCCGGCTGTGCCTGCGCGTGGAAACCGCGGACGACAGCAAGGAGATGCTAGGCCGGCCCGACGCGGCCTCGCTGCCGGCCATCGGCGGGCGCGGCTACATTCAGGTAGGCGGCGGCGGGCTGACGGAGTTCCAGGCCGCCTGGTCGGGCGCGCCCTACGATGAGACCCGGCCTGACCCCGTTTACCCGGTCGAGGCCATGCTTGAGGCCGCCGACCGTCAGTCCGATCCGCCGCGCTCGCTGCTCGGCTGGCTGGTGAGCGCGATGGCACTCGAAGCCAAACGCCGGAACATCCCCAAGCAGTTCAAGCCCTGGCCCGACCCGTTACCCGAACGCCTGCCGCTCAATACGCCGGTGAACGCCGAGTACATCAACAAGGGCCGCGACGGTAAGACCATCATCCTCAACCCGGCGGTGGCGGCGTGGCTGGCGAATGAAGAAGCCCGGCCGTTGTGGCAGCCGTTCGATTGGCGCGGGCCACTGCCGCTGGAGGCGCGCATCGGCCTGGTGGACAACACCTTCCTGGCCGAGCAGCGCGTGCTCACGGTGGATGTCTCTGCCGACCCGCTGCTGGTGATGGGCGCCTCCGGTCGCGGCAAAAGCACCTTCCTGCTCACGATGGTCACCGCACTGGCGGCGCAGCGCTCGCCGGTGGAGCTACACATCTATGCGCTGGATTTCGGGCGCGGCGGCCTGAAGGTGCTGCGCAACCTGCCGCACGTCGGCGGCGTGGTGGAGGGCAACGAGGAGGAGCGCGTCGAGCGGCTCTTCCGCATGGTGCGCAGCTTCATCGAAGAGCGGCAGCAGAAGCTGCAGGCCTACGACTCGCTGACCGAGTACAACAAACAGAACCCGCAGGCCGCCTTCCCCGCCGTGCTGGTGGTGATTGACAACCTGGCCGAGTTCCGCGAGACCTACGACAAATACCTGCCGGAGCTGATTGCGCTGGTGCGCGACGGCCGCGCCTTCGGCATCTACTTCATCGCTACGGCCACGCTCATCAATGACGTGCCTAACAAGCTCTACAGCCTGCTCGCGCGGCGCATCACCTTCGCTCAGGCCGACCCAAGCGACTATACCAACATCATGGGGCGCGGCTGGGTGACCTTCAACGACGTGCCGGGCCGCGGCCTGACGATGGAACTGATGGACGGCCAGCCGCAGCCGATGGAGTTCCACACCGGCCTGCCCCTGCTGCCCGATGGTTCAATCGCCTTCCGCGAACTGGTCAATCGGATGGCGAAGGCGTGGCAAACGCTTGAGCAGGAAGACCCGGCCTTGCGGCACAAGCGCGCACGCCCGGTGGAGCCACTGCCCACCGCCATCGCTCTGGCCGACTTGCTGCCGGCCATCGGCAACGGCCCGGTCGCCCTCAGCGCGCCGCTCGGCATTAACGACTTCGACCGCGAAATCACGCGCGTAGAGCTGGCGGCCAAAGGCCCGCACTGGCTGGTCACCGGCCCGCCCGTCAGTGGCAAGACGACGACCCTGCGCGCGCTGACCCTCTCGCTGGCGCACAGCTACCCGCCGGAGCGCGTGGCCCTTATCCTGATTGACCCCTCCGACTCGGCACGGCGCTTCTTCAACTACGGCGCGGGCGGGGCCGATACGCTCGACCAGTTGCCGCATGTGCTGGCGACCGTGACCAATGACAAGGAGCTAGAAATCGTGGTCAAGCGCCTGCGCGCCGAGTTTGACGAAGCGGTAATCAAGCGGCTGCGCGGCAACCGCACCGTCTTCGAGGAGCAGGACAACACGCGCCGCGCCATCGTCGTCATCATAGACCATTACGACGACATTGAGCCGCTCAATCGCGGCGGCGCGCTCAGCGCGCTGGGCGAGATCGGCAAGGGCAAGAACTTGCACTTTGTGATCGGTCTGGGCAGCCAGCGCGGCCCGGCGGACGAAGTGCGTAAGCGCGTCGAATCCTCGCGCTACGCCCTCGTCCTGCAGGATGCAGAGATAGTGCGCTACATGGGGGTACGTCTGCTCAATGCGCCCACGAAGGAACTGCCGGCGGGGCGCGGCTTCATGGTGAAGGCCGTGCAAGCCCCACTGGTGCAGATGGCCCTGCCGGTGGTGGAGGGCCGCAACGGCCAGAGCGCCGACGACCAACTGGCGCAGCTCATCCGCAACATCCGTTACCACTATCCAACCCGCGCGCGCTGGAGCTACTTCGCCGAAGACCTGAGCGCGCTGGAGGCGGCCATCGCCGGCGACGCGGTGGGCAGCGCCTCCGGCAACGGCGCAACGCCTCCGCCGCCCGGCAGCGCTTCGATAAGCGACATGATGGCCGAGCTGCAAGCGTTAATGGCCGCGCAAGCCGACCTCGCCAAACTAATGCCGACCAACATCCCCGAGCCGACCAACTTCGCCACGCTCGTCATCGAAGATGAGGGAGAAGAAACAGGAGCGACGGCGGAGACCGTTGCAGAGTCGCAACCTACAGCGGAGACGAATCAAAAGAAGTCGTGAGCATGGAGCGTCTGAACCTAACACTCGACATTCAGGCCAAAGACATCGGCCTGCGGCGCGTCAACGTGCGCAGCAGCTTACGGGTGGGCAACCTCATCGCCGCCATCAAGGACAAGTTCAATCTGGACGGCAACTACGAGCTGCGGCTGGCAGGCGCGCGCGAGCCGTTGGGCGAAGAGCGCGCCTTGAACGAAGCCGGCGTGACCGAGGGCAGCACGCTCGTCTGCACGCGGCTGCGTGAGCGCACCGGCACGATGGAGGCCATCCAGCGCGGCGAACGCCTGCCGTTCAGCAAGCCGTTCAAGCGCGTGTACTTTAGCGAGCAGCGCACTCTAAACGAATATGACCTGGCCTGGCAACCGGCCATCATCGGGCGGCGCGACCACCGCAACCCGACCAATAACCGCTTGCTGGCTGTGGATTTGGAAGAGCTGGAGGAGCTGCCGAGCGTCTCGCGCCATCACGCCTGCGTGCTGGAGAAGAACGGCTCCTTCTTCATCGAAGCGATTCAGGAACGCAACCCCGTGTACCTGGACGGCGAGCGGCTGCGTCCCGGCGTGCAATACGACCTACCGGCAGGCGCGCTCCTGCAAGTGGGGCGCATCTGGTTGACGTTCCATCTGGTAAGCTGAAATCGCTGAGGCGCTGAGAGCATTGAAGGCGCTGACGGATTGCCGAATTTGCTGAAATCGCTGAGGCGCTGAGAGCATTGAAGGCGCTGACGGATTGCCGAATTT
>JAVQXV010000388.1:0-1755 GCA_033577755.1 Anaerolineales bacterium
CTCGGACAGACAACCTGTGGGGCGGTGCTCTCACAAAGCGCCGATGCAATTCTGTACTTTAGTGCTGATCAGTTGCGATTGATTGAGTACGACTTGGCTAGCGGACTTAGCCGATCTTTGTTCGATCTGGAGCAGGTGGGAAATCTTACAGACATAAATCGAAGCGCATGTAAAGTTGATAACGCTTCCAGGGGTTTGCTAAACGCCTCGCCAGAGAATCGAGTAGTGGCATTCGTTTCTGCACGCGGATTGGATCCCGAGGATGTGATTCTCTGTCAGGATAGCGTGTTGGAACCCTACAATTGTCTGGACGTCTACTTGTGGCATCGGCAAGACCGGGACTTTACTTGGGTTGGCCGCTGAGCATGCGGTATGCGATCTCGCGGAACATCAACGGCGCGCTTGTCCACAGTTTCCTTCCTTGGGGTACTCTTGTTGATTGCATGCGCACACTTTTCAATAGAGGACGGTGCAACTCCCACAAGGCCGGCATTACCTGAAACAGCAATGACAAGTACGGTGACGATAGCGTCGGCCACAACATCGTCTCCAACGCCAAATCTTGAAGGCGCCCTATCAACGTCCACGGGTCAGCCCTTGGAGAAGCTTATTCGTCCATTCGCCGAAGCGCCAATGATAGCTTTTTACAATTGGTCGCCCGATAGCCTGTGGCTTGCCTTTTGGACTTTCACTGCAGAAGAAGCATTCGGAACCTATGGTGTTTACCCGCTGGGCGCCGGGCAGTTGCATTTTCTAAACGTGCATTCGGGCCAAATCTGCCCCTATCCTGACCGGGCCGGATATGGAGCCTGGGTAGTTTGGCAGACAGATGGTAGTGTGATTGTAGTACAGCATAATTCAGCAAAGCGGGGGTTCCCTTGTGATGAAACCTTTACCACGAGCGAGAATCCCTCCCCTCCAATACCTTCCGATCCATCTTTGTCACCAGGAGGTCGATATCGAGTTGACAGTATCACGCATGATCAGCCCGATGGCACCCTCAACGTGGTCACACGCATAACAAATGCAAAAACAGGCGAAACGCAGAATGCAATAGAATGGAAGCACCCAGGAGGTGTGGGCGGGTTTGGTCTGGGAGGGGAGTGGCTCAGTGCAACACAGTTTCTCATCCCCCGTACTTTAGACCAGGGTCCGTTACTTATAGAAGTCGGGAAAGAGATCGTTGATGTTGCTCAGGACATCTTCAATGTTCCGTCGCTCTTGGATTCTGAAGTCTACTGGCAAGCCTCCGGCGTTGTGGTAACAGGCACCAACACCTATCATCTGCTTCTATTCGGCTCTGGCGTTGAGGCTAACTTTCCTTCGGTGCGACTGTATCATTCTGAAACCGGGGAGGTGGAAACATTACCGTTTCAATATGTGTGGGGCAAAGGTTTTTCTGCCGATGGCCAATGGCTGTTGTTGGAGGAACAACCGATAAAGGACGGTTTTCATGGTCAGGAAGTCTGGTTTCGTCCGGTTGACCCGCCGGGCAGCCCGCTGCAACGTTTAGTCGGCGGTTTCTCACTGAGCCTCCTCTGGTCATCTGGCTGGACAAAAGTTGCAAGTACGGCTTGGAATTCACCTCGTCCTTCCGCCTCTCAGACCAATGTTGTTCAGATATTCTCTTTCCCTCAGGCGACACTTGTTGGCACTTGGGAAAACGACGATTATGTGATGGTTCCCTTATCCTGGTCCCCAGATGATAGCTTTCTGGCGGTGCGTGGGTACAAGGCGGGAGTCCAGAGAGAAGCT
>JAVQXV010000389.1:0-1751 GCA_033577755.1 Anaerolineales bacterium
GGTCAGCGTCTCCCACCCAATCCGTCCAAGTACTCGGCGTTGGCCCGACACTAATGGGGCGTGCTGCTGCCAAGGTATTACCAGCCCCGTCGGCGGGCAGGGGGTTGGCCGTCACTGTCAGGTTATAAAACGTTGAGCCGCTGTAGGGATACACCCGCAGATAATAAGTTCCTGCTTGCAAAGTGCGGGTCAGGGTTTCATTCGCACTTCCTGCGTTCCGGGAACCGTCCAACCAATTGCCTTGTCCACCCAGCAGCTCCAAGTCCGCATCGGCTGTTAGGCCACTCAGGGTGACATTCAGTACACTAGCCTGGTTCAGGGTCAAGCGATAGTAATCGTTGAGGTCTGTGCTGCCAACCCAGTCAGTAAATGTTGTAGGCGTCGTGCCAACAGAGATAAGTCGTGCCGTTGCTAACGTATTCCCAGCTAGATCGGGAATGGAGGTTGCTTCCATCCATACACCGGTTTCGATAGACCATCCCAGAACTATTTCTTCGCTGGGATACTTGACTGGCGACAAATTGTCAAGCCCACTCAATGTCCCGATAAATGTCTCGCCGCTCAGCAGGGCCTGGTTCCCAAAATTAAAATTAGGTAATAACCCCTGGTAAACTTTCTGCTCACCGCCGTAGGCCAAAACAAACCCGCTGGACAGCGGTTCTATGGAGGTCGCATCGCTTCCCTGTGCCCACATTGTCCGGCAATACCCTGCGTTCACCGGTACTTCCATTCTCTGAATCTATTTCTCGGACGGATGTGATTCGAATCACAAGCCATTTCTCTGCTTGTCATGTCCTGAGGTCGCAGGGCGCAGCCCCGCCTTGGGTTTTGCTATAGCTAAAAACTTTTAGCTTGGCGTAGAATAGGGCTAATAAGTTCACAGAGGTTTTTTTCATGTCTAAGCCTTACAGCACAGACCTGCGTCAGAAAGCTATTGAAGCGGTCTTGGAAGGTGCAACACTGGTCGAAGTGAGCCAAATGCTGAACATCGGACATCGCACGTTACAACGTTGGCCTAAGCAATGGTCTGAAACCGGTGATTGCGTGCCTAAGACCGGTTACCAAAAGGGGCATAGTCATAAGATTGATGAATTTCGCAAGTTTGTCGAGGCAAATCCTAGTCTGACCCAGAAGGAAATGGCGGCTATCTATCTGGGGTGTGAGTAGTATGACGATTTGCAGGGCGCTTAAAAAGATAGGCTACATCCGCAAAAAAAAAAAACTTTCTCCTACCAAGAGCGAGACGAGCAAGAGCGGCAGGCGTATCTCGAGAAAATGAAGGATGTGAAGCCGGAAGAAGTGGTTTACATAGACCAATCCGGCATCGACCAGCGAGCAGTTTATGAGTATGTCTGGGGTGTAAAAGGGGAGAGAATCTATGGCAAAAAGGTAGGTAGAAAACGTGAAAGAATTAGCATGATGGGTGGTGATTATTTGGGGAGATTAATCGAGCCATTGACATGGATAGGGAGCTGCAATTTACAGGTGGTTTTAACTTGGTTGTATGAGTGGTTACTACCAGCCATTGGACCTGGCAAAAAGATGGTGTTGGATAATGCCAGTTTTCACCGGTCTAGTGTGCTAAAGCAAGTGGTGGAAGCGGCTGGGTGTGAGCTGATATATTTGCCTAGATATTCGCCAGATTTGAACCCGATTGAACATGTGTGGTATCGGATTAAGCAAAAGGTGCGTAAGTTACAGGTGAGTCCAATCGAAAATCTGCAATCCTTGGTCAATGAAACTATCCGTAG
>JAVQXV010000066.1:0-15678 GCA_033577755.1 Anaerolineales bacterium
CCGACTCTGATCCTTTCCCTGTAAAGTTCTCGCGATTTCTGGAGGAGAAACGACAATGAAAAAGACTTTGTGGTCTGCGATGAGCCTCTTCATCGTAGCTGCGCTCATGCTCGCGGCCTGCGGCCCGGCGGCAACGCCAACACCGACCACCGCTCCCGCGACTCAGCCGCCGGCGCAGCCCACCCAACCGCCGGCGCCCACCCAGCCGCCCGCGCCGACGGCAACCACCGCCCCGGCGCCTGCCGGCACCCTGCGTATTTGGGCTGATGACACCCGCGCCCCGATCCTGCAGCAGCTGGCTCCCGAAGTTCTGGCGAAATACAACATCGAGCTGGTGGTGGAACTGAAGTCCAGCCTGCGCGATGACTTCCAGGTGGCCGCGCCGCAGGGCCAAGGCCCGGACATCCTCTTCGGCGTCCCGCACGACCAGGCCGGCGCACTGGTCTTCAACGGCCTGGTAGCCCCCATCGAACTGGGCGACAAGGCCAAGGACTTTGCGCCGGTGGCGCTGAGCGCCTGCACTTTCGACGGCGTGTTGTACTGCATGCCCTACGCCACCGAGAACCTGGGCTTCTTCTACAACACCGACCTGGTGAAGGAACCGCCGAAGACGTGGGATGACGTGGTCAAAATCGGCGAAGCCCTGAAGAAAGAGGGCAAGGTCGAGTACATCATGGCCGTCACCGGCACTACGTACGACCTGTATCCGCTGTTCACTGCCTTCGGCGGCTACATCTTCGGTAAGGACGACAAGGGCAATTACAACGACCAAGACCTCGGCTTGGACAGCGACGGCATGATCGCTGCTGCCAAATGGTTGAAGGAGCAGGTGGATAAGGGCAACCTGCCCACCGACTGGGACTGGGCTAACAACCACGCCCTGTTCGAGACCGGCAAGGTGCCTTTCATCATGGCCGGGCCGTGGGCGCTAGACCGTATCCGCGAGTCCAAAGTCCCGTACAAGGTGACGACCTTCCCCGCCGGCCCCGCCGGCCCGGGCGCGCCGTTTGCCGGCACGCAGGGCATCTACATCAACGCGCAGAGCAAGAATGCCCTGTTGGCACAGGCCTTCCTGACCGAGTTCATCGCCACGGAAGAGACGATGCTGAAGCTGTATGAGGCCGGCAAGCGACCATCGGCTTACCTGCCGGTGCTCGAGAAGACCGCCGACCCCGACCTGCTGGCGATGGGCGAGGCCGGCGCCAAAGCGACGATGATGCCGGCCATCCCGGCTATGGGCTCGGTCTGGGGCAGCTGGAACGATGCCATCGTCCTCATCCGCGACGGCAAACAGGCGCCTGAAGCGGCTCTGAAGGACGCCGCCAAGAAGGTGCGCGACCTGATTGCTAACCCGCTGACCGGCATGGTCAACGTGCCCGGCTCATATCAGGCCCAGGCGGGCTGCCCCGGCGACTGGCAGCCGGAGTGCGCCGTGACGGCGATGAAGAAGCGTGATGATGGCAAATGGGTCAGCGGCCCCTTCAGCCTGAAGGCCGGCGACTATGAGGTCAAGGTGGCCCTGGACGGCTCCTGGACTACCAACTACGGCTCCGACGGCAAGCAGGACGGTCCGAACTACAAGTTCACCCTGGCCAAGGATGGCACGGTGGAGTTCGTGTTCGACCCGGAGACCAAGCTTTTGACCATCACCACGAAGTAACCCCGCAGTTAGTCAAGGAGGGCCGAGGCAAAGCGTCTCGGCCCTCCGTCTTCTTCGGACCCAACTCGCCCGCTTGGACCGGAGCTTGCTTGAATGGCCCTCCTGAGTTCGACGGGGATCTCGCGCCAAGACGCCAAGTCGCTAAGGGTGTCTCTTTGCGCCTTTGCATCTTTGTACGAGACAAACCCTACACCGCTTACGGATAATCCTTTTCCTTTTAGGAGAGCCATGTCATCATTGCAGGTCATCTCAGAGGAGGCCGTATGGCAACCGCTGCCATAGAAACGAGCAAACGCATTCAGATGCCCGCCGAATCGCCGTTCTCGTTCCTGATGCGGGTGATCCTGATTTTAGTGTTCGATGCCGGCGCCGTCTGGTTCATCTACAACGCCTATCTTCGAGGATTCACCCAGCTGGTCATTATCCTCAGCATCATCACCGTGATGCTGAATCTGATTTTCCTACTCCCCCGCGCCTATCCCTTCCGCTGGCTCGCCATCGGTCTTTCGCTGCTCATCCTCTTCGTCATCTATCCCATTTTCTTCACGCTCTACATCGCCTTTACCAACTACGGCGACGGCCATCTGCTGACCAAGGAGCAGGCCATCCCCATTATTCAGCAAATTACCTATCTGCCGGAGACCGGCAAAGCTTACTCATGGACGGCCTACCGGTCGAGTGAGGGGACCTACGCACTGTGGCTGGTGGATGCGGACGGGCAGAGTTATCTGGCCAAGCCCGGCGAGCCGATCACGCCGGCCAAACCCGGCGACCCCGGCATCGGCGAAGCAGACCGCAAGGGCATCCCGCTGAGCATTGACGGCTATCAGCGCCTGAACACCCTGCTGGCTGCCGCCGATCCGAACCTACCCAACATCAAATTCGGCGTGGAGGGAGAGCGCACGGTCCAAATCCGCTCGCCCAATGAGGCTGCCGAGCTGGCCATCCGCTTTATCTATGACCCGGCAACGGACACGTTCACCGACCAGTCCAACGGCGACGTGTACTTCAACGTGCAAGGCACCTTCACAACCAAGGATGGCAAGACGCTCAAGCCGGGCTTTCGGGCTTTCGTCGGGTTCGATAACTTCGTACAGTTCATCACCAGCCCCGCCCTGCGCGGCCCGCTGGTGCAGATTATGACCTGGAATTTCATCTTCCCGACCATCAGCGTCCTCTCGACCTTTGCGCTGGGCCTGCTCATCGCCGTTCTGTACAACGATAAGGATTTCCCGTTCAAGAAGATCATCCGCTCCCTCCTGCTCATCCCCTACACCATCCCAAGCCTGATTACGATCCTGATCTGGCGCGGCATGATGAACCCGGAGTTCGGCGTGATCAACCGCACGCTGCAAAGCTGGATCGGCTGGGCGCCGCCGTGGACGACCGAGCCGATCTGGGCACAAGCCGCGGTCTTGATTGTGAACCTATGGCTGGGCTATCCGTACTTTATGCTGGTCAGCAGCGGTGCGTTGCAATCCATCCCACCTGACCTGTACGAGGCGGCCACGGTGGACGGCGCCACGCCCTGGCAGCGCTTCCGCTCCATCACCCTGCCGCTCCTGCTGGTAGCCGTCGGCCCACTGCTGATTGCGTCCTACGTCTTCAACTTCAACAACTTCAACCTGATCTACCTGTTCATCGGCGGCGGCCCGCCCATCGTCGGCGCCGCCACTCAGGCAGGCCATACCGACATCCTTATCAGCTACGTCTACAAGCTGGCCTTCGAGAGCGGTGGGCGCGGCGTACAGTACGGTCTGGCCTCGGCCATCTCGCTCATCGTCTTCATCATCGTCGGCACCATCACACTCTTGCAGTATCGCTTCACCAACATGTGGGAGGAGGTCAGCCAAAATGTCTAGCCTCGCCAGCCTGGCTCAATCCTATCAGGCGCTCAGCTCGAACGTGCGCTTCCAGAAGCGCGTCAGCATCGCCTGGCGTATGGCGGTCGCCGTGCTGCTGATTTTCTTCTCCATCTTCCCGGTGCTGTGGATCGTCTCGGCCTCGTTCGACAACACGAACTCGCTCGCCACGCAGAGCCTGATCCCGGCCCAGGCCGGCGTCAAGAACTACGAGCGCCTCTTCAACCTGGACCCGAACTTCGCCTTCGGCGAGCTGTCCTACTGGCGCTGGGTCTTCAACTCGGTGAAGGTGGCCGGCATCTCCACCATCCTTAGCCTCTCGATTACGACGATGGCCGCCTACGCCTTCTCGCGCCTGCGCTTCGCCGGGCGGGTGACGCTCCTCAAGGCTATCCTGCTTATTCAGGTCTTCCCCAACCTGCTGGCGCTGGTGGCCATCTATGTACTCATCTTCCAGATCGGCGAAATCATTCCGGCTCTCGGCCTCAACACCCATGCCGGCCTCATCCTGGTCTATCTCGGCGGCTCGATGGGCATCAACATCTGGCTGATGAAAGGCTTCCTCGACACCATCCCTCGTGAGATTGATGAGTCCGGGATGGTAGACGGCGCCACGCACTGGCAAATCTTCTGGAACCTGATCCTGCCCCTGCTGCGCCCGATCCTGGTCGTCATCGGCATCCTGTCCTTCATCGGCACCTACGGCGACTTCATCCTCGCCCGCATCCTGCTCAACGATGTCCGCGAGTACACGCTAATGGTTGGCCTGCAAATCTTCACCGCCGGCCAATTCGACAAGAAGTGGGGGGTGTTCGCCGCCGGCGCGCTCATCGGGGCGCTGCCGATCATGATCACCTACCTGCTGTTGCAGGACCAGATCGCGGGCGGCCTGACCGCCGGCGCAGTTAAGGAATAAGCGGGTGCATTCACTGAATAAAAACGAGTCGCGGCTTAACGCAAGGGCGCACAGACGCAAGGGCGCAAAGGTTTTCGGTCTTAGCGACTTTGCGTCTTGTCTGCGGTAAGTGCGTCTTTTTTTCAGGAGAGTCTCGTATGCATCGCGCTCTGACTCTGGTCGGGCTGGCGTTGCCGGCTATCGCCCTGCTGTGGCTGCAACAGGGTAGTGCCGGCCGCGCCGGCGCCGAGCCCCGCGCCGCCCCACAGTTCCAGGATGTGAGCCGCGCCGCCGGCCTCACCGGCAATCGCGTCGTCAGCCTGGAGATGGCAATCGGCCAGGCCTGGGGCGACTACGACAATGACGGCTGGGCCGACCTGTACGTTACCGACCCCGCCGGCCCGAACACGCTCTACCGCAACAACGGCGACGGCACCTTCACGCGCTCGCCGCTCACCGAGCAGGTGGCGCTGCCGCAGGCCCACAGCGCCGGCGCAACCTGGGCCGATTTCGACAACGACGGCTGGCGCGACCTATTCGTCGCCAACTGGGGGACGGACGCGCTCTTCCGCAATGAGGGCGGGCAACGGTTCGTCAACATCACCGAGCAGGCTGGCATCCGTGACAGCCACAACACCAAGTCGGCCTCGTGGGGCGATTTCGACAACGACGGTTTCCTCGACCTGTACCTCGCCAACTGGTCATGCTACCCCAAGTGCGGCCGCCCAATGGAGGGCGACCCGGATAAGCTGTACCGCAACAACGGCGATGGCACGTTTACGGATGTCTCGCACTACCTCGGCGGCAGCCTGAACGGCGCCGGCTTCATTGCCAGCTTCAACGACTACGACAACGACGGCGACGCCGACATCTACCTCGTCAACGACGAGTGGGTGAACGGCATCGGCAACAAGCTCTGGCGCAACGACGGCCCCGGCTGTCTGGGCTGGTGCTTTACCCAGGTGGCCGAGCAGTCCGGCGCAGCGTCGAAGCTCTTCGGCATGGGGCTGGCCGTCGGCGATTACGACAACGACGGCGACCTCGACTACTACTACTCGAATGCCGGCCCAATGGAGCTGCTGCAAAATCAGGGCGACGGCACGTTCCGCGAGGTGGCCGAGGCGGCGGGCGTGCAGGCCGCGAACGGCATCGGCTGGGGCGCCGTGTTCTTTGACTACGACAACGACGGCTGGCGCGACCTGTATTTGGCCATCGCCGATACCACCGACCACAAAGACATCGCCGCCAACAGGCTCTTCCGCAACAACCGCGACGGCACTTTCACCGCTATAGCCTGCGACAACGAGGCCTCCGATGTGCGCATGAGCATGGGCGTGGCCTACGCCGACTACGACCGCGACGGCTGGGTAGACCTGCTCGTGGGCAACATGGACGAGGGCTACCGCCTGTACCGCAACCGCGCCGGCGAAACCACCCGCAACCACTGGCTGGCACTGGAGCTGCGCGGTGGCGGGCGCGTGAACCGCGACGCGGTCGGCGCGCGCGTCATGGTCACCACGCCGGACGGCGTGACGCAAACGCAGGAGGTCATCAACGGCTCCGGCCTGGGTGGCGGCAACGAGTTAGTGCTGTACTTCGGGCTGGGCGCGGCAACGCGCGCCGACGTGAGCGTGCACTGGCCGGATGGGCGCCGGCAGGAGTTCCGCGCCGTAGCCGGCGACCGACGCTACCAACTGCGCTATCCCTTGGAAGCCGAAACGCGCCTGGAGCCGGACGCTTTGGGGCCGGCGCTGCCTGCCACATCGCCTGACCGCACCTCTGCTGCGATAGCGACCGACTGGGCACCGATGCTGCTGACGTTGCTGGGCCTCGGCCTGCTCGCCGGCGTACTGCTGGCGCTGCGGCTCAGCCCGGCGATGCCCCACCGTGCCGTCGTTCCGGCCCTGATTGCGTTGATAGGTGTGGGCCTGCTGGTGCTGGGAGGCAGCGCGCTGCGGGACCTCATGCCGCAAAGCGACGACGCACGACTGCGCGCGTTGATGGAACAGGCCGGCGTTCGTCGGCCCACCCTCCCGCCCGCACCGCGCGCCGAGCTGGTGAAGCTGGGCGAGGCCCTCTTCTGGGACCCTGAACTGAGCGGCAACCGCGACATCTCCTGCGCCACCTGCCATCATCCGCTCAAGGGCACGGGCGATAACCTCTCGGTCTCCATCGGCACCGGCGGCGTGGGCCTCGGCGAGCAGCGCATCCGGCTGGAAGAGCGCCGCGACTTCATCCCGCGCAACGCCTCGCCGCTCTTTAATTTAGGCTACCTGGAGTGGAAGGTGCTGTTCTGGGATGGTCGCCTCTCCGGCACGCCCGCCACCGGATTCGATACCCCCGCCAGTGACCGCCTGCCCGCCGGGTTGGATAACCTGCTCGCCGCCCAGGCCATGTTCCCGGTGACCTCACGCGACGAGATGCGTGGCCTGCGTGGCGATGTGGACATCTTCGGCCGGCCAAACGAGCTGGCGATGCTGCCGGATTACACCGCCCGCCCCATCTGGTCAGCGCTGATGAAACGCCTGCTGGCAATTCCGGGCTACGTGGAGCTGTTCCGCGCCGCCTACCCGGATGTGCCCGTCGAAGAACTGGGCTTCCAGCACGCCGCCAACGCGCTCGCGGCTTATCAGAGCGTGACCTTCACTTTTGAGGACAGCCCCTTCGACCGCTACCTGCACGGCGAGACGGACGCCTTCACGGAGGCGCAGAAACGCGGCGCGCTCCTGTTCTACGGCGAGGCGGGCTGCGCCACGTGTCACTCCGGCGGCCTGCTCACCGACCAGAAGTTTCACAACCTCGCCGTGCCGCAGCTCGGCGACGGCAAGGGCCGCGAGCAGCCCTTCGACTTCGGCCGGGCGCGTGAGACCGGCAACGACTGCGAGCGCTACGCCTTCCGCACGCCGCCGCTGCGCAACGTCGCCATCACCGGGCCGTGGATGCACAACGGCGCGTTCACCACGCTGGAGGCCGCCGTGCGTCACCACCTGAACCCGGAGGCGAGCCTGCGCGCCTACGACCCCGAACAACTGGCCCCCAATCTGCGCGAGACCTGTCAGGATGACCCGGCAGTGCTGGCCTCAATCCTCAAGACGAAATCCGCCAACGCCTCCGAGCGCGCGGCGCTGACCGACAACCAAATTCGCGACCTGCTCGCCTTCCTCGAGTCGCTCACCTCGCCGAGCGCGCTGAACCTGAGCCACACCATCCCGGCCTCGGTGCCCAGCGGCCTGCCGGTGGGCGGCAACATCGGCAACCCGGACGTGAGCGCCTTGGGCAACACCGGCATCGCCGAAAGGCCGTAGATATGCGCTTCGCCAACCTATTCGGGCAAATCATGTTCAACTTCCATCGTTCGCTCTGTGCGTTGCTCGCAGCGCTGCTGCTCACGGCCTGCGTGGCCGCTACAGCCGCGCCGGTGGAGACGCCCACGCTCGCGCCGTCCCCCACCCTGACCCCGACGCCACATGCCACCGTGCCCACGCCCGTGCCCATCGGGCCGTGGTGGCGCGACGTCGTCTTCTATGAAATCTTCGTCCGCAGCTTCAAGGACTCGGACGGCGACGGCATCGGCGACTTCAACGGCATCATCGAGAAGCTGGATTACCTGGAGCAGCTCGGCGTGCGCGGCCTGTGGCTGATGCCCATTCACCCTTCGCCGACCTACCACGGCTATGACGTCACCGACTACTACGCCGTCAACCCCGATTACGGGACGATGGACGACTTCAAGCGCCTGCTGGCCGAAGCGCGTCGGCGCAACATCCGCATCATCATTGACCTGGTGCTCAATCACACCAGCGCCCGCCATCCGTGGTTCCAGAAGGCACTGCAGGGCGACCCCGTGTACCGGGAGTGGTACATCTGGTCCGACAAAGACCCAGGCTACCTCGGCCCGTGGAATGCAAAGGCCTGGCACCGCGCCGGCAACGGCCAGTATTACTACGCCATCTTCTGGGACCAGATGCCGGACCTGAACTACGACAACCCGGCCGTCCGCGAGGAAGCGAAGAAGATTACGGCCTTCTGGCTCCGGGACGTGGGTGTGGACGGCTTCCGCCTCGACGCCATCCGCTACCTGGATGAGGACGGCCGCATCCTAGCCGACGCCGAGACCACGCACGCTTTCCTGAAGGAATGGGGCGCGTACTATCGCAGCCTCAACCCGGACGCCTTCACGGTCGGCGAGGTCTGGACCGACAACTACAACGTCGCCCCCTACGTGCGCGGCGGCGATGAGCTGAACTCGGCTTTCAACTTCGACTTGTCGAACGCGCTGCTCAAGGGGCTGAGCGAAGGCAACGCCACGCTCATCAACTTCGTCCTCGGCGCGACGCTGCAGCTCTTCCCGGAACAGAACAACGCCAACTTCATCACCAACCACGACATGAACCGGATTGCCAGCTACGTCGGCCCGGACCCGCTGGGCCAGAGCAGGGCGGCGGCGGCCGTGCTGCTCACCGCGCCCGGCATCCCCTTCATCTACTACGGCGAGGAGATCGGCATGACGGGCGTCAAGCCGGATGAGCGCCTGCGCACGCCGATGCAGTGGACGGATGAGCCGGGCGCCGGCTTCACCACGGGCACGCCCTGGCAAAGAGTCAACCCCGACTACATCGAGCGCAACGTCGCCGCGCAGACCGGCGACCCGGCCTCGTTGCTCGAGCACTACCGCAGCCTGATCGCCCTGCGCAACGCACATCCCGCGCTCAGCCGCGGCGCAACGGTCATGGTCAAGGCCAACTCGCGTCGGCTGGTCAGCTACCTGCGCACCCACGGGGACGAGGCCATGCTCATCGTCATCAACGTGGACAACGAGCCGGTGAGCGATTATGAACTGAGCCTGGAGCGCGGGCCGTTGACGGGCGAGTATAAGGCCAAGGCGCTGTTCGGCTTCACAACCGAGGCCGCAACGCTCACCACCAACGCGAACGGCGGCTTCGAGGCCTACACACCCACGCCCGAAATCCCTCCCTACGGCAGCCTCATCCTGCTGTTGTCACGCTGATGGATGATTTCATCTTCGGCTCGCTGGGCGACGATGCCAAACGTCTGGCGCACGAACGCGCGCGTCGCGGCGGAGTCACCCACGCCCAGCAGCGCCGTCCGCGCGACCCGCTTCCCGGCCAGGCCGTCGTCCTCGAGCTGACCGTTGGCCCGGCGTACCCGCACGACCGCGCCTGGGTGTACTGGACGAACGACGGCAGCGACCCGGCAGGCGAAGGCGGCCGGGCCGTCAACGGCCACGTCACCGAGCTGGAGCCTGTCGAGGTGGAGTGGGACACTCTGCTCTGGGGCTACCGGCGACGCTTCCGCGGCGTGCTGCCCGGCCAGCCGGCCGGCGCTGTGGTGCGCTATCGCCTGAGCGCCGGTGGTTGCGGTAGTGAGACACCGGCCGATGGCGGCGCTGTTTACGGCTTCTACGTGGACGACGACCCTGCTCCGGCCTGGGCGCAAGATGTCATCCTCTATCAAATCTTCCCTGACCGCTTCTACAGCCCGGCAAACGACTTCCCGCGCGTCGAGCCGAAGCCGTCGCTTAAGTGCAACGGCAACTTGCGCGGCATCACGGCCAAACTCGATTACCTCGCCGAACTGGGAATCAACTGCCTGTGGCTCAACCCCATCTTCCCCAGCCCCAGCTATCACGGCTACGACGCCACCAGCCTGTTCGAGATCGAGCCGCGGCTGGGCACGCCGGCCGATTTCCGCGAGCTGATTGACCAGGCCCACGCGCGCGGCATCCGCGTGCTGCTGGACTTCGTGCCCAATCACTGGTCGAACCGGCACGCCACCTTTCAGGCCGCCGTGAAAGACCGCCACAGCCCCTACGTCCCCTGGTACACCTTCCGGCGCTGGCCTGATGACTATGCCACCTTCTTTGGCGTCAAAGACCTGCCACAAATCAATCTGCGTCACGGGCCGGCGCGAGCACATGTACTCGACGCAGCGAAGTATTGGCTCGACTTCGGCGTGGACGGCTACCGCGTGGACTACTGCATCGGCCCGACGCCGGACTTCTACGCCGACTTCCGCCGCGTGACGCGCGCCGCCAACCCCGACTGCTGGACCTTCGGCGAGGCCGTGGACCCGCCCGACTCGCAACTCACCTTCGAGGGCGGCCTGGACGGCGCGCTCGACTTCCTGCTGCTGGAAGCGCTGCGCCAGGCCTTCGCCTACGGCACGTGGGACGCGGCTCGGCTGGCCGCATTCCTCGACCGGCATGAAGCCTACTACCCGCCCACCTTCAGCCGGCCCTCCTTCCTCGATAATCACGACATGAACCGCTTCCTCTGGTCGGCCAGAGGCGATGTGCGCCGACTGAAGCTTGCGGCGCTGTGCCAGTTCACGCTGGCCGGTCCGCCCATCATCTACTACGGCACCGAGGTCGGCCTCTCCCAGAAGCGCGACGTGCGGCAGGGTGGCCGGGCCTTGCACGAGGAAGCGCGCCTGCCCATGCGTTGGGGCGCAGACCGGGATACAGACCTGCTCGCCTTCTACCGTGACCTGTGCGCGGCGCGCCATGCTTCCTCCGCCCTGCGGCGCGGCTCGCGCCGGACCCTGCTGGCCGACGGCTCGCTGTTCGCCTACCGTCGCGCCGACGCATCCGATGCGCGCGTGACGGTGCTCAACCTGGGCGCGGCCCCGGCTGAGGCCACGCTTGCGGTGGCCGAAAGCGCCCCCATTCTGGCCACCGACCCGGCCTGCCGCGTCCGCGCCGTCGCCGATGGCCTGATTCACGTCAGCCTGCCGCCGCTGGCCGGCGTCCTGCTAGCGCAACCCGTTTGAACCGTGAGCCCACTGAAAAATTACTTTTCAGGCGCAAACGCCACCATATATGGCGTCGCGATTACAACCAAAGCAGCGTATGTGGCGGCCAAGCGTTTCAATCATGACCTTTTTTCAGTGCACTCATTCGTGACCCCACTGAAAAAAAGCCAATCTGAACCACGAAGACGCCAAGAGCGCGAAGGAAAACAAGGGCGAATCCTTTGCACTTTTCGTCGCGCTCTTCGTCGCTTGGCGGTGAGAGTGTAGTTTTCTTTCTCGGCGGTAACTCCGCTTCGGCACGCGTTGCGGTGCGCGTGGCGATGGTCTCAGTTACCAACGGTGCCGCGCTGCCCGTGCTCAACCGGCGCGTTTATTTGCCGCTGATTAAGAGATAGACGGCTGACGGCCAGTGGTTGAAGCTAACCCTGCGACTGTGATGTTATACCTTGCCCATGTTCATCGAAACCCGCTACGAGCATGTCGTGTTGGACGAAACAAATACCCCGGTCATTGCCGGAACAACGATGAAGGTAATTGAGCTTGCTCAGGCTCATATCGCCTATGGATGGTGTCCGGAAGAGTTACAGTTTCAGTTTCCTCATCTGACGTTGGGAAGGATTCATTCCGCCCTGGCTTACTATTGGGACCATCGGGAAGAACTCGATAAGGATATCGAGCGCCGTCTCCAGTGTGTGAACAAGTTGCGGCGTTCCGTTGGCGAATCGCTGCTGGTTGCCCGCCTAAAGTCTCAGGGACTGATCTGATGGCCCTGGCGCTCTACCTGGACTATCTCGTAACAGCTGCACATCCTCCATCACCAGCCGCGCCACCTTGCGCCCGATTTCCACGGCGAAGTTGGTGCCTCGATCCCATGGGTACACCTGGCTCATCGAAGCGAAGTACAGACCCTTCAGCGGTGTGCGCAGCGGCGGGATGTTGCGCGAGTGGTTGACGGGTGGCACCGGTTGCGCGTAAGCCGTCTTCCACAGCCAGCTCTCCTTCACCCAGCTCCGCTCGAACGCGGGGTTGAAGCGCTTGAGTGCAGGCAGGAACTCTTCAAGCAGAGCCTCTTTGCTCATCTGAAAGTACGGGTGATCGGGGTTGAGGTAGTCGCCGCAGTAGATGATGTGGTCGCCGCCGTAGTGTTTGGGCGAGATGTAGTTGGTGTGCTCCACCATCGCCAGGAAGGGGAAGCCGGCCTCCTTGGGCAGGTTGTGCCAGTAATACTTCGTCAGTTGCTGCGTGAGCGAAAGCACCATCACCACCGCGCCCATGCTCTTGAGAGCGCGTAACTGAGCGGCGTACGACTCCGGTAGTTCCGGCGCGAGCTTCGCCATCAGCGCCGGCGAGGAAGTGGAGATAACGGCATCATAGTCTTCGCATGCGCCGCCGGCCTCCACCCGCAATATCTGCCGTCCGCCCTCCGCCGTGTGCCGTCGAATCCCCGTCACCGCGCAGTTCAAGCGGATTTCCGCGCCCTGCTTCTTCACCACCTCCGCCAGCTTATCCATGAACGTCTGAAATCCGCCGATGAAGGTGCCGAGCCGCGTGGTGCGCGCGTGCAGCCGCGCCCAGAGCCAGGCCATGTTGACGACCGACAGGTTCTCCTCGCCGAACTTGCCGACGAGCAGCGGCCGCCACAATGCGCGATAGACGTGCTCGCCGTACCAGCGCCGTGCCCAGGCGTCCGCCGTTACGCGCTCCAGTGGCTGCCAGTACGGCGTGAGGCGCAGGTAGGCCGTTACTACGCCGAAGCGAAGCGTATCCAGCAGCGAGAAGTTGCCGAGGAAGAAGCGCAATGCCTGCAGTGGAGAGTCAAGCGGCTGGAACCTGCCGTTGACGTAGGCCACCGTGTATGGGCGCGGGAAGATCACTTGGTCGCTCCAGCCCAGCTCGCGGATCAGCCCGAGGATGGCCTTATCACTCTGGAACCAGTGATGGTAGAACTTTTCGAGCGACCATTCCCAGTGCGGGGCTTTGAAGCCGGAGGCCAGCCCGCCCACCTCGGGCGCGGCTTCGTACACGGTGACGGCGTGGCCGGCGCGCGTCAGGTCGTAGGCGGCGGCCAGGCCGGCGGGGCCGGCGCCGATCACGCCGATTCTCATGAAGGCGACTCCACCTGCTGCAGCTCCTGATACTCGGCCTCGACCTTATCCCAACGCAGGCCCTCGCGTGCCATGAAGAACGCGCCCAGCGCGGTGATGGGCAACCAGAGCGCGGCGTGCAGGGTGATAGTGTAGGCGGCGGCGATGTTCGGCTCCAGGCCATAGGCGCTGAGCACGGCGATGCCCGGCGCGTGGAAGGTGCCGAGGTAGCCGGGCGCGGAAGGCAGCGTGGTCGCCAGGTTGACGATGCCGTTCATTAGCATCAGCCCGAAGAAGCCGCCGGTATAGGTGCTGAAGTCGAAAGCATGGATGACGAACCAGTACTTGGCCGTCTCCAGCAGCCAGATGACGACCGAGGTGGCAAAGACCATGAAGATGCTGACGGGCGAGCGTAGCGCCTCCAGCCCGCTCCAGAACTTCACCAGGAAGGCGGTGAGGCGGCCCCGGATGCGGCCCGGCAGCAGCGGCTCGGCGAAGCGGTGATACAGGCCGAGCGACTGGTGCGGGAACATGGCCGCCAGCAAAAAGGCGATGAGCGCCGCGCTGAAGGCCAGCGTGCCCCAGAGCGCGAGGGTGCGGATGCTTCCTACGAAGCCCGAATCGCCGGAGAGCGCCGCCAGCCCGCCGAGGTTGAAAAACACGAACATCAGCATCACCACACCGTCGAAGATGCGCTCGACGACGATGGTGGCCAGGCTGGCGCTGACCGAGACGCCGTGCTTGCGGCGCAGCACGAAGGCGCGCAGCACCTCGCCGGCGCGCGCCGGGAAGATGTTGTTGCCCATGTAGCCGATGGTCACCGTCGGAAACATAGCGTTGGTTGGGATGCTCTTGATGGGGCGGAGCAGGTAGTGCCAACGCCAGGCGCGCGCCCAAACGCCGACGAAGTACACGGCAACGCCGGGCAACAGCCACCACAGGTTGGCCGTCTGCATGGCTGCCCAGACCTCGGCGAGCTGCAGGCCGCGCAGGGCCAACCACAAAAATACGCTGCTGATGAGCACCCCCAGCCAGAACTGCCACTTCTTCAAAAAAATGCAACTCCTCGCGGCGCGCCTTGGGCAAACGCTTCGTCCGTTCCTATCAGGAATGACGGTGTGCACGCAAAGGTTGTCAGGGAACGTGCCGCCCCTTCGTCTTTCGGCGGGCTTCGCGAAGCGAAGCCACGCTCAGGAGGTCCTGCGCGGCGGGCATCCTGAGCGGATGCCGGGCGAAGCCGAAGCGGTAGTCGCCGGACACTCACTGCTCCCCTGAGTGTGCTCTATGAGCGCGCTCTATGAGCGAAGCCGAAGGGTCAGGGTGCAGTTGATCTGCTTTGCGTGCACACGAATGAAGTGAGTTGGCTGCGCCGCTCAATCATTGTGGTGCAAAGCCTGTTCCGTTGAACAGGCGTGGAAACGGCGGGCTTGCGCCCGCCGCCTCGGCGATCAGGATTATACCAGCCGGAAAAAGAACGGGCGAGACATTACGCCTCGCCCGCATCGCTATCTATTCGGTTCGACGGGCTTAGCTGGTCGCCGGCTCAGGCAACATCTGATGCAGGAGTTGCTCCAGCGCCATGGTGTGGCTGCAACGCCCGCGCAAAATGAAGAACTCGCAGTCACAGTGGAAAACACCGCCGTCGAACGTGACACGGTGGTCATTGTTATCGCCGTGAAAGGTCACCTCGAATTTCTGGAAGCGGAAGCGCTCGCGCTCCTGGGCGTAACGCTTGGCCTTCTCGATCTTGCCGATCATCCCATAGTCCATTGTATAGCTCCTTTCGGTTCATTGAGAAAAGGGTGAATGAGAAACAAAAAGCACGCAAACGTGACGCCGCTGCGTGCTTGTCTTTCGTATACGGTTGACGAAACTGTATTCCGGCTCATAGCCGTTTAGCCTCCATGTTGATTGGCAGCAGTATAAGGGGACTCTTTGCGAGAGTCAACTGACGTTTGGCATATGCCGGCGCTACTGCAAAGTCACGCCGAGAGAAAAGAAACGCCTAATTATGTTTGAGACGAGATGCATTACCACGCTTCGCTAGGCCACCAAGAATGCGCTATCAGAAACCATCAAAGAATGCACTGAAAGAAGGTCTTGATTGAAACGCTTGACTTCCATTACCCGATCATTTTTTCACCCCTTCACCCGTTCTTGCCCCGCAAGCTTGGCCCGAAGCCGCCTGAGCCGCCGTGCAATGGAGGCCTGCGCTTCAACGCGCCGCCAGCCCGCGGGCAGTGTGGCGATGATGGCCTCAGCGCGCTGCGCCCACTCCAAGGCCCGGCTCAAATCACCGGCCTTCCATTCATAGAACTTTGCCAGCTCCACGCAGGGCAGCGCGTCGTTCACAGTGAAGGAAGCGAGTTGTTCCCAGAGCGGCGCGGCCTCGGCGCGGCGGTTGAG
>JAVQXV010000390.1:0-1731 GCA_033577755.1 Anaerolineales bacterium
AAGCGTGGGGGCAGCGCAACGTTTCTAAAGAGCCTTGTATAATCCTGCCGAGAGACCTATGTTGCGCACTGCTTCACTCAATCTGTTTATCGCACGCCTGATTGCCTCCGTTGTCGTCGTCGGCACGGTGTTCGTCTCGTTGGGCGTCGCCGCCGCCGCGCTGTTCGACCTCGCGTATCGCGGGCGCATCTATCCCGGCGTGCAGGCCTGGGGCATAGACCTCTCCGGACTCCGGCCTGAAGAAGCTGCGCTGGCTCTGACCGCCGCCTTCACCTATCCACAAAACGACGCCTTCATCCTGGCCGATGGCTCGATCAGGCGCACCGTCCGGCCCGCCGACCTAGGCGTGACGTTCGACGTGGGCGCGACCGTGCTGGCGGCCTACAACATCGGGCGGTCAGGAGATTTGCTGGCCGACTGGCGCGCACAGTACGCGGCCTGGCACGACGGCGTGCAGATTGCGCCGGTCATCAAAGTGGACCGCGCCCGCACCGCCGCCTACCTCGACGCGCTGGCGCGGGAGACCTTCAAGCCCGTCATCGAGGCCTCGCTGCGGGCCGAGGGCATCAACATCATCGCCGAGCCGGGGCAGGTCGGGCGCGAGCTGGACGTGCGCGCGCTGGAGCAGACCCTGCTCGGCCACATCGCCCGCGTCGAGAAAGCCGGCCTCACGCTTCCCTTCATCGAAACCGCGCCGCTGGTGCTGGATGCCTCCGCTCAAGCTGAAGCCGCGCGTACCATCCTTAGCCAACCCTTGACGTTGGTGATTGCCAATCCGGCGGAGGGCGACCCCGGCCCGTGGACGCTCGGCCCGGAGCAGCTGGCAACGATGCTGCGCATTACGCGCGTGACCGAGGGCAACGGCGCGCGCTTCGAGGTGACGCTCGACCCCGGCGCCCTGCGGGATGTCCTCCGGCCACTGGCCGAACCGCTGCGGCGCGAGGCTCGCAACGCGCGCTTCATCTTCAACGACGAGACGCGCCAGCTCGAAGTCATCCAGCCCTCGGTGGAAGCGCGTGAGCTGGACATTGACGCCACCATCAGCGCCATCAACGCTGCGCTGCCCAAAGGCGAACACACCGTCCCCCTTGTCTTCAAAACCCAACCGCCACAGGTAAGCGATACGGCCACCGCTGCCGAGCTGGGAATTACGGAACTGGTCAGCGAGCAATACACCTCGTTTCGCGGTTCAAGCCCAGAGCGGATGCAGAACATCCGGACCGCCGCTGCGCGCTTTCACGGCCTACTCGTCCCGCCCGGCGCGACGTTCTCCTTCGCCGAACACATCGGCGACATCAGCCTGGACTCCGGATTTGCCGAAGCACTCATCATTTACGGCGGGCGCACCATTCGTGGCGTGGGCGGCGGCGTGTGCCAGGTGAGCACCACACTCTTCCGCGCCGTGTGGTTCGGCGGCTATCCTATCGTCGAGCGCCACTCGCACGCCTATCGCGTTAGCTACTACGAGCAAAAGACGGCCTCCTGGCAGGGGCCGGGTCTGGACGCCGCCGTGTTCACACCGCTGGTGGATTTCAAGTTCATTAACGACACGCCCTACTGGCTGCTGATGGAAACGTACTTCAATGCCGGCGCGGCTCGGCTGACGTGGAAGTTCTACTCCACCTCAGATGGACGACAGGTGCAAACGATTGGGCCGATAGTGGAGAATGAGATTCCCCCGCCGGAGCCGTTGTACGAGGAGAACCCTGAACTTGCGCCGGGCGAGATCAA
>JAVQXV010000067.1:0-15232 GCA_033577755.1 Anaerolineales bacterium
CGGCCAACGTACTGGCCGAGGTGTTACGCGCTTGCGCCGCCGCCTGCGCTTCGGCAACCAGCGTCTCGATGGGTTCGCCGGCCTTGAAGCGGTTGTAGCGTTCGAGCGCGCCGGTGGACTTGAGAAGCTGCTGAACGGCATCGCTCGGCTGGGCGCCGTTCTTCAGCCAGTGATACAGCCGGGCTTCCTCAATCACGATGGTAGCGGGATGGGTGCGCGGATTGTAATAGCCCAGTTCTTCGATGAAACGGCCGTCGCGTGGATACTCGCGTTCGGCGGCGACGATGCGAAAGCTCGCCTGTCTTTTGGAGCCGACCTTGCGTAAGCGGATACGAACCATATTGACTCTCTTTCCTAAGTGCTAAAGCAGATGTGATGTGAAACGTCCTCAACGGCCGCGCCGGGCCGGCGGAGAGGGGGACTTGAAGGAAAGTCCACGCCGGCGCGCGCGGAGATGGAACGCAGACCGATCGAACGACAGGTGTTTATCTTCCTAATTTCGGCAGGCTCAGGCCGCCAAAACGCTTCTTGCCGCCCATTTGCTTCATTAACTTCTGCATGTCTTTGAACTGCTTGAGCAGTTGATTGACTTCATAAACCTGTGTCCCCGAGCCGGCGGCGATGCGCCGCTTGCGGCTGCCATTCAGAATTTCCGGATGCCGACGTTCCTGGATAGTCATCGAATTGATGATGGCCTCGGTACGTTTGAGTTGCCGTTCCAGCGCCTGCTCCTCGACCAGCAGCTTGCCGGTGGACAGCCCCGGGATCATCCCCAGCAACTGGCCAAGCGGCCCCATCTTGCGCATCTCGCGCAGCTGAATGACGAAGTCTTCAAGCGTGAATTCGCCGGAGATCAGCCGCTCGGCGGCCTCCTGCACCTTCTGCTTGTCCATCGCCTCGGCGCGCTCGATCAGGCCGAGCACGTCGCCCATGCCGAGGATGCGGCCGGCCACGCGGGCCGGGTCGAACGGTTCCAGTGCGTCCACCTTTTCACCGACGCCCAGGAACTTGATAGGCACACCGGTGACGGCGCGCATAGAAATCGCTGCGCCGCCGCGCGCGTCGCCGTCCATCTTCGTCAGAATCAGGCCGGTGAGCGTCAGCTGCTTGTGGAAGGCTTCGGCGATGCGGACCGACTCTTGGCCGGTCATGGCATCGGCGACCAGCAACACTTCGACCGGGTTGACGCGCTGTTTGATGGCGAGCACTTCGCTCATCATCATCGAGTCGATCTGGGTACGGCCTGCCGTATCTATGATGACGACGCTTTTACCCTGGCGCTCGGCGGCGCGGACGGCCTCGGCGCACAGCTCGGCAGGACGCGCCAGGCCGGTGTACACCTCCACATCAATCTGCCGGCCCAGCGTCTCCAGTTGAGTGACCGCTGCCGGGCGATACGGGTCGCCGGCGACCAGCAGCACACGCTCGCCCTGAGCGCGGAGACGGCGCGCCAGCTTGGCCGCCGTAGTCGTCTTGCCGGAACCCTGCAAGCCGACCATGAGGATGACGCGCGGCTGCGGCCCGCGCAGGTTAAGCCGTCCCGGCTCACCCAGCGTGGCGATAAGCTCCTCGTGGACAATCTTGATAACCTGCTGTGTAGGGTTGAGCGCCCGCGACACCTCGGCGCCGACGGCGCGCGCGCGTACCCGGTCGAGGAAGCTCTTGACCACGGAGAAATGCACGTCGGCTTCGAGCAGCGCCAGGCGCACCTCGCGCAGGCCGGCGTCCACGTCGGCTTCGCTCAGCTTGCCGCGCCGCGCCAGGTTGTTGAAGACGGCCTGGAGTTTTTCCGTTAGGCTGCTAAACATAGGCGGCGGATTTTAGCGTGAGGCGAAGCTGCAAGTCAAGGCGAAGTTGCCGATGTGAAGTGCACGCAAAACCTGTCCGCCGCACCCTGACCCTTCGGCTTCGCTCCGCTGAGCGCGCTCAGGGGAGCGGCGGGCGTCCGGCGATTACCGCTTCGGCTTCGCTCAGCGTCCGCTCAGGAGGCCCTGCGCGGCGGGCATCCCGAGCGTGGCTTCGCTTAGCGAAGCCCGCCGAGGGACGAAGGGGCGGGCGGCACGTTCCCTGACAACCTTTGCGTGCATACTGATGCATTTCTATTTTTTGGCTGGGGCCGAATCCTGAGCGAAGGCCCGCAGAAAACGGCGGGTCGGAGTCGAAGAAGCGGCCAATAATCTGGAATGACCCCGTCAAGCGGCGGGCTTGCCATCCCCCTGCCGCAGTGCTAAAATCGGAGCAAGTTCAGAGCAAGGAGTGGTCTGAAACGTGGGCGGCCCCCACGTTTCTTAGTTATAGCGGTCGTTGGAGCAAGCGGCCAAATCCGGTATGAAAAGCGAACTGACCCTGGCCTTTAACGAGGTCATTGAGCAAAACAAACTCAAGCGCGACGTTATCGTTGAGGCGCTGGAAAACGCGCTGGTCACCGCGTATCGCAAGTCGGTTAACGCTTCCGCCGCGCAGCATGTTGTTGCCAAGGTGGATATCGCCACCGGCACGGTGAAAATCTTCGCCGAGAAGGAAGTGGTGGAGAAGGTTGTCGAGCCGAGGACCGAGGTCACACTGGAAGAGGCGCGCCGAGTAGACCCGGGTGCGAAGATCGGTGACATGGTGACGGTGGAGTCCACGCCCAAGGACTTCGGGCGCATCGCCGCGCAGGCCGCCAAACAGGTCATCGTCCAGCGGTTGCGCGAGGCCGAACGCGAAAGCCAGTACCAGGAGTACGTTCAGCGCGAAGGCGACATCGTCAACGGCACGGTGCAGGCCGTCAACTCCCAGTCCATCACTATCGGTCTGGGCCGTACCGAAGCCTCGTTGCCGCGCAATCAGACGATGCCCGGCGAGCGTTACTACCCGCACCAGAAAGTGCGTGCCTACGTGCTTGAGGTGCGTAAGACGCCGCGCGGCCCGCAAATTATTCTCTCGCGCACGCACAAGAACATGCTGCGCCGCCTGCTGGAGTACGAGGTCCCGGAAATTTACAACGGCACGGTCGAGATCAAGTCCATCGCCCGCGAGCCGGGCCAACGCTCCAAAGTGGCCGTCGCCGCCCGTCAGGAAGGCATAGACCCTGTAGGCGCCTGCGTCGGCATGCGCGGCGTCCGCATCCAATCCATCGTCAAAGAACTTAACGACGAGAAGATTGACGTCATCGAGTGGAATCCGGATCAGGCGACCTTCATTGCCAAGGCGCTTAGCCCGGCGCGCGTCACCGCCGTTTATCTCGACGACGATCCGATTTCGGGCCGTACCGCAATGGTAGTGGTGCCCGATGACCAGCTCAGCCTGGCGATCGGCCGCGAAGGCCAGAACGCCCGCCTGGCCGCCAAACTCACCAACTGGCGCATTGACATCAAGAGTCTGACCGAGGCTGCCAGAGATGCCATGGCCAAACTGCGGGAGGACGAACGCTACGCCGAAATGGCGCAGCTCAACGCAGAGATGCTGAGCACAGCCGAGGCCATCCTGCAACGCAAAGCGGAAGGCCGGCCGCTGGCGCCGGAAGATTACACCCTGCTGAGCAAGCTGGTGGACATGGTGGAAAAGCGCCTGGCACGTGGCCGCGAGGAAGAACACGCTGCCAAGGCCGAGCGCGCCGCTGCCATCCGTGCTTCCATCCCCACCGCCGCCCGCCGGATGAACCTCGCCGAACTCCACTTGCCCGAGCCGATTCATCGCGCACTGACCGAGGCCGAATACACGTCCGTCGGCGATGTAATGGAGACGCTGGCGCTGGACGAGAACCGACTGCTTCAGGTCGAAGGCATAGACGAGCAATCCCTCGCCGAAGTGAAGGACGCTATCAGCCGGTTGACCTTCCCGCCGGAGTCTGAGCCGGAGCCCGAACCCCAACCGGAGCCGGTTGAGGCCGTCGGCCGGCCGGCTGCTTCCGTCGCCGAACTCATCGAGCCGAGCGAAGAGACGCAGGCTGAAATTACCGTTGAAGCCGCGCCCGTTGCCGCGCCGACGCCCGCCCGCGAAATCGAAGAAGACGAGTACGAAGACTTCGAGTCCAAAGATGACGAGGACGACGAAGAAGAGTTCGATAGGAAGAAATTCAAGAAGAAGGGCAAGAAGCGCCCGGCAGTCGAGATCACGTACGACGAAGAGCTGGGCGTGTATATTAAGCAAAGAAAGCGCAAGGCCAGCCGTGCCGGCGATCTGTTTGACTTTGACGAGGAGTGATGGCCGCCCGCCCGCGCGTCAAACACATCCCCCAGCGGACGTGTGTGGCTTGTCGCGCCGTGCTGCCTAAACGACAGTTGGTGCGAATCGTCCGTACCGTCAGCGAGGCCGGCGAGGTCCAGGTGAAAATTGACCCAACCGGTAAAGCCAACGGTCGGGGCGCCTACTTGCACAATCGCCGGTCTTGCTGGGAGACGGCGCTGAAGAACGGCGCGCTGGAGCGCGCCTTGAAGATAAAGCTTAGCGACGCCGATTGGGCAAGATTGCACGCCCACGGCCAGCAATATTCCGATGAAATCGCCGACTGACGGCAGCGCTCACCGGCTGCCGCCGACAATCCGGAGCACTGCGCCACCCGCGCAATAAGCAAGCCTTGCTTGCCCGGTGGCGCTCGCTGCTCCAAACTTCGGAGGTGTATATGAGCGACAACGGGCAAAAAGTGTTAGAACTTCCAGGGGTCATCACCGTTCGACAATTGGCCGCGTTGACCAAGAGCAGCCCGATTGACATCATCAAGCAATTGATGAGCAACGGTGTCATGGCCAATATCAACCAGCAATTGGACTTTGAAACGGCAGCGCTGATCGCCAGCGAGTTCGGCTATGAAGCGCGCCCCGAAGCGCCGCCCGAACCCGCTATAAAGGAAGAAGAGCATAGCGGCCCCGCCTGGCGCCAGATGATTGCTGCCGAAAAGGCGGAGAATCTGCAACCGCGCCCGCCGGTCGTCACCATCCTCGGCCACGTAGACCATGGCAAGACTTCGCTGCTCGACGTCATCCGCAAAACCAACGTGGCAGCGCAAGAAGCAGGCGGCATCACCCAGCACATCGGCGCCTATCAGGTAGAGCACAACGGACGTAAGATTACGTTCCTCGACACGCCCGGCCATGAAGCCTTCACGGCGATGCGCGCCCGTGGTGCGCAGGTTACCGACATCGCCATCCTGGTCGTGGCCGCCGATGATGGCGTGATGCCGCAGACGCGCGAAGCTGCCGCCCATGCGCGCGCAGCCCGAGTCCCTATCCTGGTGGCGCTCAATAAGATTGATAAGCCCAACGCCAACCCGGAGCGCGTCAAACAGCAGCTCGCCGAGATTGACCTGACGCCCGATGACTGGGGCGGCAAGACGATGGTCGTCCCGGTCTCTGCCAAGCAGAAGCTCGGTATTGATGACCTGCTCGAAGCTATCCTGCTGATAGCCGACGAGGTGGCCAGCATCAAGGCTAACCCGGCGGCCCCGGCCTCCGGCACGGTGCTCGAAGCCGAACTGGATAAAGCGCGCGGCGTTGTCGCCACCCTGCTCGTCCAGAACGGCACGCTGCATTCCGGTGACGTGCTCGTCGCCGGCCTGGCGCATGGCAAGATCCGCGCCATGTTCAACGACAGAGGAAAGCCCATCCGCGAGGCCGGCCCCTCGACGCCGGTGAGCGTGCTCGGCCTTGCCGATGTGCCCGTGCCCGGCGACCTGTTCCGCGTGGTAGGCTCCGAGCGCGAAGCGCGACTGATCGTCGCCGAACGCAAGCTGGCGCAGAAGGAGGTCAAGAGTGAGCAGGCCGGCAAAGCGCCTAGCCTCGACCAAATCTTTGCCAAGTTCAAGTCCGGCGAAACGAAGGAGCTGGTGCTCATCATCAAGGCCGACGCCCAGGGGTCGCTTGAGCCGATCGTCAACTCACTCAAAAAGCTGGAGACCGGTGATGGCCCGACCATCAATATCCTGTACGCGGAAACCGGCAACATCACCGAGAACGACGTGATGCTGGCCACGGCCTCGCACGCCATCATCATCGGCTTCTCGGTGTCCGCCGACACTGCCGCCCAGCGCCTGGCTGAGGCCAACGGCATCTCCATCCGCCAATACGATGTCATCTACCGCCTGATCGAGGATGTGGAGAAGGCACTCAAGGGTCTGCTCGGGCCGGAGTTCAAGCCGGTGGTCATCGGCCACGCGGAGGTGCGCGCCGTGTTCAAGATTCCAAAGGTCGGCCGTGTGGCCGGTTGCTTCGTCCGTGACGGTGAGGTGCGCCGCAACGCCAAAGTGCGCGTGCTCCGTCAGAATAAGGTGGAATTCGAAGGCGAAGTCGGCTCACTCAAGCGCGAGAAGGAAGATGTGCGCGAGGTCGCCAAGGGCATGGAATGCGGCGTGGGCATCAAGGATTTCGACGACGTGCGCGTGGGTGATATCCTGGAGTTCTTCGTCATTCAGCAAGTGAATTAGCGGATGGCAGATGGCAGATGGCAGATAGCGGGACCGGTCTGCCATTGGCCATCGGCTACCCGCCCTCAGCCATGCCCACGCCCATCCGCCAAAAACGCGTCGCGGAGCAAATCCGCACTGAACTCTCGCAACTGCTCCAGCGCGAACTGAAAGACCCGAGGCTCAACCTGGTGACGGTGACGCGCGTGACGATTGACCGCGAACTTTCCCAGGCCGATGTGTACGTCTCCACTCTCGGCGACGAGGCACAGCGCCGCGAGATGCTGGAGGGACTGCGCAGCGCTGCCGGCTTCATCCGCCGCGAGCTTGGCCGCCGCATCCAATTGCGCAACACGCCCAACCTGGTCTTTCACTGGGACCCAGGCTTGGAGAACCTGGAGAACATCTCGCGCCTGCTGGATGAACTCAAGAAAGATGAAACGGGCCGCAACCGCGACTCCGACGATGAAGAAGCGTAAGCGCACGACCTCGCCGGCAACCACATCGGCCCCAACAACGGTGCCTACGAACGGTGCCATCCCTCCGGCGGCTCTGGCAGCTGCGCGTCGCCGCCTCGCGCGCGCTAACCGGGTGCTGCTGTTGACGCACGTCTCCCCGGACGGCGACGCGGTCGGCTCGCTGCTCGGGCTGGGGTTGGCCTTGCGCGCCGCCGGCAAAGAGGTCAGTTTCGCCTGCGCCGACCCAATCCCGGAAACGTTTCGCTTCCTGCCGGCCTGCGGCGAGATCACCGACAACCCGCGCGGCCAGTTCGACCTGATGATTACGCTGGACACCGCCGACGTAGGGCGGCTGGGCAAGCTCGGCGAAAACCTGTCGCGCCCGATTGACCTGGCGCTCGACCACCACACCACAAATCCCGGCTACGCCGATTTGAACCTGATTGACGAAGCGGCTGCTTCCACCGCCGAACTGGTAGCCGAGTTGCTTGAGCCGCTGGGCCTGCCACTGACCCGCCCCGTCGCCGAGTGCCTGCTGGCCGGCATCATCACCGACACGCTTGGCTTCCGCACCTCCAACGTCACGGCCAAAACGCTGGCGCTAACTCACAAGCTGGTGACCGCCGGTGCGTCCCTGCCGGAGGTGTACGACTTGTCGTTTTACAAGCGCTCGTTCGCAGCCATGCGCCTATGGGGCTACGGCCTCTCGCGCATGAAGCTGGAGGACCGCATCGTGTGGACGACCCTGACGCTTCACGACAAGGAACAGGCGCATTACCATGGCCAGGGCGACGCCGACCTGGTCAACACACTCACTTCGGTGCGCGAAGCCGACATCGCCTTAATCCTGACCGAACGTGACGACGGCCGCGTGAAGGTGAGCTGGCGCGCCGTGCCCGGCCTCAACGTGGCCACGCTCGCAGCGACCTTCGGCGGCGGCGGCCACATGGCGGCGGCAGGCGCCGAGATTCCCGGCCCGCTGGATGAGGCCGAAAAGCGCGTGCTGGAAGCTACGCGCGCGCTGCTCAAAGCCAACGGTTCCGGCGGCGCTGTGTAGGGCGTCGCAACAACATTCCGGCAACACCGCACGCAACCCAATCCATTTCGTGCTGCCCTGCGGCATTCTCCTCATAGATAAACCCTCCGGTCCGACCTCGCACGACGTGGTCGCCGCCGTCCGGCGCGGGACGGGTGAGAAGCGCGTCGGCCATGCCGGCACGCTGGACCCGCCGGCGACCGGCCTGCTGGTGCTCCTGCTCGGCGCAGCTACCCGCCTGAGCGAATACTTGCTTGCCAAAGACAAGCGTTACCTCGCCCGTGTGCGCTTCGGCCAGACCACCAACACCTATGATGCTACCGGCGAGGTAACCGCTGTGAGCGAGGCCATCCCCTCACGCGAGCAGGTAGAGGCGGCGCTGGCGGCCTTTCGCGGCGCAATCCGGCAGCGGCCTCCGGCCTTCTCCGCCATCAAGCGCGGCGGGCAGAGGGCCTACACGCTGGCGCGTCGCGGCGCAACGGTGGAGCTTGAGCCTCGTCCGATCAGCATTCATCAGTTGTCCATCGTTGACTGGTCGCCGCCGGAGTGCAGTCTCGATGTGACGTGCTCGGCGGGCACCTACATCCGCTCGCTGGCCCACGATTTGGGGCAGGCGCTCGGCTGCGGTGCGTTCCTGGCAGCATTGCGACGCACGGCCTCCGGCCACTTTCGCCTCGAAGACGCGGTGACGCTGGACAACCTGAAAGCCGCCTTCGCTGCCGGCGACTGGCGACGCTACCTTCTGCCGATGGATGCGGCCCTGCCCGACTGGCCGGAGGTGCGCCTTACCGAGGCGGAGACGCAGCGCGTGCTTCACGGCGGGGCCGTGCCGCTGAGCCTAGAAGGGCAAGGATGGGCGCGCGCGTACAACGCCGCCGGCGAGTTTATCGCCATCCTGCGCGCTGACCCGGCTCGGCGGCTCTGGCAACCCGACAAAGTGCTCGTCACCCCAAACGACTGAAGGATACTTGGTATACTGACCGGCGGCCAGAGATTCCGGCTTTCAGCCATGAATGAGCACGAATTTTTACGAATCGTTCGTATTCATTCATGCTCATTCGTGCCCATTCGCACTCATTCGTAGCCATTCGTGTTCATTCGCGCTCATTCGTGTTCATTCGTGTCGTTCCGTGCCCATTCGTGCCAATTCGTACCCATTCGTGCTCATTCGTGTTCCCCCGCGTTCATTCATGCCCATTCGCATTCATTCGTGTTCATTCATGTCGTTCCGTGCCCATTTGCACCCATTCGTGCTTATTCGTGTTCTCGCCGGAGCTGAACGCCTAGAACCTTTGCCAACTCCTTATCGCTTCATCGAGTCATGCAGCTTGCCACGTCACTGTCTGAGCTGAGCCTGACCTCCCCCGCTGTAGTCACCATCGGCGCGTTCGACGGCGTACATCGCGGCCATCAGGCGCTCATCGGCGGCCTCACGGCGCATGCGCGCGCGACGGGCCGCGTTGCCGTTGCCATCACCTTCAGCCCGCACCCTTCGGTCTTCCTACGCGGGCGGCGGCCTTCGTTCTATCTCACCACGCCCGAAGAGAAGGCCGGCCTCCTGGCCGCGCTCGGCGTGGACGTGCTGGTCACCCATCGCTTTGATGCTGCGTTCGCCGCCATCACTGCCGCCGAGTACGTGGAACAACTGGTGCGGCATGCACGCATGGTAGAGCTGTGGTGCGGCGCGGACTTCGCGCTGGGCCACAATCGTGAGGGCAACGTCGCTTACCTGCAAGCAGCGGGCGAGCGGTTGGGCTTCACGGTGCGCGTGCAAACGCCCGTCGTGTTGGACGGCGAAATCATCTCCAGCACGCGCATTCGCCAGTGCCTGCGCGACGGCGCGGTGGAACAGGCGGCGAGGCTGCTGGGACGCCCGTTCCGGCTGAGCGGCCGGGTGGTGGAGGGCGCCCGGCGCGGGCGCACCATCGGCATCCCCACCGCGAACCTGGCCGTTGCGGAAGAACACGCCATCCCGGCGGTGGGCGTGTATGTCTGCCGCGCCGATACTCCTCAGGCGGGCGGCCTGCCGGCGGTGACGAACGTCGGATACCGGCCCACCTTCAACTCCACCGAGCCGAAGCTGACCGTCGAGACCCACTTGCTCGATTTCACCGGCGACCTGTACGGCACAACGGTCTCGCTGGACTTCATCGCCCGCCTGCGCTCGGAGATGAAATTCGCCGGTGTCGAAGCGCTCATTGGGCAAATCAAGCGGGATATCGAAACAGCGCGCACCCTGCTTTAGCGGAGAAACCACCCCGATTCGCCAGGCCCCACGCGCTACGCAAAAGACAACAAGCAATACACAAATACGTGATACGTGATACGCAACACACCACCTATGCCCCAACGCACCATCTACCTCCTCAGCCCCAAAACCCTCAGCCCGGAAGTCATCGCCGTAGCCTTTGCCAAGACATCTCGTAGCCCGGAGACTTTTCGCGAGATCGCGCAAGGCCTGACCGACGAGTCATCGGCCCAGTTTCATGAGAAGTGGGTGGTGGGCTACGGGCACGCCAGCGTTGCCGAACATGCTGTGCTGCACTTGGCGATAGAGAACGTCTCGCGGCTGGCCATCGAGTGCCTGGAGTCCAACCGGCTGGCGTCTTACACAGAGAAATCCACACGCTATCAGAAATGGGGGCCGGACGACTTCTACACGCCGCGCCGCGTGGCCGAGAGCCGGCACGCCGCGCTTTACTACGACACCTGCCGCCTGCTCTTCGATACCTATCAGCGTTCCCTCGAACCGGTGCAGCGACTGATGCAGGCGCAGTTCCCACGCAAGGACGGCGAGAGCGATGCCAAATGGGACGTCCGTATCCGCTCGAAGTATGTGGACAACTGCCGCTTCCTGCTGCCCGCCGCCGCGCTGGCCAACGTCGGCATGACGGCCAACGCCCGCGTGCTCGAGGGCGCCATCCGCAAGCTGCTCTCGCACCCGCTCGAAGAAGTGCAAGCCATCGGCGCCGAGGTCAAGCGCGTGGCGCAGGCAGAAGTGCCCACGCTGGTGAAATACGCCGACGCCGTCCCGTACCAGCGGGAGACCGCCCATGCCCTGCGGCAAATTGCAGCAAGTAGTCAACGGTCAATCGTCACCGGCCGGGCTTCTGTGGAACTCGTGGACTATGACCGCGATGGCGAGACCAAGTTTTTGGCGGCCTGCCTGTACCGCTACGGCGAGGCGAGCTGGGCCGAGTGCCTGGCGCGTGTGCAGACGCTGAGCGCCGAGCAGCGGGCGGCGCTGGCGGACGAAGCCCTCGGTCGCCTGCAAAAGCACGACGTGCCTCTGCGCGAGCTGGAGCACGTCACCTACACGTTCGATGCGGTGATGGACCAAGGCGGCTATTTTGAGATCAAGCGCCATCGCATGATGACGCAAAGCCCGCAGGCGCTGACCTGCCGGCTCGGCTACGCCACGCCGCGTGCCATCGAGGCCGCCGGCTTCGCCGCCGAATACCATGCCGCCATGCAGGCAGCGCGCGCTGCGTACGAAACCCTCGCCGCCGATTTCCCCGACGAGGCCTCTTACCTGGTGCCCAACGGCTTCTATCGCCGCGTGCTGCTCACGCTCAACCTGCGTCAGGCCTTTCACCTGTGCGAGCTGCGCACCGCGCCGAACGCCCATTTCTCCGTGCGGCACATCGCGGCGCAGATGTATGCCGCCATCCGGCGCGTGCATCCGCTGCTGGCACGCTACATGCGCCTGCAAGACCGGCCGGCAGCGCACGAGATTGAGCAGGAATACTTTGCGCCGACCTCCGCCCCGGCCTGAAATACATCTTCTTCAAACCCAACTTTGCTTGCCGCACGGCGGGCGCTGACACTACAATCCTCGGCGGAGCAGGCGAGTATGGGAAAACCGATTCGCGTATTGTTGATTGCCGACTCTGAGGCAAAGTGGCCGGCGCTGTACGAAGAATTCGTGCTCAGCAACTACGAGCCGCACATGGAGCGCATCGCGACGGCGAGCGAGCTGAGCGCCGCGTTGAACGCCCCAGACTGGGACGTGATTCTAGCGGATGACAGTTTGCAGCATTTCAGCCCGGCGGCGGCGCTGGCCACGCTGCGCGAATCCGGCTTCGACATCCCGTTCATACTTCTGTCCAGCGCAACTGAGCCACACCGGCTCCGTACGGCGTTGAGCCTCGGTGCGCATGACGTGGTGCGCTACCAGAACCTCGTTCGGCTGGTGCCGGCGGTGCAACGGGAGATCGGCGCCGCGCGGGTGCGGGCGGCGCGCGCTCTTACTGAGGCGGCTCTGCGCGAAGCGGAGGCCAACTACCGTAAACTGGTCGAGCAAATCCCCGTTGGCATCCACCTCATGGCGCTGGACGCCGATACCAGCACCATCTCTATCAGCCCTCAACTGGAGCGCATCCTCGGTTATCCCCAGACCGAGTGGCTGGCCGACCCGAATTGGTGGCAACAACAGATTCATCCAGAAGACCGCGAGCGAGTGCGCGAAGCCATTGCCAGCGTATATGCCCCCGGCGCGAAACCCAGCCTGATTGAATATCGCATGCTGGCCCACGACGGCAGAGTTATCTGGCTGCATGACGAAATCATGCTGGTGCGCGACCAGAACGGTCAGCCGCAATACCTGCAAAGCGTCAAGATGGACATCACCGAACGCAAGCAGGCCGAGGCCGAGGCGCAGGCGGTCGAGCAACGTCTGGCCGAGTGGGTTGCGGAACTGGAACAGACCAACCGCCAGCTGGCGCTGCTGGAACAGTTGCACACCCAGCTGCAGGGCTGCGTCAATCTGGATGAAGCGCTGCCCATTATCGGCGATTTCTTGCCCCTGCTGTTCCCCGTTGAATCCGGCGCGTTGTACCTAAGCAGTGAAACACCCGGGCAGATGGAGCGGGTTGCCGCCTGGGGCCGCGCCCAACCCACCGAACAATCTCTGGCGGTTGAGGGCTGCTGGGCGCTGCGCCGGGGCCGCCTCTATGTGGTCGAGCTGCCCCACGGCGGCCCGGTCTGCCAGCATGTGAATGTCCCGGAGGGGTTGAGCTACCTGTGTGCGCCGCTCACCGCACAGGGCGAAATTCATGGCTTGCTCCACGTCCGACTGGTTCGCGGCTCGGCAACGGCTGTGGAGGATGGCACTCGGCCCACTCTCGGCGAAAACAAACAGCGCCTGGCAACCTCCACAGCTGAACGCTTGGCGTTCACCATCGCCAATCTCAAGCTCCGGGAAGCGCTGCGCGCCCGCCTCGAGAACGGCGACCAAACGACGACCCAGGACAAAGAGCCGACGCGGATCGTTGTCGGCCCGCTGACCCTCAACCTCGAGACGTTCGAATTGACCGTTGGGGAGCGACTGGTCAAACCAACACCCGTCGAGTTCGAACTCCTGCAGTTCCTGATGCGCAACGCCGGCAAGGTCTACACCACCGAGCAGTTGCTGCAAGAGGTCTGGAAGTATCCTCCCGGAACGGGCAGCCAGGAAGTGGTGCGTGCGCACGTCCGCAATCTGCGCGCCAAGCTGGAGCCAAATCCGCGCGCGCCCATCTATCTGCGCACCGTTGGGCGCTTCGGCTACACCATCAACGTCGAAGAAGCCAAGCCGGAGTCAGCCTGAGCTTCCACGTCAGACCTGCTTGTGGTTGACCGTCAATTCAAGCTTCAGTCTTCCCCTGCTTCGGCACCTCCGTTCCCGACGCAGTGGTAACCCATCTTCAAAACCACTCCTTAGCCTTAGTCTCCTCAGCGCTTCAGCGATCCCTTTCGGTGTTCTCAGCCTCCTCAGCATCTCAGCGATCCCGGATTGACACCCCTCCCTCGCTCGGCTACCATCACTTGTGTGAACCTACCCCTCTTTGGCCGGGCCGAGTTCGGCTCCGAAACGTGGACGGTTACCGACCTCAATCGCTACGTGCGTCAGCAGCTTGAGTCCGACTTCCGGCTGCAAGACGTGCGCGTTCGGGGCGAGGTCTCCGGTTTCCGGGCTTATCCCTCCGGTCACTGGTACTTCAGCCTGAAGGATGCCAACGCACAGGTCAACTGCGTCATGTGGCGCAGCCGCGTCAATCACCAGCGCTACACGCCGCGCGACGGCGACGCCGTCGAGGTCAGCGGCTCCGTAACGTTGTATGAGGCGCGCGGACAGTATCAGCTGGATGTGACCGGTCTCCAACCACAGGGTGAGGGTGCGCTATATCGGGAGTTCATGCAACTCAAAGCGCGGCTGGAGGCCGAGGGCTTGTTCGATAGCACGCGCAAACGCCCGCTGCCCCCCCGCCCGCGCCGCATTGGCCTGGTCACCTCGCCGGCGGGCGCGGCGCTGCGTGATATGCTCAACATCCTGCGCCGCCGGCTGCCACTGGCCGAGGTCATCCTCGCGCCGACGCTGGTGCAGGGGCCAGAAGCGCCCGCTCAGATTGTCACTGCGTTGCAAGCTCTGGCGCAGCTCATGCCGGATGTGATCATCCTCGCGCGCGGCGGTGGCTCGCTGGAAGACCTGTGGGCGTTCAACGACGAGCGCGTCGCGCGCGCCCTGGCTGCCATGCCCGTGCCGACCATCAGCGGAGTCGGCCACGAGACCGACTTCACCATCGCCGATTTCGTGGCCGATGTGCGCGCGCCCACTCCTTCCGCTGCCGCCGAGCTGGTCAGTGCGGTCTCGGTGGATGACCTGCGGGCGCAGGTGGACGCCGCCTTCGACCGATTGGTGCTAGCTCTGAGCGAGATGCTGTCGGCGCGGCGCGCCGCTCTGAACGAGCAGCGCGCACATCTGCGCCGACTGTCGCCGGTGTTGCAGCTGCGGCTGGCGCGCCGGCGTGCTTCCGAGCTACAAGCGCGTGCTGCCGTCGCCATACGGCATCAACTTGAATTGGCCCGCGAGCGGCACAACCGGTTGGTGCAAATCCTGAGCGCGGTCGGCCCGCCGGCGGTGCTGCAACGCGGCTACGCCATCGTTCGCAAGCCGCGCGGCGTCATCGTGCGGAGTGTAAACGACGTCCAGCCCGGCGAGGCCCTGACGGTGCACGTAAGCGATGGGGAGTTCGGAGTCGAGGTCACGACCCGGTGACAGGCCTCTTGAAATCGTTGGAGTTGCCATGACGGCCAAATCTAAAAGCAAATCGAAAACTGAAGTTCCCCTGGCCGAGATGACCTTTGAGCAGGCGTTTGAAGAACTGGAAGCTTTGGTCGAGCAGCTTGAGGCAGGCCAATTGCCGTTGGAGGAGTCGCTGGCACTGTTCGAGCGCGGGCAGGCGCTGGCGGCGCGCTGCGGGCAGTTGCTCGATAGCGCCGAGCTGAAGGTCAAACAACTCGTCGGAGAAAAGCTGGAAGACTTCGAAGCGGAAACGTAGGTCACGTCCGCCCGATGGGGCCGCACAGCCAAACAAAGGT
>JAVQXV010000391.1:0-1697 GCA_033577755.1 Anaerolineales bacterium
CTCCCGCGCCCTGTCCGATGAGACACGCTGGGTCTATGTGCGCCCGCCGGATTGAAGCCGGCAAAGGGGCAGAACGTGTGCACACAAAACATGTCAGCCGCACCCTGAGCGGACGCTGAGCGAAGCCGAAGCGGCAGTCGAAGGGGCGGCACCTTCCCTGACAACCTTTGCGTGCACACGGCAGAACCGGATGCTTGACGGGCTGGATTGCCGTCCGTTATGATTGCGTCCATCGCCGTGAGGGTCACTTCACGGCGATTGTCTGAAGGCCGGCAGAACTCTCAGTGACCACCAGCAGAATCAGGGTACTCTGCGTCTTCGGCACGCGCCCGGAGGCCATCAAGATGGCGCCGGTGGTGCGCGAGCTTCGTCGCCGCGCCGACCGGTTCGAGGCCAGAGTCTGCGTCACCGCCCAGCACCGGCAGATGCTGGATGCGGCGTTTTATGCGCGCTTCAAGGTCGGACATGTGGAGGCCGGGACGGTACGGCTGGTCGGCCCGCACCGCGAGCGCATTGTGGCGGAGACGCGGCGCCTGCTGGACAACGAGACGGAGTATGAACGCATGGCACGCGCCGTAAACCCCTACGGCGACGGGCGCGCGGCGGAGAGGATTGCGGAAGCGCTGCTATAGTAACGTCAGTTCGGGATAAGCCCCGCCGCTTTGATTTACCGCAGAGAACACAGAGCGCGCAGAGATATTTTCTCTTGGCTCTGCCGGGTTTGGCGGGAAAGGCGCGCACCAATGGGACGAATAGACACGGACTCTTGTAGGAAGAATCTGCGCCATCCGTGCTCATCCGTGCCATCCGTGTACCAACCCATACTATGGCCGGGAAAGCCTTTCTCTTTTTTCTCTGCGTTCTCGGCGCGCTCCGCGGTTGAAAGCGTTATCCCGAATTCACGTTATAGTTAGGTGTTGTGGAGCAAGAAACCTGGCAGAGGATCGGCGCACGTCTGCGCCCCATCTTTGAAAAATGGGGGGTGGAGCGAGCGATTCTGTTTGGCTCGCTGGCGCGTGGGGAGGCTTCTCGCCACAGTGATCTGGACCTGATCCTCATCTTGGACACAGAAAAGCGCTTCCTGGACCGCTATGACGGTCTATTGCCGGAAATCGCACAGACCCTATCGGAGCGGGACGTGGACCTGCTCATCTACACGCCCGAGGAACTGGCGCAGTTAAGCCATCGCCCGTTTATCAGGGCCGCCTTGCGGGAAGGAAAGATCATCTATGAGCCAGGCCAAGAATCGTTATGAGGCGGAGCGTTGGTTGAGGACGGCGGAGGAAGATCTGCGGGCAGTGGAAGTGCTCTTACAGGCAGGCGCGTATGCACAGGCCTGTTTTTATGCGCAACAGAGCGGCGAGAAGGCAATCAAATCGCTCTGGCATTTGATAGACGCGGATGCCTGGGGACACTCGGTACAGCGCTTGATTCTCGAATTCCCAGAACGCTCTCGCCTGCCCGATCTGGAGCAGTGGCTTGAGAGAGGCGCCCTGCTGGATAAGTTCTACATCCCAACCCGCTATCCGAATGGATTGCCGGATTTGACACCCGGCCAAGTTTACACCTTAGACGATGCACAACGGGGCTTGCAGGCAGCACGACTGTTGCTGGAGGCCTGTCGGAAGTGGATGGAGCAGCATTAGCGATGCCGGCCTGCCTCTTCAAATCCCCGGCGCCTGCTCTACGAAGCGGCG
>JAVQXV010000392.1:0-1694 GCA_033577755.1 Anaerolineales bacterium
GGGGCGAATGAGCACGAATGAGGGAACACGAAAGGGACACGAATGGGGGCGAATGAGCACGACGTGTTTATGGTTTCACGGAAAAGGAAACTCCTTGAACTGCGAGGACGCAAAGGCTGCGAGGGAAAACAAGGGCGTATCCCCTACGTTCTATAACCGCTCAGCCACCCTGACTATCCGCAGACTCGCGCAGGGAAAATCTGTGACCATCTGCGAAATCTGTAGATTCTTTCAGCTTGCGTAAGCCTCTGCCTTACTTTTCTATTTGAACGGCCACGACGCGGAACCCGATGTTGGGCCGGCGCTTGAAGGGATAGTCCCAGTTGCGTTGGGCGCAGCGTACGCGCCGTTGCGGTGAATCGAATGCGCCGCCGCGAATCACCACCCCCTCGCCGGACGGTGGGCCGGTCGGGTTGAGAATGGCCTTGCGGTGGGCATATTCATCTGCTTCGTACCAGTCCGCGCACCATTCCCAGACGTTTCCGCTCATATCGCTTACGCCGAAGGGGCTATCACCCGCCGGCGAGAACAGGCCGACCGGCGTTGTTGTGTCGGCCAGATCGTCGGCGTTGGCGCGGGAAGCGTCCCACTCATCGCCCCAAGGATAGAGCCGACCGTCGTTGCCGCGCGCAGCGCCTTCCCATTCTGCCTCCGTCGGCAGGCGGAACTTCCAGCCGGGACAGGTGAGCCAGTTGCAGAACGCCACGGCGTCATCCCAAGAGACGTTGACCACAGGGTGTCGGGCCTTGCCCGGCGGTATCTCCCAGGGCTGGCCTGGGTACATCACGCTCTGAAAGACTTGATACTCCTCGAAAGTGATGGGGTACTGACTGATAAAGAACTCGGAGAGACGAACCACATGCTGCGGGCGTTCGGTGGCAAGCGCGTGGACATCGCGCAGGGGGTCGCTGCCTACGAGGAACTCTCCGGCCGGGATGCGGATGAAGGTCGTCCACAGGCCGGGTTTGAAGGTGACGATGAGGCGGTTGTCCTGTAAGGCCGCACGCGGATAGCAGTCACGTGAGGCGCGGCGCGCAGCCTCTTCGGCGGCGCGGCGCTGGCGCTCGGCCTCCTCGGCGGCCTGGCGCTGGCGGCGCAGGAACTCCTCGGTTTTGCGAAGCTCGGCCTCCTGCCGCATCCACTCGCGGGCGACGTCGCGTTCGGAGCGGCGGCGGTTGCGGCGCGGGCGCTCCCCGTACTCGGTTGCCGGCTCGGCCCAACCCTCGTACACCACGCGCGAACGGGCGGCCTGCTGGGCGCGCTCGCGGGCATCGTAGTCGCGCCGCTTTTGTGGGTCGCTGAGGATGGCGTAGGCGGCGTTGATTTTCTTCAGGCGCTCCTCGGCGTAGCGGCGCACGTTCTCGCTTGCGCCGAGCAGCCGGTCGGGATGATAGAGCTGTACCTGAATGCGGTAAGCGGCCTTAATCTCTTCCGTCGTCGCGTTCTCGGCAACGTCGAGCAGTTGGTAAAGGTTCACCCGATAACTGTACCAACGTCAGCGCCGGGTGGCAAGCAAAAGGCTAAGGGGTGCATTTCTATTTTTGGCCGGGCCGCACCCTGAGCGGAGGCCCGCAGTTTTTGCGGGCCGTAGTCGAAGGGGCGGCCAATAATCTGAAATGCACCCAGGCTAAGGACGTGGTGTTCAATTCCCCCAGGCGCGCAACGCCGCTTCGGGCACCCAGAACTGTCCGTAG
>JAVQXV010000068.1:0-15203 GCA_033577755.1 Anaerolineales bacterium
TAGTGCAGCTCGCGAGCCTCCACCCAGCGCCCGGCTGCAACCAAATCGTAGAGGCTGGCGACCTCCTTCGGCAGCAGGTTGCCGGTGGCGCTGATGTAGCCCGCGCCGCCAATGGCCAGAATGGGGAAGCACAACAGCTCGATGCCGGAATACACCAGAAAGTCGCAACCCATCTTATGCAGCAGACGGTTGATGTGCTCGAAGTCCTTGTTGGACTCTTTGACGCCAATGATGTTGGGGTTGGCCTCACGCAGGCGGGCGACGGTATCTACCTCGAGGTTGACCGCGGTGCGGCCGGGGATGTTGTAGAGGATGACGGGCAGGCCGGTGCTCCGGGCGATGGCGTCGAAGTGGCGGAACAGCCCCTCTTGCGACGGGCGACTGTAGTAGGGCGTGATGAGCAAGACCGCATCCACATCGAGGCTCTCCGCGTAACGTGTGAGTTCGAGTGTCTCGACGTGATGGGTGGAGCCGGTGCCGGGGACGAAGGGGACGCGCCCGCCCACGGCCTCCTTCGCAGCGGCGATGACGCGCTTGCGCTCCTCGAGGCTGAGCGAACCCGGCTCGCCGGTGGTGCCCGTTACGCTGATGCCGTGGCTGCCGCTCGCAATCTGCCACTCGATGAGCCGGCCAAGCGCGTCGAGGTCAAGCGCGCCATCACGGAACGGGGTGACGAGTGGGACGATAGAGCCGCGTATGGCTTTCACCTCGTACTCCAAAGTGGTCAAAGGTTGACCGGATTATAGCCTACGCCGGTGGGTCGTGACGATGATACAATTCGCCAACCACAGGTTGAGGACCACCGAACGCCGTCTGTCTTTCTATGCCTTTATCTGGTCGTTATGATGCCCTTGTCATCGGCGCCGGCCTCAACGGCCTGGCGGCAGCGCTCGTGCTGGCGCGTGCCGGCCTGTCGGTGCTGGTCATCGAAGGCCGGGAAACCATTGGCGGCGGCTGCCGCTCGGCGGAGCTGACCTTACCGAGATTTATCCACGATATCTGCGCAACTATTTTCTCACTGGGCGTCTCATCGCCTTTCTTCAGCGCGCTTCCTTTGGCTGAGCACGGCCTTGAAATGATCTATCCCCCCGCAGCCTGTGCGCACCCGCTGGATGATGGGACGGCGGTCATCGTCGAGCACAACGCAGCGAATCCATTGGCGGGGGTGGACGAGACGGCGGCGACCCTCGGCCCGGACGCGGCTGCGTATCGCGGGCTGATAGGGCCAGTCGTTGGTCATTGGCCCGCCCTCACGCAAGACCTGCTTGGCCCGCTTCCTTTGCCACCGCAACATCTTCTGCCTTTCTTTCAGTTCAGCCTGCGCGCAATCAGCCCGGCTTTTCATTTAGCGAAAGCGCTCTTTCGCGGTGAGCGGGCGCGTGCCGTCTTCGCCGGAATGGCCGCGCATTCGCTGCTTCCGCTTGAGAAGCCATTGACTAGCGCCTTCGGTGTGGTGCTGAGCGCCGGCGCGCACGCCGTAGGTTGGCCGCTGGCGAAGGGCGGCTCGCAGAACTTCGTTAACGCGCTGGCAAGCCTACTGTGCTCGTATGGCGGCGAGGTCATCACCGGCTGGAAGGTTGCCTCGCTGGATGAGCTGCCGCCGCATCGAATCGCGCTCTTCGATGTGACACCGCGGGCGCTGCTCGGTATCGCCGGCCGGCGCTTCCCGGCAAGCTACCAGCGCACGCTTCAACGCTTTCGTTACGGCCCCGGCGTCTTCAAGATAGACTGGGCGCTGTCCGGCCCCATCCCATGGCGGGCCGAGGAAGTAGCGCGCTGCGCGGTGGCCCACCTCGGCGGCTCGCCGGAGGAGATTGCGGCCTCTGAGCGCGCGGCCTGGCGCGGCGAGCACACCGAGCGCCCCTTCGTCTTGCTCGCGCAACCGACGCTCTTCGACCCGACACGCGCGCCCGCCGGCAAGCATACGGCATGGGCTTACTGCCACGTCCCCCACGGCTCAACGGTGGACATGACCGCTGCGATTGAAGCACAGGTGGAGCGCTTTGCACCCGGCTTCCGTGACCTGATTCTAGCGCGGCACACCTTCAACGCGCAGCAGATGGAAGCATACAACCCCAACTACATCGGCGGCGACATCAACGGCGGCGCGCAGGACGTGGTGCAGCATTTTGCCCGACCCGTGCTGCTTCGTCCGTATGCGACCCCGGCCAAAGGCATCTACCTGTGCTCATCTTCGACGCCGCCCGGCGGTGGCGTGCACGGGATGTGCGGTTATCATGCGGCGCGCCTTGCCCTGCAAGATCTCGGCGTTGCCTCCAAGCCGTATAATTCACTTCGTCAACGATAAGCCACGAGTTCAACATGCCCAACAACCCTCCCGGCCCGAAAGGCGAGTTTATCTGGGGTCACCTTCGGTGGTACCGCCGTGACTCTCTGGCATTCCAGCGTGCGCTGGCCCGCGACTACGGCGACGTGGTCGCGCTACGCCTTGGCCTGCGCCGCGCGGTGCTCATCGCGCACCCGGACGACATCCACAAAGTGCTGGTCGCCGAAGCAGACAAGTTTCGTAAGTCCGCCATCTACCGCGAGCTGCTCAGCCGAGTGCTGGGCAACGGCCTGCTCACCAGCGACGGCGAGTTTTGGCAGCGCCAGCGCAAGCTTGTCCAGCCGGCCTTTCACCACAAACGCATCCAGGCCTACGGCGCAGTGATGACCGAACATGCCGCGCGGATGCTGGAAACCTGGCGGCCGGGCGAGGTGCGCGTACTCAACCGCGACATGATGCGGCTGACGCTCGGCATCGTCTGCAAGACGTTGTTCGACGCGGACGTGAGCGGCGACGCCGACCGGGTGGCGATGGCGCTGACGGCGGTGCTGGAGCTGGTGGATGTGGCGCTCGAAGCGCCCATCTTCCTGCCGGAGTGGTGGCCCAGCCCCCATCGGCAGCAGCAGCGCGAAGCCAGGCAGATTCTGGACGAGGTGGTGTACGGCTTCATCCGCCGACGTCGCGAGACAGGCGACACCGGCGACCTGCTCTCAATGTTGCTCGCGGCGCGCGGCGAGGCCGGTGAGCGGATGAGTGACCGGCAGGTGCGCGACGAAGCCGTGACGTTGGTGCTGGCCGGCCACGAGACCACGGCGAATGCGCTGACCTGGACCTTCATCCTGCTGGCTCAGCATCCAGAAGCCGAAGCGCATTTGCACGCCGAGCTGGACGCTGTGTTGGCCGGACGCTCGCCGACGGTGGAGGACCTGCGGCGGTTGGAGTACACGTCGTTGGTCATCAAGGAGTCCCTGCGCCTGTACCCGCCCGCGCCGACCATCGGGCGCGAAGCATTGGTGGATGTTGAGCTGGGCGGGTATCGGATTCCAAAGGGCACAATCGTGGTGATCCCCGTACACGTAGTGCATCACGATGCGCGCTGGTTCCCTGACCCGGAGAAGTTCGATCCGCTGCGGTTCACGAAGGACAAGGAAGCGGCTCGGCCCAAGTTTGCCTACTTCCCCTTTGGCGGCGGGCCGCGCATCTGCATCGGCAACAGCTTTGCGGAGATGGAGGCCAACCTGCTGCTGGCCGCCATTGCGCAGCGCTATCGCCTGCGTCTGGCTGAGACGACTCCGATTGTTCCGAAAGCGACCATCACCCTGCGCCCCAGCAGCGATGTACGGATGCGGCTCGAAGCGCGCTCGATGACCTCCGCAGCGGAGACGCTCAACGGCGCCAACGCTCAGTCCCGCGTGCCTTCAGGCTAGAAGTCACGTCACCGCCGGTCGCTCGGTCGGGTATTTCTCGTATAGTCGCTCCTCAATCACGCGCCGCATCCGCATCATCGCTTCATAGATTTCAACATAGGTGGTGTAGATCGGGGCGAGGCCGAAGCGGATGTTGTCGGGGAAGCGGAAGTCGGGGATGACGTGCATCTCCTCGATGAGGGCGCGGTCAATGCGCAGGCCCTCCGGGTGGCCGAGCGAGACGTGCGAGCCGCGTTGCGCCGGGTCGCGGGGCGAGTTGAGAGTCACGCCCAGCGGCTGCAGCAGCGCCTCCCACAGCGCGATGAGGTACTCGGTCTGGCGCACCGACTTGGCGCGCAGCCGCTCCATCCCGGCTTCGAGCAGCAGCTCCACGCCCGGCTCCACTGCCGCCAGCGAGAGCATGGTCGGCGTGCCGGCCAGGAAGCGCGTCAGGCCCGGCGCAGGCCGATACTCCGGCTCCATCTCGAACTGATTGCGCTGCCCGAACCAGCCCCAGATTGGGCTGCGGAGCTTCTCCTGCAGGTCGGCGCGCACGTACAGGAAGGCCGGCGCGCCCGGCCCGCCGTTGAGGTACTTGTACGTGCAGCCGACGGCCAGCTCTACGTTGCAGTCGTTAAGCGCCATCGGCACCGCGCCAACCGAGTGGCTCAAGTCCCACAACACCCACGCCCCGGCGCGATGCGCCAACTCGGTGACGGTGCGCATGTCGTGCAGCTGGCCGCTCTTGAACTCGACGTGCGAGAGGGTGAGTAGGGCGGTATTCGCATCCACGGCCTGCGCCAGCTCTTCGGGCGAGACGGTCAGGCCATCTTTGGAATGCACGATGCGCAGTTCGCAATTCAGCGCCTGAGCGATGCCCTGTAGCAGGTACAGGTCTGACGGAAAGTTGAGATCGTCGGTGACGATGATGCGACGACCGGGATTGGCCTGCAGCGCAGCATGGACGAGCTTGTAGAAGTTCACCGAGGTCGAGTCGCTCACCAGCACTTCCTCGGGCCGCGCGCCGATCAGCTGCGCGATTTTGCCGCCGACGCGCTGCGGGGCCGTGAACCAGCCTTCCCCCCAACTACGGATGAGCCGTTGCCCCCATTCCTGCTCGACTACTTCGCGCAGGCGGGCGACGGTGCGCTTCGGCAGACGCCCCAGCGAGTTGCCGTCCATGTAAATCAGCTCCGGGTCGGCCACCACGAACTCATCTCGGAAGCGCGCCAGTTCATCGTCGGCATCGAGCGCGCGGGCATATTCAGGTGAGAGGTCCATAGCGTCGGCTTTCTGCTGCAACCGAGAGTGTCCGCGGTGTGCACGCAAAGGTTGTCAGGGAACGTGCCGCCCCTTCGACTACCGCTTCGCTCAGCGTCCGCTCAGGGTGCGGCTGACATGTTTTGCGTGCACACTGTCCGCGAAGATAACTGCTCAGGCCAATAGCTTCCGGCTGTTGGAGAGAATCCACAGATTTTCTCTGCGATAAGCTGCATAATCTACGGATAAATCAGGATGGCTGAGTAGTCATCCGCAAAGTTCTATGAGAGGGATGCAATTTTCTCCATGTTCCTTCGTGCGCCTTCGTGTTCCTTTCGTGTTCCTTCGTGGACTCAGACCCTTCGCGGCCAAAGCAATTTTCAGAAGCAGTTCTGTGGCGCGGCATTTTATCATCAGACCCTTGGGATGGCTGCCGACATGCGCACAGGGCCGTTTGCTACAATGACCACATGGATATGATTGGAATGGATATGCGGCAAGACACTGCGCCTGTGGCCGGCGCCGGATGTGCGATGCTGGTGTTGATTCTGAGTGCGATAGGGGTGGCAGCCGGACTGAGCGCGGCGGCCTTGAGTGCTTTGCTTGCGGTGATCGGGCCGCAGGCCGAGGGCCTGAGCCTGGACTCGGCGGCGGCGGGTGTGGCAGCGGTCGCCCTGCTGGGCCTGCCCCTCGTCTGGCAGGCCTGGCTGCGCCTGCGCGGCGTCGCTCAGCCGCCGTGGCGCACTCGGCGCCGTTGGATCGTACCTGCTCTGCTGGTCGTGCCGGCGTCGCTGCTCATCGGTCATCTTCTCTCCGGCGCGCGCAACCTGCCGACCGTGCTGCGCGAGCCGTGGCTGTGGCTGGCACTGTTCGCGTTTGCGGCGTTGCTGCTGGCCCTGGCCACCGATGGCTGGCCGGGGCTGAGCCGGCTGCGTGCGTGGGGGCATCTTGTCAGCGGCAGCTGGGTTGCGACGAATCTGGCAGTGGGGTTGACCGTGCCGGCCGTTTTCGTGGTGCTGGTGTTCGGGTTGGCGCTGCTGGCTGCGTTCGCGCCGGAGGAGCTGCGCGAGTTGATGTGCCTGGCGCGCAACCCTTCGGCTCTGGCGGACACGACACGGCTGATAGCCTGGGCGACGCGCCCGTACGTCATCGCCGGTGCGCTGCTGGTTGCCGCGGTCGTCGTTCCCCTCATCGAGGAGCTGGTGAAGCCGGTCGGCGTATGGGTCTTGTGGAGTCGGCGGCCTGCGCCCATGGCTGCTTTCGTCGGCGGCGCGTTGGGCGGGCTGGGCTTTGCGCTCTTCGAGGCCTTCCTCAACTCGGCCGGTGTGGGTCGTGATGAGTGGGCCGGTTTTGTGGTGGGCCGGCTGGGGACGACGGTGATGCACGTGTGGGCCTCGGCGCTGACCGGCTGGGGAATCGGCCAGCTGTTTGCCGGGCGTTGGTGGCGTGCGGTGATGGCCTACTTCGGCGCGGTTCTGGTTCACGGCCTGTGGAACGGGAATGTGATCGTCGCTTCGCTCGGCGTCGTGCTGCTGCTGAGCGGGACAGGGCTTGGCGCCTGGCAGCAGGTTGCGCTTGGTGTGACCGTCGGCCTGTCCGCCTCGATGTTGCTTGGGCTGGCGCTGGCGAGCGTCTTCACCTTGCTACTGGTAGGCCGCTGGTTGCGCGACCAGGAGTCGTAGTCGTATCCCGGTTGACATTTCTGCGCGTAGCCATTAGCTGGACTTTATCCATTCAAGATGGGTTCAAGATGGGTCACGGTGTATACGATAGCGCTGGGATCAAGCGGTTTCGCAACAGGTGGGCGAGTTTTGCGCTGTCCATGTTTTCCTCCGAGGGAGCAAAACACTACTGCTGCCAAAGATGCTGGCGTACGACCGCCAGAGCATCGGAGAAGGTGGGTCGGGACTTGACATACCATGCAGCCTGCCGGATCGGCAGCCGGCCATTGCGAACATGCCGATGTGCCCACAGGGTCACGATCGAGAACAGGGCCAAAAATGCGGGCGTGGTGCGCAGGATGGCTTTGTCGGACCATTGGTGCTGGGTCTCGCCCCCCAGGTGCGCACGGACTTCATGAAAGGTGACTTCCACTTGCCACCTCAAGACGAACCACTTCACGATTTGCGCGGGCGCGACCGTCAGATCGGTCGAGAGCAGCGCCTGGGTTTTGAACTTGCCCTTGGGAGCGCGGATGAGGACCCAACGGATCGGCACCGCCGGTTGACCACTAGGTCGCCACACCGCAGTGCCCGAAGCAATCTCCAGGGTGCGGCGGCCTGCTCCGTACCAGTCTGGGAGCGTGACCCGTTGCCAGAGGGTCTCGGGATTGGCCGCTATCTGCGCCAGGGTTGGCAAGCGCTGACCCTTCAGTCGGGGACGCCCTTTCTGATGCGGTCGCCGTTGGGGGGCAGGTTCGTACAGAGCCGCATCCAGCCAAAAACGGACGATCAGGCACAGTGGCTCCGCCAGTTGGGTCATGCGCCAGAGCAAGGAAATTACGGCAAAACTGCTATCCGCGACCACCACCAGCCGACGCTTGGGCAACCAGCGTCGCAGTTGCAGCAGCATTTGGCGCGCCCAGTCGGTCAGTTTCTTGTGCGCGCGCTTCCGGCCAGCATAATAGCGCTCGGAAGGCGCCAGCACCGTCAAGAAGGGCAAGGCCCAGACGCGTTGCGCCCACGGGATCGGCACCAACAACATCAGGCTCAGCCAACGCAACCCGCTCGTCTTCACAAAGTGACTGTGGCTCGACCGCACAGGGTCACGGTAAATGCCCTTGGCTTTGATCTTGGCCCCGCGTCGGCGTTCAATCGTATCATCCAGACCCGTGATGACGTCCCCGACCGCAGCGAAGGTCGTGATCAACAAACCCAACAAGACCCGGCTCAAGGCCCAACTCGACCAGGCAGCGCGATTGAGCACCCGATGATAGGTCTGGAAGTGTCGCTCGGAACTCAGCCCCACAATCTGCAACGCTGCCGTGACGGTGTGCTGGCCGATGGTCAGGATCGCTCCAAGCAACAGCACTTGGGCATGTTGCCAAACCCAATTGGAAAAGTACGGCGCAAACATACAAAGCACGCTAAGATAGTCGCTGGGCAGGGTCGGCATGGGCGTTCCTCTTGGTGGAGAATTGCCCTGGCTTACCCTATCCCCTGCTATGGAGAAAGTCCAGCTAAGCAGGAACGGCTAAAAGCGGCTGGAATTCACCGGATGGAGACTGAGTGAGGGGAGCAGCGGCTTGACTCGAAAACGTGGGGTGAACGTGCTCGTACTGGCGATGGTGCTGACGGCGTGCGCGCGCGCACCGGCGTCCGTCACCGTTGAGGTCTTGCCCCCAACAAACCCTACGCCCGCCGGGACGAGCGCCGCACCGGTGTGGGTCACCGTTTCCAACGGTACGGTTCTTCGGCTCGATCCGATCACGAACGGCATTGCAGGGGTAATAGAAATAGGCGGTTGGCCCAAAGGCATTGCCACAAGCCCCGAGGCCGTCTGGGTCACGCGGCGCGAAGACGATGCTGTTCTGGCCGGGACGGTGCTACGGATTGAGCCGGCGGACAATCGCATTGTCGCCGTGATCCCCGTCAGTCACGATCCCACCGAGATCGCAGCGGGTGCGGGAAGTATATGGTTAATAACTACGACGCTACGCTCTCACAGATTGACCCGCCACAAATCAAGTGGTGGCCACCATTCCCCTTGGGGCCGATCCGCGTGCGGTGGCACTGAGCGAGGGCGCGGTCTGGGTCACCCATGCCGATGGCGCGGTGTGGCGCATTGACCCGGCTACGCGGCAGGTCGTCGCCAGGTTGAACGTGGGACTCAATCCAAATGGGATCGCGGCCGGCGGTGGCGTGGTCTGGGTCACGAGCTACTATGCCCATACCGTGACGCGTATTGACCCGGTCAGCAATCAAGTCTTTGCGACGTTTGAGGTGGGCGAATATCCGGTGGGCATAGCAGTGGGAGATGGGGTGACATGGATCACCAATGCGAAGGCCGCGCGGAGGTGTTAGGGCTTGATCTGACACGGGGCAGATTGCGGTTACAATTGGGGCCGGCACCAGCCCGGCGGAGGTGACGGTGGACAACGGCGTGGTGTGGGCCATTGATGGTGTCAACGGCCGCGTGTTGCGGATTGACCCGGTGGCGCGCCAAGTGATTGCCGTTATTTCGGTCGACCAGATCCCCGAGCAACTGGCGGTGGGGCCGTGAGAGGCTCAATAGCCTGTTCGTCGCATGGATGTGCCACGAGAGATGTCCTATACTCACGAGGAAAACTTGGCTTTGAGAACGCATAAGCACGGCGAGACATGGATGAGTCTGGAGGAGGTCGGCAATCATATTCCGCCCTACCGCCCCACGTATGATTTTCCCGGCCCGTTCATCAATCGGTCGCATCGATTCTTCTCCACCTGCCCGGTCAAAGACAACGTGCTTATTCAGGTGCGGAGCCTTCCGCTGATCGGCAAGCCGATCCCGGGCTGGCTGAGGCGGGAAGATGCGCTGAAGTTGTATGAGATGGCTTATTTTGCCCAAGGGGACATTCTAGAGCTGGGATCCTATCAAGGGTTGAGCACATGTATTCTGGCGCAGGCGAATCGCGAATCTCCGCACCGCAAGATGGTGTACAGCGTGGACTTGGATGCAGCGGCGATGGCGATGGCGCGGCGTCACCTATGGATGCGGGGGCTATCACGTGCGGTGCGCCTGTTTTGTGGCGATGCGCTGGAACTGGTTCGGCAGATGATCGCGGATGGGAGGAAATTCGCCTTTGTCTTCGTGGATCATTCCCATGCCTACGAGCCTGTCTATCAGGTATGCTGTGAATTGGAGCGGCTGATCATGCCCGGCGGCTTTTGCCTGTTCCACGACTTCAACGATGCGCGCAATCGCGATGCTGAAAATCGGGATTATGGGGTATATCAAGCCGTACGGGACGGGCTGAATCCTGACGTGTTCGAATTCTATGGCATCTATGGCTGCGCGGCCTTATACCGCACGCGAACCCCTTAAAATCTCTCCGCAGGAGGCAATGGTGAGTGCCCTGAAAAAAACAAGGACTTTAGAGCGAATTCCACAATGGTTTACGGTGCCTCATAACCGCAATGGGCAAACCAAGCCTGAGCATCTCGCGGCGTGACGGCCCGCAACGCTTGCGCCAGGGCTTCGACCAGAGCCTCAAAGGTGCGTGCCTTGGCGGCGCGCAAAGCCGTCTTGACCTTCGCCCAGCACAACTCGATCGGATTGAAGTCCGACGAGTAGGGCGGCAAGAATTCGAGGCGCGCCCCGCGCGCTTCGACCAACTGGCGCACCCGAGCTGACTTATGCGCCGACAAGTTGTCCAGGATGACGATCTCACCGGGCCGCAGGGTTGGACACAACACGAACTCCACGTAAGCCTCAAAGGTCGCTGTATTCATTGCTCCTTCAAAGACCCACGGGGCACTCACGCCTTCCAGCCCCAGGGCCGCAATGGTCGTATAGTGCGCCCCCGCATATCCCGGCGTGGCTTCGACCACGCGCTGACCCGGGGCGGCCCGGCCAAACAGACGGGTCAGACCCAGAGGGATGCCGCTTTCGTCGATGAATTTCAGCTTTTTCGCCACGGCGGCCAGCTTCGGAACCACCGCCTCGGTAAAACTCTGACGCAACGCCTTCAGCCGCGGCGTCTCGCGCTGGCTCCGGCTGCTTTTGGACGACGGCCCGGATGAAGTCATCACAGGCCGCCGGCGTGCGTGGCGGGCCATGGCGGCGTGGCAGTACCGAAGATTGGCCGGTCTCGCGCCAGCGGCGCCGCGATTTCTCGACGGTGGACAGGCTGACCCTAAACGTCTTGGCCACTTCGGCCTGGCTCTGTGCGCTGGCTTGCAAGGCGGCCAGAACACGCTCGCGTAAGTCTTGGGAGTAGGCGTTCATGGCACCCAGTCTATCCGAAATCCGCCGTAAACCAAAGCGGAAACCGCTCTAATACATTGGAGAGTCCACTGAAAAAACTACTTTTCGGGCGCAAAAGCCACCATATATGGCGTCGAGATGACAACCAAAGCGGCATATGTGGTGGCCAAGCGTTTCAATCATGACTTTTTTCAGTGCACTCATTGGAGACATTGATCCAGGCTGGCGCTGGCGAGCGTCTTCACCTTGCTACTGGTAGGCCGCTGGTTGCGCGACCAGGAGTCGTAGTCGTATCCCGGTTGACATTTCTGCGCGTAGCCATTAGGGGTGATGCTTTCGTTACTGTTTCGCGCACGAAGTGAACTCAATCTATCCGTATCATTGTCAGCTTTCTGTCCGTTGACGAATCTATTAACCGGGTTTATTCTTTCCATCGAAACTATAAACGTGTAGAGTAGTTAGCCGATGTCCGTCCGATTTGCTCTGCTTGGCCTGCTGGCGCAGCGCCCGCGTCACGGTTACGAGCTGCACGCCGCCTTCGAGGCCCTGGTGGGCGGGGAGCAGAACTGGGACGTGAAGCCGGCCCAGATTTACACCACGTTGGCACGACTCGAAGATGCCGGCCTGGTGACCTACGAGGGTGCGGAGCAGGGCGGTGGGCCGGAGAAGTACAACTACGCCATCACTCCTGACGGGCGCGCCGAGCTGCTCGCCTGGCTGGCCTCCGGCGTAGAGCGCGAGCACAGCCGCGATGAGTTCTTTCTCAAGCTGATGTTGGCGCTGCTCACCGGCGAGGTCAACCCGCGCAAGCTGATTCAGACTCAACGCGCAAAGCTCTTTCAAGACTTGCACACGGTGACGGTTCGTCGCAATCGCTGCGACCCGAAGCGCGAGCTGGCCCGCATCCTGTTGTACGACAAAGCCATCATGCACCTTGAAGCCGACGTGCGCTGGCTGGATATGATCGAGGCCCGGCTCGACGAGGTCAAACGACAGCCGCTGCCCGAGCCGGAAGCCAGGCCGCGCGGCCGGCCCAAGAAAGCCGCAGAGGAATAACATGTCCCTCATTCGTACCGAAAACCTGACCAAGATTTACGGCTCCGGCGAGACGGCGGTGACCGCGCTCGATCGCGTGAGCATTGCCGTGGACGCCGGCGAGTTCGTGGCCGTGATGGGGCCGAGCGGCTGCGGCAAGTCCACGCTGCTGCACCTGATCGGCGGGCTGGATCGCCCCACCGCAGGCCGGGTGTGGATTGACGGCGCCGACCTCTCGACGCTCAATGACGCGCGCCTGACCGAGCTGCGCCGCCGCAAAATCGGCTTCGTCTTTCAATTCTTCAACCTCATCCCGGTGCTGACCGCCACGGAGAACGCCGCGCTGCCGCTCACACTGGATGGGGTTGCGCCCGCCCTGGCGCAGGCGAAGGCGCGCGAATGGCTGATCAAGGTCGGCCTCGGCAACCGGCTGAGCCACCGGCCCGATCAGCTCTCCGCCGGCCAGCAGCAGCGCGTGGCCATCGCCCGTGCGCTGGTCGCCGAGCCGCAGCTCATCCTCGCCGACGAGCCGACCGGCAACCTCGACTCGCGCGCGGCCGATGAAATCGCCGGGCTGCTGCGCCAGGCCTCCGAGGAGTGGGGCCGCGCCGTGGTCATGGTCACCCACGACCCGCGCATCGCCGCCTACGCCGACCGCATCATCTTCCTGAAGGATGGCAGCGTGGTGGACGAGACCCGCCTGAATGCCGACGGACGCGCCGAGGACTCGGAGGTGCTGCGCGGCAAGATGGCGATGTTGCAGACGTCGTGAATGGTTCGCCCTCACCCCCAGCCCCTCTCCCACTAGGAGAGGGGAGTCGGAGGCGCCTCATGTTCTACCTCACCCTCGCTTCTCGCTACTTATTTGGTCGCCCGTTGCGCACTGCGTTGACGACGCTGGCTATCGTCTTCGGTGTGATGCTGATCTTCGGCATGAACATGCTCTGGCCGGCGTTCCTCAACGCCTTCCAGGCCAGCGTCATGGCCCTCGCCGAGCAAACGGATGCCACTATCACCCACAAAACCGGCGAAGCGTTCCCGCTGGAGGTGGCGGAGAAGGTCGCCGGTGTCGCGGGCGTACGGGCCGTCGCCGCTAAGCTGGAGCGCCCACTCAACCTGCCGCCCGATTACTTTGACCATGACCCGGCCACGCCCGACCGGGTGGTCTCCGTCTCGCTGGTCGGCGGTGACCCCGAGGCGCTGCGGGCGATGGGCTTTTACAACGTCGAAGAAGGACGTTTCATCACCGCCGAGGACGAGGGCGCGGCGGTGATCACCCAGTCGCTGGCCAAAGACCTCGGCCTCCGGCTGGGGGACGTGCTCGAACTTCCGACGCCGACCGGGCTGGCCCGGCTGACCATCGTCGGCCTGTTGCCGCACCAGCGCGTGCCCGGCAACGAAAAGGTGCTGGTTCCGCTGGCCTACGCCCAGAAGCTGCTGGATATGCCCGGCAGGGTCAACGTCATTGACGCGAACTTCGACACGACCGACGCCGCGCGCCGCGCCCAGATCGAAGAGGCGCTGCGGGCGACGCTGGGCAAGCACTACACCATCGGCGTCATCCAGGCCGGCGCCGAAATCCTGACCAACATCCGCACCGGCCAGGCCATCATGAACTTCATCGGCACGCTGGGCCTGCTGATGGGCGGCTTCATCATCTTCAACACCTTCCGCACCATCGTTGCGGAGCGCAAGCGCGATATCGGCATGTTGCGCGCCCTCGGCGCCGGCCAGCGTACCATCCTCGCGCTGATACTCACGGAGGGGCTGTTGCAGGGCGTCATCGGCACGGCGCTCGGCCTGTTGCTGGGTTACGGCTTCGGCTGGCTGGCGCTGAGCGTCTTCACCGCCATCGGGCGACAATTCCTCAACATTGACGTCAGCGAGCCGGTGGTCACGGTGGAGCTGGTTGTGATTTCGATCGTGATGGGCGTGGGCATCACCCTGCTGGCGGGGCTGCTGCCGGCGCGCAACGCCAGCCGCGTCACGCCGCTGGAGGCGCTGCGGCCCGCCGTGGGTGAGGCAATCTTCAAGCCGGTGACCACCGCCGGTTTCTGGGCCGGTGTCGTCTGCGTGGCGTTGGCCATCGTTGCCCTCCTTTCCCAAAGCAACGGGCTGATCTCCCTCGGCGCGCTGCTGTTTGTGGTGGGACTGGTGCTCATCGGGCCGGCGCTGGTGGGTCCGATTGCGCGGCTGTTCGGCCGGCTGCTGGCGCTGGCCTTTGCGCGCGCCGGCACGGCACATCTGGCCGAGGGCAACCTGGCGCGCCAGCCCACCCGCGCCGCGGTGACCGCCGCCACCACCATGATCGCGCTGGCGATCGTGGTCATGGCCTCGAGCGTCCTCGCCAGCATCTCGGGCACCTTCATCTCGATGCTTCGTAACACGCTGAGCAGCGACTATCTGCTCATGCCGCCGACGGTTGCGGTGTGGGGGCTGAACGTAGGTGCCTCGCCCGAACTGGCAGAGCGGCTGCGCGCGGTGGAAGGCGTGGGCGTGGTGAGCACGCAGCGCTTCGCCGCCAGTGAGGTCAACGGCGTGGCGGTGGGCGTGCTGGGCCTCGAGCCGGAGTCGTATCAGGCCACCAGCGACCTCGATTTCCTGGAGGGCGACCGCGCTGCGGCATATGCCGCGCTGGCGAGCGGGCGCAACGCCATCATCAACGGCGTGCTCAAGGCCACCGCGGGGTTGAACGTCGGCGATGAAATCAACCTGCTCACGCCGAACGGAGAGGTCGCGTACAAAATCGTGGCGGTGGCGAGCGATTACCTAAACGCCAAGACCACCACGGTGTACATCTCGCAGGACAACATCGCCAACGACTTTGGCCGCACCGAGGACGTGTTCCTGCGCGTCAACCGCGCGCCGGGGGCCGACCCGGCGGCGGTGGAGGCCGGCCTGCGCGAGGCGCTCAAGCCCTATCCGCAGTTCAAGCTCATCGTCGGCCAGGAGTACGTGGACGAGAACATCCGGTTGTTCGACGCGGTCTTTCTGGGGATGTATGTGCTGGTGGTGTTCCTGGCCATCCCTTCGCTGATTGCGATGGTGAACACGCTGGCCATCGGCGTGATCGAGCGCACGCGCGAGATCGGCATGCTGCGCGCGGTGGGCGCGACGCGTAACCAGGTGCGCACCATCGTGCTGGCCGAGGCGCTCATCCTGGCGGCCATCGGCACGGCCTTCGGGCTGCTCAGCGGCCTTTATCTCGGCTACATGGCCATCAACGCCTTCAGCGCCTTCGGCTTCCCGATGGAGTACAGCTTCTCGATGGACGGGATTCTGCTGGCGATTGCGGCGGGCCTGCTCTTCGG
>JAVQXV010000069.1:0-15162 GCA_033577755.1 Anaerolineales bacterium
TGCCATGGCGATTGGCCGAGTTTCTGAAGTTCGCGCAAAGGGTTGGTGGACATTTGACTTTCCTTGGTGGGTGTGGCTTAGCATTAGGCAATCGTTCACCGGTCATTGCACGTGTGAGTTCACTGCATAAAGGATGTTTCAACGCTGAGATCGCCGAGCACGTGGAGAGATAATGAAACCGGGGTCTTGGCAAATCGTAGTTTGGACACAAAATATGGCGGTCACGCAAGGTAGCAAGTCGCCTTGTCTGGCGTCAAAAGTGACGCCTGCCAAAGTCCGGTAATAAAATAATGAAGAACTCTGTGCTCTCCGCATTCTCCGCGGCGCGTTTTTTTAGTGCACTCAGCAGTTGCATTCAGCGATTGAAGAAGCGTCCGATCAGATTCGCCACGACGGTCAGGATCAGGCTGAGCAGAATCATCGTGGTTATAGGGAAGTAGAACGAGAAGCCGTCACGCTGAATGAAGATGTCGCCGGGGAGGCGCCCCAACGGCAGGCCAAAGCGGCCCACCAGCCAGAGCACGCCGCCTAAAACCATCAAGGCGACTCCGGCCAGAAACACCCAACGTCCAATTGTGGTTAGGTCAGGCATAGGCTCAGATTAGTTTCGGCTGCTCTCCGTTTGCCGGCGGCGTGAGGCCGAGGTGCTCATAGGCAGCCCGCGTCACCATGCGCCCGCGCGGCGTTCGATCCAGAAAGCCTTTCTGTAAAAGATACGGCTCCACCACGTCCATGATGGTGTCCGGCTCTTCGCTGATGGCGGCGGCGATGGTCTCCAAGCCGACCGGCCCGCCGCCGTACTTCTCGATGATGATGCGCAGCACGCGCCGATCAATGTCGTCCAGGCCAAGCGGGTCTACTTCTAGTAGGTCGAGCGCAGCAGCGGCCACCTCGCGGGTGATGGCACCTTCGGCGCGCACCTGGGCATAGTCGCGCACCCGCTTGAGCAAGCGCAGCGCCACGCGCGGCGTCCCACGCGCCCGTTGCGCAATTTCGGCCACGCCCTCCGGCGCAGCGGCGATGTTGAGCAGGCGTGTGGCCCGCGCCACAATTTGCTCCATCGCCGCCTGGTCGTAGAAATCCAGGCGAAAGACCGCGCCGAAGCGCGCCCGCAGCGGCGCCGTTATCAGTGCCAGCCGCGTCGTCGCGCCCACCACGGTGAAGCGCGGCAGAGACAGGCGGATGCTGCGCGCGTTTGGCCCCTTGCCGATGACGATATCAAGCGCATAGTCCTCCATCGCCGGGTAGAGCACTTCTTCCACGGCGCGGCCCAAACGATGCACTTCGTCAATGAACAGGATGTCGCCGGCGCGTAGGTTGGTGAGGATGGCGGCCAGGTCGCCGGCGCGCTCGATGGCCGGGCCGGCGGTCACCTTGACGTTAACGTTCATCTCATTGGCCAGGATGTGCGCCAGCGTCGTCTTACCCAAGCCCGGCGGGCCGTAAAACAGGATATGGTCGAGCGGTTCGCCGCGCTTGCGGGCCGCCTCAATCAGGATCTGCAAGTTCTCGCGCACCTTGTCCTGCCCTACCAGGTCTGCCAAGCGCTTAGGCCGCAGCGCGTGGTCGGCCTGATCTTCAGGTTTACGCTCCGGCGCGAGCAAACGGTCTTTGTCGTTCGGCATGGCAGAGAAGATTATAAGCGAATAGCGATGAGGCGCCGGCGGAGGTACAATGCCCATATCCTACGTCTGGAGACACTATGACCCCAAACGTGTATCCCTCCCGGCATCCACTGGTGGCGCACAAGCTGGCCCTGCTGCGCAGCATTGACACTGAACCGAAGAAGTTCCGCGAGCTGGTGCGCGAAATCAGCATTCTGCTAGCCTACGAGGCCACCACCGATCTGGCCGTCGAGCCGATCGAAGTCACTACACCGCTGGGCATTGCACGATGTCAGCGCCTGACGCAGGACATCGGCCTGGTGCCGGTGTTGCGCGCCGGATTGGGCATGGTGGAAGGAATCTGGGAGATGATGCCGGGCGCAGAGGTCTGGCACATCGGCCTAAAGCGTGATGAGCGCACGTTGGAACCAATGCAGTATTACGCCAATAAGCCGGTAGAGCCGCGCGTGCAGTTGTGCCTGCTGCTCGACCCGATGCTGGCGACCGGCGGCTCGGCCTCGGCGGCCTGCACGCTACTCAAGTCCTGGGGCGTGCGCCGCATCAAGTACATCGGCCTGATCGCTGCGCCGGAGGGCATCCGTCGTCTGCAGACCGACCATCCAGACGTGCCCATCCACATCGGCGCGATTGATGACCACCTGAACGAGATCGGCTACATTGTGCCCGGCCTGGGCGACGCCGGCGACCGGCAATTCGGGACGGGGTAAGGCTCGGTCTACCTTGTGCCAAGCTATCCGATGCGGGTCGGCGTTCGTTTGCGCCGGGCGGCGGCTCGGCCCCTGCCTTCTGCCCGCAGCGCCTGCGCGTACTTCGCCAGTTGCTCGGCCACAGCACGATGTACGCTGCCCTTTGGGTAGATACCGCGCGCATCACGCTCGCCGGCGGGCACGCCGGTAAGCAGCTCCAGGCCGGCATCCACATCCTCAACCGTCCACACGTTGAACTGCCCGGCCCGCACTGCTTCCACAACGTCATCGCGCAACATCAAGTTCGGCTTATTCGCTGCCGGGATGAGCACACCCTGTTGGCCGGTGAGCCCTTTCTGACGACAAACGTCGAAGAAGCCCTCGATCTTCTCGGTGACGCCGCCGACCGCCTGTACCTGACCATGCTGATTGACCGAGCCGGTCACAGCGATGTCCTGCCGCAGCGGCAGGCCGGACAGCGCCGAGAGCAGCGCATACAACTCGGCCAGCGAGGCGCTGTCACCCTCCACCATCCCATAGGACTGCTCAAACACCAGGCTGGCCGAGAGGCTGAGCGGGGCGGACTGGCCATACTGCTTCAACAAATAGCCACTCAGGATGAGCACGCCCTTGCCGTGAATGGGGCCGCTCAGTTCTACCTCGCGCTCGATACTGACCACGCCGCGCCTCCCCGGCCCAACCGTCGCTGTGATCCGCGAAGGATGGCCAAAAGCGTAATCGCCCAGGCTTAGCACCGACAGGCCGTTAACTCGCCCGACGGCACGGCCTGTCGTCTCGATAAGCAGAGTCCCCCGCTGCACGGCTTCCTGCAAACGCTCCTCGATCAGGTTGCTGCGAAAGCGCCGTGCTTCTTCGGCAAGGCGTACATCTTCGGCGGTGACGCAGGTGTGCGTGTTCTGTGCCGCGCGGTGGGCGGCCTCTTGGATCAAGTCGGCGATGTCACCGAAGCGAGTGGAGAGCTTGGTCTGGTCGCCGACGGCGCGCGAGCCGTACTCGACGACGCGGGCGACTGCGCTGCGGTCGAAGGGCAACAACTTGCCGGCGCGGGTGATAGAGGCGATGAAAAGCGCATACGCCTTTTCGGCGTCGGGCGTGCGCGGCATCTCAGTAGTGAAATCGGCTTTGACCTTGAAGAGCTTCTGGAAGTCTTCGTCATAGGCCAGCAATAGGTAATAGAGCAGCGGACTGCCGATGAGCACTACCTTCACATCGAGCGGCACCGGCTCCGGCTCAAGGGTGATCGTGCTGATCAGGCTAAGCTGCGTGCCCAGCTCCTCTATCTTAATTGCCCGATCCTTGAGTGCGCGCTTCAGGCCATCCCAGGCAAAAGGGTTAAGCAGGCACTCGCGCGCCGGGATGATGAGATAGCCGCCGTTGGCGCGATGCAGCGCGCCGGGCTTGATCATAGTGAAGTCGGTGACGACGGCGTTCCACATGGCACGATGCTCGATACGCCCCGTCAGGTTGTGGTAAGTGGGATTGCTCTCCACGATGACAGGCGCACCGGTCTGGCCGGCGTTATCCACCAGGACATTGACTTTGTAACGAGTAAACGGGTCTTCTGTCGCGCCTGGGAAGGAGAGCGGGAACGGCATGGACGGCTGCTCTGCGTCTTTCTTGCTTTTACGGAAGTCGTCGGCATGTTCGACCACATCGGCCTGTACGGCGTCGAGATAGCGGAGCACTGCTTCCTGGTCACGATACTTGGCCCGCAAATCGTCCAGGCTGTGCCGCACCGCGCCCGAAGCGGTCGCGATGTCCAGCGCGCGCAAAGCGTCCTGTATCCCCTTCTCCAGCTCGCGGACGCGGCGGATGCCTTCCTCGATTTCTGCCTGCAACTTCTCGCGGATTTTGACCAGCTTCTCCTTCTGCTCGTCGGTCAACTTCTCCAACTGTTCTTCGGAAATCAACGAGCCATTGATGACAGGCGCAAGCAGCAGGCCGCCCGGCGTCTTGATGAGCTGGAAACCGTACTGGCTGACGTAGTTTTCCAGCCGGGTGAGAGTCTCGCGCCGTTGCCGCTCCAGTTGCTCCATTAACTTGTCGCGTTGAGCAGCGTATTCTTTGTTGTCGAAGGCGCGTGGGATAGCTTCCTGAAGTTCGCGCACCAGCGCGGCCATATCCTGCTTGAGCTGGGTCGCTTTGCCGGGCGGGAGGCGCAGCAGCTGCGGGCGGCGCGCGTCGGCGAAGTTGAAGACGTAGGCCAAGTCGGGCGGTGCAGGCTGCGTGGCAGCACGACGCTCCAGATGCTCACGGATCAACGTGGTCTTGCCGGAGCCGGGGAGGCCAAGTGCAAATAGGTTGAAGCCATGGCCGGCAATGCTCGCGCCGAACTCCAGCGCCGCGACAGCGCGCGGCTGGCCGAGAACCTCGGCCAGCTCCGGCAACTGGGCAGTGGTCTCAAAATCGAAACCGGACGGTTCGCAAACGCGGCGTAAAGCCTCAGGCGGCAAGGGCGATAGACTCAGGGCCATGCAGGTCTTCTCCCAACGTTCACAGCACTTCTGTGGGCGACTTCAGTAACGCAGCAATGCGGCCAGCGGTGCGGCTGCCGGCATCTCGTCCTTCGGCACCACGTACACGTTCCCGCCCGAAGCATACGTTCGGAGCGCGGCCAGGTTGAGCAGTTCATCAGCGTCGAGCGATGGCTGTGATTGTGTCCGTACCGCTTGCGTCTCCGGGTCGAACGTCCCCCAGGCTTCCTGGTCGGCTGCAACGAACAGGGTCTGCACCTGACCGCAATGGGCGGCATGCAAGGCCTTGTGCAAGTCGGCGGTGACGCGGCGCGTGTTGCTCAAGCGGCGATAAGCCGCCAGCGCTTCCGCCAGGCGTTGCCGGAAGCGCGGCGCCACGATGGCCCAGGCCTGCTCATGCAGCGTCTCCGGACTCAGTCGTTCCGGATTGCCGTCAATGCTTGCCTCGACCAGGTGCGGATAACGACTTTGCTCGCGATAGAGAGCGGTGAGATACGCCACGCCGGCCAGCACCAGCGGCGCCGTCTCGGCCTTCAGCCATTCGCGCAGGCCGTGATCAATCTGATGACAATATTGCGCCAGTTCCTCCTTATAGGTTTCTTCACCTCCGCCGCTGCCGTAGAAGATGGCCGACCAGCGCCGGCCCGGCCCGCGCGGCACGCCGGGGCGGAACCGTACTTCCTTCTCGAATGAGTCAAAACGTAGCGCTTCGGCCAGGTTATGGGGCAGGCCTTCCAACGACACAGCAACCAGCTCCCAGCGCGTGCCGCGAAACAAGCGCACCGAGTTCTGGCTGAGCGCCAGCACGTAGAAGACGCCATCCTCATAGAACAGCGGCCAGAGCGGCGTGAGATGCGGTCGCCGCGACACGATAACCTTTTGCGTAAAAGCCAACGGCAGGCAATACGTTAGTGCGCCCTCGGGCGTAAGGAAGAGCACTAGGCCATTGTTCAGGTGACGCCAAAAGTAACTGTCGCCGAGCAACCGCAAGCCCGGCTCCAGGCGCGCCGCGATGTCAGGCGCGCGCCAACCTGCCGCCGCCAGGCGTGCCTCGGCCTCCCGCAAGCCGTTGCGCAGCCGTAGTTGGTCCTCAGGTATATTGGCGCCGTTGCGGTGTGTGGAGAGGTAGAGCGAAACGCAGCCCGACCCCTCAATTGTGACCAGCTTCTTCAAATCTTCGGGCAGGATTTGGTTCATAAAAGCTCCCGCGAGGAGAAATGGGTTGACGCGATACTGACAGCAACGCACCACCTCCGAACGTTTCGCCAGAGGCCGGGTGCGCCTCGGCCTACGCAGTGTGACGCAAGGGTCGTTGTTTACAGCCGGTGCCGGAAAACTTAGCCGGCATGTTCGGCAGGATGAGGCCGTAGGGCAAAATCGGCTATCGAGGGCGCAGCCAGCCGCAGGTAATCGGCCATAGATATTTTGAGGGTGTCCTGATGGGTGCCGGCCTGCAGCACCAGCTCGGTTTGGCGGCTAAGCTTGCGCTCTAAATACGTAGGCATCTGATACAGGTTGCCAAAGGGCGGCATCGCGCCGGGTTCACAATCCGGGAAGCGGAACTTGAACTCATCCTCTCGCGCAGCGCGGACGTACTCCGCCCCCAGCAACTTCATCACCTTCTCAAAGTCCACGTGGTCGGGCGCAGCCAGCACGAGCATCACCAGTTTACCATCCGCCCAGGCAATCACCACCTTGGCTACGTGCGCGCCCTTCTCGTGCAGTTCGGCAGCGACGGCCTGGGAGGTGAACACCATGCGATGCCGCTGCGCCTCGTATCGCACCCCATTCTCGGCAAACAGCGCCTTCAGACGTTCCAGACACGCAGACATGTTGACCTCCTTACTCCGACCGGAACAACCCCGAGGCGCTCGGCCGCTCAGGTCGGGAGAACACAAAGACCGCCCTACCTAAAGCCTTAGCTTCAGGTCTCCGGGACGGTCAGGATGAACACACATGACGGCCCTCCCGATGACGTACTTGCTGTCGAGCCGGTGGGCACTTTCATGTTAGCATATTAGTCCTTTTGGCAAAGATATGATAGTGATATTTGACACTGTTGCCAAGATACACCTCCCCCGGCCGTCTGACCCCACGGAGACTCTCCGTTTAGGTAGGCTCAACCAATTCATATCCTGCCTACCCTACCACCGAAAATCTTCTTCCCTAATACTCAGCCTCCGGACGACACACCAATATGCGCCCTTTTCACTTTCGCTGGGTCTGGCAGCTTCAATCCACACCTGAGGCCTTCTGGCCCTTCATTGCCGATACCGACCGGGTCAATCAGGACAGCGGTCTCTCGCCGGTGAAGAACCTGCTGGCGCCCGGCCGGCGCCTGGCCAACGCCGTACGCCGGCTGCAGGTACAGATGTACGGCGTCACACTGGAGTATGAAGAGCAGCCATTCGAGTGGGTGCGTCCGCTGCGCTATGGTGTGCAGCGCCGCTTCCGCCCTGCCCTCCTCAACCCATTGCGTGAGTTTCGCATGCTGGCCGAGCTCCAGCCCCGGCCCGAGGGCGGCTCAACGCTAACGTATCAGGTTTGGGCAACCCCCGCGAACGCCCTCGTCGCCTTCGCCTTGCCGCTTCAAATCGGAGTGATCACGCGCTGGCAGATGGCGCGCGCCATCCGGCGCTACGATCGCTTTGCGGCGAGTGGCGGCACACGCCTCGACCTGCCGGCCCACGTAGAGCTTGCGCCCGGAGGTGCCGAACGCCTTGAGGCTGCCGTCCAACAACTTCACGCGCAGGGTTTTGAGGCCGATCTGGTGGCACGTCTCGTTCACCTCATTCAACACGCGGATGACACGGCGGTCATGCGGCTGCGACCGTACGTGCTGGCCGACCTGTGGAGCAGTCCACGCCGCCAAGTGTTGAGCCTCTGCTTACATGCCACACGAGCCGGTCTACTGAATTTTGAATGGGATTTGGTCTGTCCTCACTGCCGCAATGCGGCTTTACAGGTGGACTCGCTCTCCGGCCTGAGCAACCGAACACGCGCACACTGCGACACCTGCAACGTGGATTTCACCGCCGACCTGGAGCACTCGGTGGAATTGACCTTTCACCCGAACCCGGCCATCCGCCCGGTGAGGCGCACGGTGTTCTGCATTGCCGGGCCACAGGTAACGCCGCACATCGTCATCCAGCAATTGCTCCGACCCGGCGAGCGGCGCACTTTGATGGTGGCCCTGGAGCCAGGCCGCTATCGCCGGCGCGCACTGGAGCTGCCGGGCACGCAACCGGTGACCGTCAGCGCTGACGGCGCCGTAGAAGCGGAGCTGACCATCGGCGCCGGCGGTGAGGTGAGAATCGCGCCGCGCGCAAAGCTAACCTTACACAACCCGGAGCCAGGCGAGCATCTCTTCATTCTGGAACGCACGGCCTGGAGCGACCAAGCCGCACTGGCCGCCGATGTGACCGCGTTGCAAGTGTTCCGTGACCTGTTCACCAACGAGGCCGTTCGCCCCGGCGAACAGATCTCCGTCGGCAGCCTGACCGTCCTGTTCACCGACCTGCGCGGCTCGACGCGCCTGTACCGCGAAATCGGCGACGCCGCGGCCTTCGGGCTGGTGATGCAGCACTTCGACGTGCTGCGCGAGGCCATCGCGCTGGAAGAAGGCGGCATCGTCAAGAACCTGGGCGATGCGGTGATGGCCGTCTTCCGCCGGCCGGCGTCGGCAGTGCGCGCGTTGCTCCGGGCACAGCAGATGCTCAGCAAACCGCCCGCGCCGGCACGCCCGCTGCGGCTCAAGGTCGGTATCCATCACGGCCCGTGCATCGCCGTCAACCTTAATGACCGGCTGGACTACTTCGGTACAACGGTGAACGTCGCCGCACGCCTAGTTGAGCTATCCAGCGGCGAAGATGTGGTGCTCTCAGACTCTGTGCTGCAAGACCCCGAGGTCAGCGCACTGCTGGCCAACCCGGTCAACGGTCTGCATCTGGAGTCGGGTACAACCACGTTGAAAGGTTTCGACTCCGAAGTCTTCCAGATTTGGCGGGTGAGGACGAAAGATTCGTAAAGTGGTTTCGGACACTGAAAGGGGGATGGTTACCCATGGCGCCGCCGTAGCAGGCTGCTGAGCTGAGATAGACGCGGCATTCGCGGGCGCTCGGCCTGGCCCAGCTTGGAGCGGTAATGATCGAGCGCCGGGTCATCAGGCCGAATCTCCTCCCACATTTTCAGCCAGGACAGCGCACTATCGTGCTGGCCCTCGGCCAGCAACAATTCGATGTACGCGGCGGCCAGCGCGGACAACTCGCTGTAGTGCAAACGAACGCGCGAGAGCAGCGGGTCGAGAAGCTGGCGGGCGCGCTCTACCTCTCCGCATTTCGCGGCGCGCTGCGCCAGGGCAGTGCGAGCGAACAGATAGTCCGGGTCGCTGGCATGAATCTGTTCCCAGAGGGCCTCGGCCTGCGCCTTACGGCCGGTGGCGAGGTAGATGGCAGAGAGGTTATACAACAGATCGGGCTGGTTCGGCTCGGCCTGGACGGCTTTCTGCAGGAGCTGCTCGGCCGCCTCCCACTCTTCGGCGCGGAGCCGCGCATGAGCCTCATCAAGCCAGCGCTCCACCTGCGGCGAACGGCCCTGAACCCGAACCGGCTCGCCATGGACTTCGAAGCCCAACATCAACATGTCCTGCCACTCACCCCTCAGCCAGAGCCTCGTCTTCGCGCCGCGCGGCAGCAGGCCGTGCATGGCCAGGGTCTGAGCCACCTTCATGCGCATGGCATCCGAGCCGCGCCGCCCGAGGGCGAAGGCCTTCGTCGCCTCCAGCAGCTCCGGCGTGGCCGCCACTTCGGCCAGCCTGAGGATGAACTCGCGGCCCTCACGGCCGCCACGCTCGAGCAGGCGCGGGGCCAGCGCCGTGATTTCGGGATGGTGGGCCAGAACCTCGCGCACGGCGTCGCGCAGGGTGTTGTCACGCCGGTCTCGGGCCGCCCGCTCAAGCTCGCGCGCGATATTTTCGCGCAGCCAATAGTTGAGGGTGAACGGCCAAGGTCCTTCGCGTTCCCCGACAGGCCGCTTGAGATCGTCCAGGTTAGCGCGCGCCAGCGAGAGCGTCGGGTTGTGTTTGAGCGCTTCCTGCCAGTAGCGCCGCGCATCCGACTCCTTTCCAAGCATGCAGGCTGCCACCGCAGCATAGTGCCAGAGCATGGCATGGGCGGAAGAAAGCTCCTTTTTTGGAATTTGACTGAACAGTGCCAGCATCGCTTCGTCGTCGCCGAGGTATGCCAACGCCTCGGCCTTCTTCACCCAGCCATCGGTCGCCGGGGCCTGCGACGCCAGCAGGGGCGCCTTGGCCTGTTCCGCCTCCTCCAGCCGGCCGCTCAAGACCAGGCAACGCAGGCGGTTCGAGAGCGCGTGGATGTTATCAGGCTGAAAGGCCAGCACCCGATCACAGGTGGCGATGGCCTCGGCATAGCGGCCCTGCAGCGCCTGAGCCTGGGCAAGGTTGTTGAGCGCCGGCGCGAAGTCGGGTTTGCGGCGCAGCACCTCCGCGGCCAACTGTTGCGCACGTTCATAGTGACCGAGCTGGAGTTGAACCTGAAGGTCCTCGTGCAGCTCCAGCACGGCTAACCCGTCGGCCTCCGGCAGGCCGAGGTCGGTCAGGGCTGCGTGGATCACCTGGCCTAGTTTTGCGACCGTTTCGTTCACTTCGGCGGCCCTGGGATGTCCCGGCCAGCGACGCAGGAAATTCCGAAAGACACGCAGGGCGATGGCCGGCCAGCTATTAGCCAGATAAGCGCCGGCCAGATTCAGTTGAATCAGAGGGGTGCGCGGCTCAAGTTCGGCGAGGGTCTGCGCAGCATGCAGGACGCCGTGAGCATCGCCCAGGCCGACATAGATGTTGCTCAGAATTTTGTACAGCTCGGCGGACTTTGGATACTCCTCTGTCAGCGGCTGGAGCAGGTCAAGGGCCTGCAACCATTGCTTGTTTCCCATGAGCTTGTGTGCCTCATCAAGGGCTTCGCGCAATCGGCGCGGAAGCGGGGGTGGTGTGGATTGCTTTTTTCGGGACATGATGGCAGCGCTCTGTTAGCGAGTTGCAGACCGGGCACACATTAGCACAACTTGGGCAGATCGCGCCAGGCATGAATTTCCAGCGTGTGCACGCAAAACCTGTCCGCCGCACCCTGACCCTTCGGCTTCGCTCCGCTGAGCGCGCTCAGGGGAGCGGCGGGCGTCCGGCGATTACCGCTTCGGCTTCGCTCGGCGTCCGCTCAGGAGGCCCGCCGCGCAGGCCATCCTGAGCGTGGCTTCGCCGCGCGAAGCCCGCCGAAGGGCGAAGGGGCGGCCAGTTCCCTGACAACCTTTGCGTGCACACAATTTCCAGCCGTTGAGCACTGCCTGCCGAGGGCAAACCGGGTCAGGGATTGAAAAATCACAATTGACTGATGCTTTTCGCTTCAGTAAAATCGCCACATTCATCCACCTCCCTTCACAACACAAGGAGAAAAAGAGCCATGTCCATGAACCGTCGCGAGTTCCTCAAAACCGTAGCGGCAAGCGGCGCTGCCATCGGCCTGGTCGGCTGCGCCACGCAAGCTACGGCCACACCGACGCCTGCTGCCACGGCCACCACCGGCCCGACGCCCACGCAAGGCCAGGCGCCAACGGCGGCCCCTGTCGCCTCCCCTACTGCCGCTCAAGTTGCACAGGCCGGCCTCCCGGAGATTACGTGGCAGATGGCCACCAGCTGGCCGCTGGGGCTGGACACGATCTTCGGCGGCGCACAGGTGTTTGCCGAGCGCGTAGCCGCGCTGACCGGCGGCAAGTTCAAGATCGATCCGCGTCCGGCGGGCGAGCTGGCTCCTGCCCTGCAGGTGCTAGACGTGGTCTCTCAGGGCGCCGTGCCTATCGGCCATACAGCGTCCTACTACTATGTGGGCAAAAGCCCGGTGACGGCTTTCGGCACATCGCTGCCGTTCGGTCTGAACTACCAGCAGCAAAACGCCTGGCTGTACGAGGGCGGCGGGCTAAAGCTCCTGCAAGACTTCTACGCCAAGAAGTTCAACGTGATCCAGTTCCCGGCAGGCAACACCGGCGTACAGATGGGTGGCTGGTTCCGCAAAGAAATCAACACCGTGAACGACCTGAAGGGCCTGAAGATGCGCATCCCCGGCCTGGGTGGTCAGGTGCTTACCAAACTGGGAGTCACGGTGCAAGTCCTCCCCGGCGGCGAAATTTTCCAGGCGCTCTCCACCGGCGCCGTGGATGCTGCCGAATGGGTCGGCCCATATGATGACGAGAAGCTGCAGCTCAACAAGGCGGCCGAGTTCTACTACTATCCGGGTTGGTGGGAGCCGGGGCCGACGCTCGAGGTCGAGGTCAACCTCGACGAGTGGAAAAAGCTGCCGGCGGAGTATCAGGAGGCCATCAAGAGCGCAGCCATGGAAGCCAACGTCATCATGATGGCCCGTTACGACGCGCGCAACAACGAAGCGCTGCAGCGCCTCATCGAGGGCGGCACCAAACTGCGTCCATACAGCAGGGAAATCCTAGAAGCAGCGGAGAAAGCGGCCTTTGAGCTATACGATGAATTTTCCGCCAAAGACCCCGACTTCAAAGCCGTTTTCGAACAGTGGAAAGCGTTCCGCGACCGCATCATTGCCTGGCACAACATCAATGAAGGCGGTATGGCACGCTTCCTGACGTCCAAGCTGAATCCATAAGGTTGCACCGATGAGTACACTGAAAAAACTCACCGCAGAGAGCGCAAGGACCGCAGAGTTCTTCAAGATTATTTCTCCACGTGCTCTGCGATCTCAGCGGTGAAACATCCTTTTTGCAGTGGACTCACCGATCCATTCAGAAGGAAAAACGGACGGAAGCGAAAGAGCTTCCGTCCGTTTCTTTTCTTTCTCGCCGGTGCTAGCGAATCTGATTGAATACCTGTACCAGCCAGGTCACCGTCTCCGGGAAGGCAATGACCAGGATGAGCACCAACAGCTGTAGCCCCATGAACGGCAGGGCGCTCCGGTGAATATCCAGGGTGCTGATCTCTTTCGGAGCCACCGTTTGCAAGTAGAAAAGTGAGAAGCCCACCGGTGGTGAGACGAAGGCCGTCTGGAGATTGATGGCCATAACCACGCCAAACCAGACCAGTGGGATGCCCAACGCCATCGCTGCCGGCACCAGCAGCGGCATAGCGATGAATGAAATCTCGGTGAACTCCAGGAAGATGCCTAGAAGAAAAATCACAATGTTAGCGACGATCATATAGGCAATGACGCCGTTCTGGCTGCCCAAGGCCACCAGCAGGTCGGTCACCAGCTTCTTGCCGCCCAGTTCATCAAAGACCAGGCTGAACAGCGACGAGCAAAACAGGATGTTGATGACCAGCGCCGTCAGTCGAGCAGTCGCAGCTGCCGCATCCCGCAACACCTGCCGATTGAGCCGACCGTTCAGCGCAGCCAGCACACAGGCACCAAGCGCACCGATGCCGCCGGCCTCCGTCGGCGTGGCGATGCCGAAGAAGATGCTGCCGAGCACGGCAAAGATCAGAAAAGCCGGTAACACTACCGAACGCACAACGCGGCGATATAGTTCGAAGCCGCGCAACGTGCGCGCCTCCGGCGGCAGCGCCGGCGCAGCAGAAGGCCGCAGCCAGGATATAATCATCACGTAAAGCGCATAGGAGGCCGTCAACATCAGGCCGGGGATGAGCGCGCCGGCAAACAGGTCGCCCACCCCTACGCCGATCTGGTCGCTGAGCACCACCAGCACCAGGCTGGGCGGGATCAGCTGTGCCAACGTGCCGGAGGCGATGATCACGCCGCTGGCCAGTTGCTTATCGTAGCCGTATTTCAACATGGTCGGCAGCGAGAGCATTCCCATGACGATAATGGTCGCCGCCACCACGCCGGTCGTCGCCGCCAGGAGTGCCCCCACCACCACCACAGTCAACGCCAGCCCACCACGCAGCGGACCGAGCAGAACGCCTATCGTCTCCAGCAGCTCCTCGGCCAAACCGGATTTCTCGAAGACGGTGCCGAGAAAGACAAAGAACGGTATGGCCAGCAATGTGAAGTTCGACATGGTGCCGAACCAAACATTAGGCAGAAGCAACAGGCGATTAAGATTGAACTCCCCCAGAGCCAGCCCCAGCAGACCAAAGATGATCGAAGTCGCAACGAAGGAATAGGCCACAGGATAGCCGCTAAGCAAGATGAAGAAGAAACCGGCAAACATCAACAGGGCAAGCCATTCGGTTCCCATAATCCGGCCTTTCTCTGAGTCTAGAAGTTTTGTAGGGTTAGGTGGTTATTGCAACGTTGCGCCCGTGGCCACGTCTGTTTCGATGCTGGAGACGACTGCTTGCACCACAGCGCGGTCGCCGAGGATGATAGCTGAATACTTTATGGCTTGGGAGATGGCTTGGAGCAACAACAGGGAGAAGGAAACGAGAATGAAACTCTTAATGGGCGCACGTGGCAAGCCTTCCGGGTCGGGCGAAAGTTCCCAATTGCCAAACGTGCCGTCGGGCAGCCGGCCCCAGGAGATGAGCACCGGGTTCCAGGTGACGTACAGGCCGAGGAGGCAGAAAGGAATAAGAAAAAACACCGTGCCGATTAAGTCCACCCAGGCTTTGGCCTTGGGGCTCCAGTTGGTGTAGAGGAAGTCCACGCGCACGTTGATGCCGTGTTTGAGAACATAGGCGAATCCCAGAAAAAAAATCATCGAATAGAGATACCACTGCAACTCCAGGAAGGCGTTCGAGGTAAGCTTGACACCCAGATAGCTTCCAACATAGCGCGAGATGGGGTTGAACGCGCCAATGGCAATGGTCAGCAGCACAAGGAGAATGTTAAGGCTGCCGAGGCGTTCGGTAAGAGTATCAATCAGGGTAGACAATTTGAGTAGAGTTCGCATAGGGGATTGTCTCCTCCGGGGCGTAGGTTGAACGAGCACAATCATAGCAAAGTTTGCGGATTTGACGAATGGCCGGGGTATAGAGCGGTTTCCAGCTTGAGTTACGGCAAGGCATGCAAAATTCGACTTGTTTTCAGTGAGTTTCTACTACGGAACCGTAAATCCATCAGGAATTCGCTCTAGTGTTTGCACGCAAAGGTTGTCAGGGAACGTGCCGCCCCTTCGTCCTTCGGCGGGCTTCGCTAAGCGAAGCCACGCTCAGGATGCCCTACGCGGCGGGCATCCTGAGCGGACGCTGAGCGAAGCCGAAGCGGTAATCGCCGGACGCCCGCCGCTCCCCTGAGCGCGCTCAGCGGAGTGAAGTCGAAGGGTCAGGGTGCGGCTGACAGGTTTTGCGTGCACACGGTATAATCCGGCGCGTGACCACTCTGATCAATCGGCTAGCTAACGTCTTTGCGCCGCCCCCGAATTCAA
>JAVQXV010000393.1:0-1679 GCA_033577755.1 Anaerolineales bacterium
ACGATTAGAAAAACTTTCTTACCATGCCAAAAGTCTGCTTCACGGACTACACAGTCGAACCAAGACATGGTAAGAAAGTGACATGCCAAAAATTAACAACTCACAAACCGTATGATGATAGTAGCATCTTCCGACACCCCCCCGCCACTGAACTCCCGCCAAGCCCGACGGCAAGCTGCACGGGGGATTCTTGCCCAGGTTAGCCAGGATTGCCAGCACAACCAGCTACCCGACAGTTGTTTGCGGTTGATGGACTTGCTCATTTCCCTGAGCTTCGGGCGCTTGGGCGCCGCCTGCGCCAGCGTGCGCTGGCTGGCCAAACAGATGAACTTTTCAATGGGCCACACCCGCCGGTTGATTCGCTTGCTAGAGCAACGGGGCTATCTGCGCCGCCACGCCCGCTACCGGCCCGGCACCCAGCACCGGTTGTCCAATGTTTTGGAAATTGCCGGAGTGACCACGAACCTGGCGATTCCGTGGCAAGGGGCCTTGCCCGATGGGGCCGCCGCCGACCTGTTGCCCCCACCCGCGTTAGAAGACCTCCTGACAGGTTTGCAGACGGTCTTTGACCAGCTGGAGCAGTACAGCGACCCCAGCTACGCGCGGATGTCCTTGCAAAGCTGGTGGCGTCAAGCTAGAAAATCGCCCATTATGCAGCGCTTTTTGGCCTGGTACGCGCGGGAGCGGGAGCAACTGGGCTGTCAGATTCAGGCGATGGGGGCGTATGTGAGCGCCTGCATCCGGCGCTTTGCCAGTTACAACGCCGGATTTTTTGAGCAATGCCGGCAATGGCTAGAGCGCTACCAGGCCGCCGAGCAAGCCCACCAGCAGCAAGTTGAACAAGCTCAAGCCTTAGCACAAGCGGTGGCCCAAGACAAGGCGGCACAAGCGGAGCAATTGCGCCAACGGCTGGCCAGTGTGGAGGCGGCGCTGGCGACGATTCCCGCGGAAGTTCTACCCCAGTTGCAGCAAGCCATGCGCGCCAAATACGAACGTTTGAAGGCACAGTTACAAGCCGAATTAGACGCCCGGTTGAGGGGGGATTAGCCCTTTTACAGGCGTAGTGTGCCTTCAGGCGTGTTACAAGGCCGGGTAGGGCCCATTTTGTAGGGCCTTGCGCGTCTTTAGCAGCACAAAATTAGTACTTTGCAAAGAGTTTTCATCAGCACAAAGCCATTACTTTGTAAGAGGCAGATGTTTAGACATGCCAGCAAAAATGATCGGGGGTTAGCTAGCGGTAAAAGCCCACCACACAGCCCCCCCCAACCAATAAAACACACCCCGATAGAATCATCTACTAACCGAAATTACTGAGAAAAAAATCGCTCAAAGCACACAGGCACAAAGAACCAACACAAACAATTAGGTTGGCCTACAGGAAGCGATAAGCAAAACTTGGGGTTTCTGGCCAAGAACTATGAAATTGACTGATAGTTGGCCATGCGCAGCCAATGGTGAGGGCAAAAGCCACACCCACAAAAGTGGGAACTATCTGGCATCTAGCTTCCAACTTTCTTGTATTCTAGATTCAAGGATGCTGACATCAGGATGAAGGTGATTACCGTCACTGGGTTCAAAGGGGGGTGTGGCAAGTCCACCACCGCCATCAACGTGGCCACCTTCTTGAGTGAACGGGGGAAAGTGCTGTTATAGCTAAAATCACAAAACTTGACATAAGC
>JAVQXV010000394.1:0-1670 GCA_033577755.1 Anaerolineales bacterium
GTTGTGATGATTTCGGCCAGCAGCTTGCCGCCGATGGGGCCGTGCATGAAGCCGTGGCCGGAGAAGCCGGTGAGGAGATAGAAGCCGGCCACCGGCGTCGCGCCGAGGATGGGGTGTGCGTCCGGCGTCACCTCGTATAGGCCCGCCCAGCGCGCGACCACGCCGGCGTTTTCGAGCAGCGGCAGGCGCTGCGTTGCGGCTTCCATGTGTGTCAGTTCCCACCGCGGGTCAACGCTCTGGTCCTCGCCCGGCGTCTCGTTCGGGTTCGACATGCCGGTGAGCACGCCTTCGCCCTCGCGGTGGAAGTACAGGCTTTGCGCGAAGTCAATGACGAAGGGAAAGTTGGCGGGCAGATCGGGCAAGGCGGTGGTCGTCAGCCACTGGCGGCGCAGCGGCGTCACCGGCACCTCCACCCCAACCATCCGCCCGACCGCTGCGCTCCACGGGCCGGCGCAATTCACTACGACCTGTGTCACAATCCGCCCTCGGTTCGTCAGCACACTTTCTACCCGCCCACTTTCTACCTGTATGCCCGTCACTGCAACTTCCGTCAGGCATTTCGCGCCGAGGCGTCGCGCTGCGTTGATGTAGCCCATTACCACGCTGTTCGGGTCGGCCAGGCCGTCATTCGGGTTGAAGGTGCCGGCGAGCGCGTCCGGGAAGACGCATGGCGCGGCCAACCGGCGCGCCTCGTCGCCGCTGAGCCATTCGGTGTGCACGCCGAGCGAGCGCTGCAGCGCGACGTTGCGCCGGAACTCAGCCAGGTCGGCCTCGCGCGTGAGTACGAAGAGGTAGCCACACTTGCGCACCAGCGCCGGCTGGCCGGTTTCCTCTTCAAAAGCGTCGAGCATAGGCAGGCTGAGCTGGGAGAGGCGGATGTTGATTTCCGTGCCGAATTGGTAGCGGATGCCGCCGGCGCAGCGGCCTGTCGCACCCTGTCCGAAGAAGGCCTCACGTTCGAGCAGCACGACGGAGAGGCCGCCGTGTTTGGCCAGGTGATAGGCGGTGCTTGCGCCCATCACGCCACCCCCAATGACTACCACGTCAGCGCTGGAAGGTAGGTCAATCATCGGAAAATCCGTCAGGGATTGATTAAATGAGGCGAATTGGCCGAAAGCATGGCTTAGCTTTGCTGAGGAATGCTCATTTGAACCGCGAAGATGCGAAGGGCGCGAAGGGCGCGCAAAGTTCTCCGTGTTCCTTCATGTGACTTCGTGGATTCGGTATCTTCGCAGTCAAGATGGTTTTCAAAGGCAATTCTATAGCATTCGGTGACGACGTTGAGCGCGTTTACTCGCGCAGCGTTTCGCGCGCCGGCATCACGGCCAGGAAGTCGCGGCTAAAGCGCTCGGTGTACGTTTCAATGAGAGACGTGAGGCGCGCCAAGTCGGGCGAGACCAGGATGAGGCCGGCGTGATACGGCTTGACCAGCCGCCACACGACCTCGAAGTCCTGATAGCCGTCCAGGTTAGGCCATTCCTGTCGGGCCAGGCAATTGATTACGGCGAAATAGTCGTTGCGCGCTTCGGGCAGGTGATAAGGCTCGCCGCGCAGGTGGGCCAGCTCGATCTTGACCCACTCAGCCCACAGGTTGAGGCCGGCAGCAAGTTCGATACCGTCGGCGATGTTGGCCCCGCCGACGCGCGCCGCGCATTCGAGAAAATAGAACT
>JAVQXV010000070.1:0-14947 GCA_033577755.1 Anaerolineales bacterium
GCCCTCCTTGCCTGTCATCACACCTTCGGATTCTCCCAACTCCGACGACGGCTCTTCATCTCTCGTCCGCGTGGCCGGAGACGCTGCGCTGCTCTGACCTGCTCAGGCCTGTTCCATCACGCGACGGGCAGGTACTGCGCTCCTTGCGTTGAGCAATAGCCCACCCGTTATCAGCTGCTCGAAAACCTTGCGCCCGGCTCGGCGTACAATTGGGCACGAGGAGCGCACAGATGAACCTCTTTGATTTTCTTGATGACCTGGATGACCACCTGGAAGACCTGGGTCGTCTGAGACGGCGCGACTGGGGCAAGCACCGTCGCTGGGGCGGCATGGATGGCTGGGTGTTCCCGGCATTGATCCTGGGCCGCATCGTGCAGGAGGTGCTGGAACAACAGTCACGACAGAAGTCGGGCAGCTCACCCTGGCCACAGCCGCAGACGCCAAGCGGGCCGCCGCCCTCGCCCTGGGGCAGCAGCGAGGTCAAACCCGTTGAAAAGACCACGCGCTGCGTGAACTGCAATCAGAATGTGCGCGCAGGTTACTCCTTCTGCCCGTACTGTGGACGCAGCATCACGAAGCGGGAATGCTTCTATTGCAGCCGCGACATTCCGGCCGGCGCCGAGCGCTGCGCAGGCTGCGGCGCGCCCGCCGTCTTTGCCCGGCGCGCTTAGCCGAACGGTGAACAGGCCGTGACTGCGCTTCCCACCTTCGCGCCCAACGCTAACCAGCTCGATACGCTGACGCGCATCAACCTCGGCGACGTGTATGAGGCGCTGGGCGTGGCGCATTGGCGGCGTGGCCGATTTTTGCTCGACACGCTGTTCTGGCTGCCGGCGCGGCGCTTCGCCCGGCAAGTCATCCGCTTCGATACGCTGGTCGGTGAGCGCGGCCTGCCTGCCGCCGCCGAGTGGCTCATTCGCTTGTACATTCATCAATTGCAAGTGGCCGGGCGCGAGCACGTGCCCGAGTGCGGGCCGGCGCTGCTGCTCTCCAATCACCCCGGCCTAGCCGATACGCTGGCCGCCTTTATCGCCATCAACCGCGACGACCTGCTCATCATCGCCCGCGAGCGGCCCTTCACCAAAGCCCTGCCTAATATCAACCGTAAGCTGATTTACGTCCCGGATGACACGCTTGGACGCATCGCAGCCACGCGCGCCGTGCTCTATCGTCTGCGCGAGGGCGCCATCATCCTCACCTGCCCCGCGGGGCGCATCGAGCCGGACCCGGCGGTGATGCCCGACGCTATCGCTTCGCTGGAGGGCTGGGCGCAGAGCATCTCGTTTTATGCGCGCAACGTGCCGGAGCTGAAGATTGTGCCGATGATCGTCAGCGGCGTGTTCGCGCCGGGCGCGCTGCGCAACCCGCTAACACGCCTGCGCCGGACTCGGGCGGGCCGCGAACACATGGCGGCGATGTTGCAAGTGCTGTGGCCGGGCTATCAGCGGGTGACCGTGCGTGTGGCGATCGGACCGTCCCTGCTCGCCAAAGACCTGCTGGCGGCAAAGCGCGACCCGACGCGCGCCACCATCGAAGCCGCACGCGCCCTCATCGAGCATCCGCCTACCGACTGGCAGACGCTGGTCACCGGCATTCGTTGACTCCCACCGCAGCTTTCATCATGTCCCGCCTGACCTCTTTGCAATTCATGGCTGCGCTGCCGGCGGCGGTGCGTCTACATCTACCCCCGGCCCTGCAGAAGTTTCGCAGCGCGCACCGGAGCTGGCTCTGCCAGTTGTATTACACCGACCCACGCCTACACTACGAAGTCTGGAACCTGGGCGAGCGCCGCAACAAACTGGAGATTGGCCTGCACTTCGAGAGCCGCGACCGCGCCTTGAACGCCGCCTTGCTGCGTGGCTTCTCCGCCCGGATGGTGTTGGTGAAGGCAATCCTCGGCCCGCAGTGGGAGGCCGAGCATTGGGACAAGGGCTGGACGAAGGTGTACGAGACCGTGCCCTACGAACCGTTCAGCACGGAGGTGCTGGACGCTATTGCCCGGCGACTGGCGCGGGCGATGACCGTGTTGCAGCCGCTCTGGGAGGAAATCCAGGGAAAGTTGGGGAAATGAGGGAAAAGAGGGAAAGGAGGGAAGGCGCGCTTTCGTTCTAAAAATTGCTCTGCGCGTCAATCATGCCTTCCTCGCGCGCACGGCGGTCGAAGTAGCGATAAGCAATGAGGGCAACGATGCTGAAGCCGATGGTGATAAGCATCAGGATGCCGAACAGTTCGGCGTTGGAGAAGGCGGAAAGCGTCGGGAAGGCTGCTGCGCCCGGCCCCAGCAGCGCGCGCCGGAGCAGCTCCAGCCAGTACGTCATCGGCAGCAGAAAGCCGATGGGTTGTAGCCAGGCCGGCAGGATGGACAGCGGGAAGACTGCGCCGCTGAACAGGTAGAGCGCCGCCGCCGTCGCCTCGCCGATGAACCATGGCTCGGTGCGAATAATCAACGTCCAGGTACCGATGAGGATGCCCATGAAAGCCAGGCAGACAATGCCCAGTGCTAACGCGGCGAAGAACATCGGCCAGTCCACGCCTAGCGGGTTGAAGGGCACGCCGAAGAACAATACGCCTGCTGCGAGCGTAATCACCACGGCAATTGTTCCGGTGGTAAAGCGGGCTACGGCTCGGCCAAACAGGTAGATGGGGATACTGACCGGCGCGATGTAGATGTATTTGAGGGAACGGTAGCGCTCGCGGTCGTCGAGGATGGAGAATGACGCCCCGGCCATCACCTCCGTCACGTAAATATAGAACGCATTGCCCAGATAGATATAACTATAGACGGGCGAGTCCGACCCGGCCTGCGAGACGGCGTTGTACATGAACACCAGAATCAGCACGCTGGCGATGGGTTTGGCGATGGAGAAGGCCAGGAACAGGAACGGGTCTGTCCAGTTGGACTCGATCTGCCAGCCCAGCCAGGCCGCGGGAAAGAAGGAGCGAGAAAAAGTCTTGAACATGAAAGAGGCCTTTACTTCCTCTGTTTTCCTCTTACCTTCTCCTATCCGTTAACGTTCCCTCTTCAATTGCCTTTCTTTCCATGAAGTCCAGCCAGAACTTCGCGGCGGCGATGAAAACGACGGCCAACATGGACAGGATGGCAATCTCGATCTCGACCGAGAGGAAACCCAGGGATGGGCCGCTGGCAAAGACAAGCTGGCGCATGGCGTCCATACCGAGGGTGAGCGGCAGCACCGAGGCCGCCAGCGCCACGGCAAAACCGAAGCTCTTCACCGGGAAGTAGAAACCGGAGATGAAGTACACCGGCTCTTGCAGGGCTGTGGCTATCTGCCAGGCCTCGCGTCCCCAGAGCAGAAAGAGCGAAGCCAGCAACATGCCCAGCCCATACAGCGCGGCCATCGTCAGCACGAAGACGGCGAAGAGCTGGAAGTAGCTGGAGACGGCAAAGGAGATACCGAACAACAGCGTCCCTAGCACGGTGATGACCAGCGCCCGCAGACAGGTCGCCAGCATGCCGCCCAGCGCCATGCCCAGCAGGATGGCCATCAGCGAGTTCGGCGCCATGATGTACAGCGCCAGGTTGCCGCTCTCCTTTTCCCAGTACAGCTGGGAGGCCATCGCCCAGATCACGTTCAGCCAGAAGGCCGTCATCGCGCCGCCCATCACCACAAAGCCGATGTAATCCTCGGGCGCCTGTATCGCGCGATAGACGTAGATGTAGCCGACCGTCGCCAGAAACGGCAGGAAGGTCTCGAAGAAAATCCACACCTTCTCGCGCTGCTGGCCGATGAGGCGCGGATAGGCGCGCGCCACGATGGTGCGCACGAACAGCCGCCAACCGCGATCGGGGGGACGGGTGGTAAGCAGAGTGGACATGACTTACGTGCAGTTGAGCAGGTTTGGCCGTGACCATTCTTCATCGGTGAGCCGCGCCTCACCCGCCCATGAGTTCCTGTTCTCCGGCCTTCTCGGCCTCGGTCATGCTCATGCCGACCAGGTCTACGAACACATCCTCCAGCGTCGGCTCGCGCTTTTGCAGGTTGAGGATGTGCGCGCCGTGCGTGTTGAGCGCCGTGACCACGTTGCCCAGCGCCTCGTCGGCTTCAAGGATCAGGTCAAGCTCCGACCTGCCGTCCTGCGGGCTATGGACGACCTTGCGCACGCCGGGCAGCTGCTCGAAGGCCGCCAGTGCACCGTTGCGCAGCGGGCTGACCTCCAGCTTGAAGATGGCCTCGCGCTGCAAGCGCCGTTTCAGGTTGGCCGGCGAGTCGCAGGCCAGCACGCGCCCGTTGTTGATGATGGCAACGCGGTCACACAGCTCGTCGGCTTCGACCATGTAGTGCGTGGTTAGCAACACGGTGCGGCTCGGACGGTCATCCATCCAGCGGCGCACGAAGTGGCGGATGTCGCGGCTGGCGCCGACATCCAGGCCAAGCGTCGGCTCGTCGAGGAAAATCACCTCCGGGTCGGTGAGGAAGCCGCGCACGATGTTCATCTTCTGGCGCAGGCCGGTGGACAGGTCGGAAGTCTTGGTGCGGGCGCGGTCGGCCAGGCCGACGATTTGGAGCAACTCGTCAATGCGGGCATAGGTGGTTTTCGTATCCAGCCCGTAGAATTGGCCGAACATCCACAGGTTCTCGCGCACCGTCAGCAGGCCGTAGCCGGAGGACTCGCCGCCGCTGACCATATTGATGCGCGGACGCACTTCCTGCGGCTGGCGGGCTACGTCATAGCCGGCCACGAATGCCCGGCCCGTGCTGGGAGCGAGCAGCGTGGTGAGAATCTTGATGAGCGTCGTCTTGCCGGCGCCGTTCGGGCCGAGCAGGCCAAACAACTCGCCGCGTGGCACTTCCAGGTTGACATCGGCCAGCGCGACACGCTGCCTGGCTTCGCCCCTCTTCGCACCGCGAATCTTGTAGATGCGCCCCAAGTTTTCGGTTTTGATGGCCGGTTGGTCGGACATAGAGACTTCACCTGTTCAAACAAAAAGACCGTGGACGGCGCCGCGCCCACAGTCCGGAAAAGTCGCCCGGCGAGTCGGCTCAGAGGCTGCAGGCGCAATAGAAGCCGGTCACGGCAGTGCCGCCCGTGCTCGGGCCGGTAACGTGATCCAGAACTGTCATGAGATGAGCATCTGTCTTTCCTAGGGGATGCGGTGAGTGTAGCATACGGTCTGACCTATGCGCAATCGGGCTGCGCAAATGTGTGCACGTAAAACATGTCAGCCGCACCCTGACCCTTCGGCTTTGCTCCGCTGAGCGCGCTCAGGGGAGCGGCGGGCGTCCGGCGATTACCGCTTCGGCTTCGCTCAGCGTCCGCTCAGGAGGTCCGCCGCGCAGGACCTCCTGAGCGTGGCTTCGCTCGGCGAAGCCCGCCGAAGGACGAAGGGGCGGCACGTTCCCTGACAACCTTTGCGTGCACACGTACAAATCCTGTTGAGCAAAACATGGAACTCGCTCCAGAAACACAAAGAAGCTTGTGTGTCTTTCGTGTGGCTTTGTGCCCTTCGTGGACTCCCTTGATTGCGGCTGGAGGCCTCGCTAGGCAATTCGCAGAATCCGAGGATAATGTCCGGCAACGGCGACGGCTCTGCAAACATGGTTCTATGACAAACCCCATATGAAACACTCTACCGGCGTCATCGAAGTTATCACCGGCTCCATGTTCAGCGGCAAGACCGAAGAGCTGATCCGGCGGCTGCGCCGCGCGCGCATTGCCCGCCAATCCGTGCAAGTCTTCAAGCCGCTCATTGACAACCGCTACGCGCTCGAGAAGGTGAAATCACATGCCGGCAGCGAGTTCGAGGCCACGCCGGTGGCGCACGCCGCCGAGATCCTATCGTTGCTTAAGCCGGAGACGACCGTGGTAGCGCTGGACGAAGCACAGTTCTTCGAACCGGGCATCGTGGATACGGTCCAGACGCTGGCCGCACGCGGCCTCCGCGTCATCATCGCCGGGCTAGACCAGGACTTTCGCGGCGAGCCGTTCGGGGTAATGCCGCAGCTCATCGCTCTGGCCGAGTATGTGGACAAACTCCATGCCATTTGTGCTGTGTGCGGTGGCGAGGCCTCGCGCACGCAGCGCCTGATCAACGGTGAGCCGGCTCAGTACGACGACCCGGTGGTTGTCGTCGGCGCAAGCGAGCTGTATGAGGCGCGCTGTCGCGAGCACCACATCGTCCCACGGCAGCCGACCACGATGTCGGCCCTGAAGCCCGTGCCGCCCGGCGAGCCGGAGATGCTTGCCCACATCCTCATCACCGAGGACCAGCTCCAACAGCGCATCCGCCAGCTCGGAGCAAAAATCAGCACGGACTACGCCGGCAAGGAACTGTTGCTGCTGTGCATCCTACGCGGTGCCGTCATGTTCCTGGCCGACCTGATGCGCGCTTTGACGGTGCCGCACACCGTTGACTTTATGGCGATCTCGTCCTACACGCCCGGCGTGCGCCGCTCGCCGGGTCAGGTGCGCATCAACTTGGACGTGAGCCAGGACATCGCCGGAAAACACGTGCTTGTCGTCGAAGACATCGTGGACACCGGCCATACCATCGCCCATGTCATTGACCTGTTGCACACACGTCGCCCGGCCTCGCTCAAGATTTGCACGCTGCTCGATAAGGCCGAGCGACGCGAGGCCGATGTGCCCATTGACTACGTTGGCTTTACCATCCCCAACCACTTTGTCGTCGGCTACGGCCTGGACGTGGACGAGTATTACCGGCACCTGCCTTACATCGGTGTGGTAAAGCCCGGCTTTGAAATCAAGACTTAAGCAGGTACGAAAAGCCCGGCTGAAATAATACGCCTCGCTGCTAGCGAGACGCCGGGGCAACCGGGTGACGCAGAAGGGTATTCGCTAGACAGAACCGATAGCGGCCTCTGTGCTAGGGTAAACTTGGAACAGGGCATCGAGGCCGGCAATGTCCAGCACCTCCTTCACCCGGTCGGAAGGTTGGGCCAGCAGCACCGCCCCGCCTTTAGCCTTCAGCGCCTTCTGAGCCGAAATCATGGCGCGCACGCCGGCGCTACTGATGTAATCGGTGCTGTCCATCTCCAGCACCAGGTAGGCATGGTTGCCCTCCACCGCCTGGCGCAGTGCCTCCTCGAACTTGGGGGCGACGTTTGCATCTACTCGTCCGATGACGCGGATGACGGTGACGCGCTTGTATTCACGGGTTTGTAATTCCATGCCGGACTCTCCTGTGAAAGGCCTAAGATGCGGCGGGTGGAGCGGTGTGCACGCAAAACCTGTCCGCCGCACCCTGACCCTTCGGCTTCGCTCCGCTGAGCGCGCTCAGGGGAGCGGCGGGCGTCCTTCGACTGCCGCTTCGGCTTCGTTCGGCGTCCGCTCAGGATGCCCGCCGCGCAGGCCATCCTGAGCGTGGCTTCGCCGAGCGAAGCCCGCCGAAGGACGAAAGGGCGGCCAGTTCCCTGACAACCTTTGCGTGCACACGTGGAGCGTGCCGAGTATGCGTAGGTTCAATAACCAGGCTATGCTCTCGGTATTTTCTATGGCTCGTTGTCGTGGGGTCAGGATGTTGCAATTGTAACATGCCGACAGGCCTATGCCACTCTAAAACGTTGTTGTGGTTGAGGGAGCGCCCGCTTGAAGGGCCGCCACTGCCTCGGCCAGCGTCGGGTGGATGGTGAAGATGGCCTCCAGCCCGGACATTTGCAGCACCTGTTGCAAATTGCCGGATACGCCGATGAGGTGAAAATCGCCTTTGAGGTTACGCGCACGGCGCAGCGCAATCACCAGTACGCGCAGGCCGGCGGAGGCGATATAGGTCACGCGTGAGCAATCCACTATCAGACGTGACCGACCTTCGTTCAGTAGACCGATCAGGGTCTCCTCCAGCTCGCCGGCAGCGGTTAGGTCGAGGCGCCCTTCAGGGACAACAACCCAGATGTCATCGGCAGCAGGAGAAACGAGGATCATCGGTCGGCGCTCCTCAAACATTCAACCTTTCTCAACACTTATGTGTTCATACTACCGCATTTACGACGAAAGGACATGAACATGCTTGGTAAATTTTTTGTAAGCATTCGCGCCTATTCAGTTATTTCTCCGCGTGCTCTGCGAGCTCAGCGGTGAAACATCCTTTTTGCAGTGGGCTCATTTGTGTTCCCCGCAGAGCTAGAACACAATCACATTACGGAGAGCCTCGCCGCGTTCCATGCTTTCGATGGCGGCGTTGATCTGATCGAGCGAATAGCGGCGCGTGATAAGTTCATCGAGCTTGAGCCGGCCCTGCCGGTACAGCGCTGCAAGCCGGGGAAGGTCTACCGACGGGCGCGCCGAGCCGACGTTGCTGCCCAGCAGCCGATAGCCGTTGTACACGAATTCGCCGACGTTGAACGCTGCCGTTGCGCCCGCGCTCGGCATACCCACCGCCACAATGGTGCCGCCGCGCCGCACATAGCCGGTGCTTTGCTCCAGCGCCGCCGGGCTGCCCACGGTGATGAAGGCGTAATCCGCGCCGCGCCCGCCGGTGAGCGCGCGCACGCCGGCGCACAAGTCCTGCGTTTTCGGATTAAGCGTGTGGGTTGCGCCGAAGCTGCGCGCCGCCTCCAGCTTGTGGTCGAGCACGTCCACCGCGATGACTGTAGATGCGCCGGAAAGGGCCGCGCCCTGAATGGCATTCAGCCCCACGCCGCCCGCGCCGACGACGACCACGCTGCTGCCCGGCCTGACCTGCGCGGTGTTGACCGCCGCGCCATACCCCGTAATCACGCCGCAGGCCAGCAGACAGGCGCGGTCCAGCGGCACGTCCGCCGGTATCTTCACCACCTGCGATTGTTCCACTACCACTGCTTCAGCAAACGCGCCGACGCTGATGCCCTGGTTGATGGGCAGGCCATCAGGGCGACGCAGGCGGTGTTCGCGGGCCAGGGCAAAGCCGGCCTCGCACAGGAACGGCGCGCCCTGCGTGCAGAAGAAGCAGCGCCCGCATGACCGTAACAGCGTGACGACTACCGGATCGCCGGGCGCAACCGCCGTGACGCCCTCGCCGACCGACTCGACGACGCCCGCCGCTTCGTGCCCGGCGACGACGGGCACTTCCTGTGACCAGCCCTGCCACTCGCCCCGAATGAGATGTACGTCGCTGTGGCAAATGGCGACGGCGGCGAGTTTGACGCGCACTTCGCCTGTGTGCGGCGCATCAAGGCAGATTTCTTCAAGAACGAGCGGCTTGCCGAACTCGTAGCAAACGGCAGCTTTGATATGTTGCGTTGGAGGGGGCACAGGCAAGGCGTGGTGTTACGCAGTATGAAATACGCAATACGTGATACGTATTACGTATTTCGTGTTGCGTATTCCGTGAAACGACGTTCAGCTGCGTTGTTGCCTCAGGCGGCGCAGCACCAGGCCACCGATGATGATGAGGGCGATAAGCAGCAGCGGGTTGATTCCGCCCCGGCGGCGCGCCTTGCGCATGGCCTTGCCCTCCTCCGAGGCGGCCGCTTCTGCGGAGCGGCGTGAGCGGCGGGGGGGTGGGTTGCGGTGCGCGCGGCGGTAGATGGCGAGGCGGAGGGCCTCCAGCAGTTCATCAACGATAAAGTCGAACAGGTTCATGGAGGGGGTCCTTTCTGCGAATCAATCATTGCAGTCCGAACAACAAGCGCAGGCGCTGCTCAACCTGCAATTGCAGGCGTGGCGACAGGCTACCAAGCTCACGCCGTATCAAAGATGTACTTGCCGTCATCAGGCGGTGCAACTGAATGGTAGAAGCAACCCTCAGCCCCGTTCCTCCGAATTCGGGATCGTTCACGTCTATCGGCAGGTCCGTCGGCAACGGCGAAGAGACGATCTGGCTGGTAATAAAGGCAAGGACGACATGCTGATACGGGCCGATGCTCTGTGTCAGGCAAAGCGCCGGACGCACTTTTGCCGACGATAAGTCATCGAAGGGGAAGGGGATCAGCACGATCTTATGCTTCGGTATGGAAGGGCTGCCCGTCGTCGAGCGAGTAAATATCCTCGCGAGGTTCCTTTAGATATGCGAACGCCGGGTTGTACGCGGCGGCTCGTAGCCATTCTGCTTCGTTGATCGTCTCCAGCGGTGAGTAGAGCACGATGACGCGCACCCGGCGCGGACCCGTGATAGGCAGTTCGCGGTCCAGCCTTAATTGATGGTGCTCGTCTACCATGCCGGTGACTTCTATGGCGGTCAGGGCGGTGTCCATAGAGCCTCCTGTTGAGTTGGGGCCTGTTGCTCCAGTGCCAAGTTTAGCACGGCTTATTCGTACAGGCTCTTCCCCTCCAGCTCGCGGGTGCGGCGGGCGACGTAGTCGGCGACGGCCTCGCGCACGCCGGGGTCGAGCGGCGGCGGCTGGTAGGCAGCCAGCATCTCCTTCCACAGCGCGTTGGCGCGCTGCGCCGCGTCCCGCCCACCCTGCGCCAGCCACGTCTCGTAGCCGGCGCGCTCGGCCAGGAAGGATTGATAGAACTCGGTGGCGTAGCGCGCCTGCGTGTGCGGCGTGTCGAAGTGGTGGCCGCCCGGCCCGACCTGCGCAATCATGTCCAGCGCCAGCGTCTCGTTGCTGATTTCAAAGCCGTTGAGGAAGTGATAGAACATCGCCAGCGACTCAAGGTCAATGATGAACTTCTCGTAGCTTGCGCACAGCCCGCCCTCCAGCCAGCCCACAGAGTGCATAATGAAGTTGGTATGCGCCAGCACTGCCGGCCAGAGCGTCCACTGTGTCTCCATTACGGATTCGGCGTCGGGCGTTTTGGATGTGTTCAGGCTGCCGCTGCCGCGATAGGGCAGGCCGTAGCGCCGCGCCAGTTGCGCACCGGCCAGCAGCGCCCAGGCGCCCTCCGGCGTGCCCATGGCCGGGCTGCCGGACTTCATATCCACGTTGGTGGTGAAGCCGCCGTAGAGGACGGGCGCGCCGGGCCGCACCAGCTGTGTCAGCGCAACGCCGGCCAGCGCCTCGGCGTTCTGCTGCGCCACGGCGGCGGCTATGCTGATAGGGCTCATCGCGCCGGCCAGGATGAAGGGCGTGATGATGTTGACCTGCCCGGCTCGTGCGTAGGTAATCAGCCCGCCGAGCATGCGCTGGTCGTAGCGCAGCGGGCTGCTGGCGTTGATGACGCCGCCGATGACCGGCCCGCCGGCCTCAATATCGCCGAAGACCAGCCGCGCCAGATGGAGGGAGTCTTCGGTCACCACGCGGCCGTGCGCGGCCTCCATCAGTGCCTTGTCGGTCAGGGTGATGGCGTTGCTGAGCCGGGTCAGGTGGCGCAGGCTGTTCTCGACGTCATAGAGCGCCATCACCTGCTCGCCGGCGTAGTGCAGCGGGCCGCTCATTTGAATCAACTTGAGGAAGTTCTGGTAGTCCCTGAGCGAGCCACGCCGCCGCCCGTAATCGAGGTCGGTGGCGTAGGCCACACCGCCTTGCGGCGCGAAGGTGATGTAGTTCTCGCCGACGGTCACACTCTTGGCCGGGTCGCGCGCGCGCCAGGTGAAGGAGCGCGGCGCTTTGGCCACCAGCTCCAGCACCAGCCCGCGGTCGAGGCGCACGTGCTGCGCCTTGTGGTCTACCTGCGCGCCGGCGGCCTGCCACAGGCTGAGCGCCTCGGCATCCATCATCAGCAGGCCGGTCTCTTCGAGGATGCGCATCGAGGCCTCATGCACTTTCTCGACCTGTTCGGGCGTGAGAATCTCCAGCGGCTTGAGCGGGTTCCGCAATTGTCGGAAGGGCAGTTTGAGCAGCGGCGACTCGGCGCGTTGCCCGCGGCGGGTGGAACGGCGTTCGGTCATGGCTGTGTCTCTCGTAAAGCGCGGGAAGGTCGCGAAGGGTTTAGTTCAACGCAAAGTCGCAAGGGCGCAGGGGCGCAAGGACTCTTTGCTTCTTAGTGGCTAGCGGCTAGCGGCTTTGCATTAAGACCGATCTACTCATACAAGTTCTTGCCCTGCAGCTCGCGCTCGCGGCGGGCTACGTAATCGTCGAGAGCCTCCTGAATGGCGGAGTCGAGGGGCGGCGGCTCGTAGGCGGCCAGCATCTCGCGCCAGACCTGATGCGCGCGTTTGGGCGCGTCCCAGCTTCCGGCAGCGGCCCACGTCTCGTAGCCTAGCCGGTCGTGCAGCGTCGTTGCGTAGAACTCGGTGGCAAAGCGCGCTTGCGTGTGCGCCGTGCCGAAGTGGTGGCCGCCCGCGCCCACTTCGTGAATGGCGTCCAGTGCCAGCGTATCATCGTTCACCTCGAAGCGTTGTAGAAAATGCTGGAACTGTCCCAGGCTTTCCAGGTCGAGCACGAATTTTTCGACCGAGGCGGTCAGCCCGCCCTCCAGCCAGCCGCAGGCGTGAAAGATCAGGTTCGAGTGCGCCAGCACCGCCGGCCAGAGTGTCCATTGCGTTTCGAGCATGGCCTGCGCATCGGGGAGGTTGGCGGTGGTGAGCGAGCCGGAGCCGCGGAAGGGCAGGCCGTAGCGCCGCGCCATTTGCGCGCCGGCCAGCAGCGCCCACGCGCCCTCCGGCGTGCCAAAGGCCGGCAAGCCGGAGCGCATGTCGGTGTTGGTAGTGAAGCCGCCGTAGAGCACGGGCGCGCCGGGCCGCACCAGTTGTGTCAGGGCGATGCCGGCCAGCGCCTCGGCGTTCTGCTGCGCCAGCGCGGCGGCCATGCTGATGGGGCTCATCGCGCCGGCCAGGATGAAGGGCGTTAGGCACGTCCACTGGCCGGCACGCGCATAGGTGATCAGCCCGCCCAGCATCCGCGCATCGAAGCGCAGCGGGCTGCTGGCGTTAATCACCTCGCCGATGACCGGCCCACCGGTCTCGATATCGCCGAAGACCAGCCGCGCCATCTCGACGCAGTCGCGCGTGATCTCGCGCCCGTGTGCGGCTTCGGCCAGCACTTTGTCGCTCAGACGGATAGAGGCGCGCAGGCGGTGCAGGTGACGGACGGAGACGGGCAGCTCGTTCGGTTCCACTTGGCCCCAGCCGGCCAGATGCAGTTGCGGCGCGACGTGCGAGACGCGCACAAAGTCTTCATAGTCGGCCAGCGTGCCCGCGCGCCGCCCGCGCTCCAGGTCGCTCACGTACACCATGCCACCGCACGGGCCGAAGGTCACCGCATCCTCGCCGATGAGCACGTTGCGCGCCGGGTTGCGCGCGCGCCAGGTGAAGGAACGCGGCGCTTTGGCCACCAGCTCCAGCACCAGCCCGCGGTCGAGGCGCACGTGCTGCGCCTTGTGGTCCACCTGCGCGCCGGCCTGCTCCCATAGGCTTAGCGTCTCGGCATCCTGAAATTGCACGCCGGTGTTTTCGAGGATGTGCAGCGAGGCGAGGTGCAGCTCTTCGACCTGTTCGGGGGTCAGGATTTCGAGCGGCGGGAGGGGGTTGCGCGGCTGGCGGAACGGTTGGGTGAGCAGCGGCAATCGGCTGCGCGCCTGGCGCAGTTCAGCGCGCCGTGCAGAGCGGCGTTCAGAGCGAAGGGAGTCTAGGCTCATGGCAGCTCCGTCGTGGCGCGCCAGGGCACGCGCCGGAGGCGCACCACGGCCAGGGCTGCGCTGGTCAGGATGAGCGCGCCGCCGAACCATTGCGCCGGTGTCAGCCTCTCGCCGAGGAACAGCACCGACCACACCACCGCGAGCAGCAACTCCAGCGGGACGAGCAGCGAGACTTGGCCGCTGCCCAGCCGCTTCACCGCTGTGGCCAGCGCGAGCCGCGAGAGGTAGGTGCAAACCACGGCCAGCACGATGATGACCAGCCAGCCTGCTGCGCCCGGCTCATGCCAGGGTGCGCCCTGCGCAAACCAGGCGACCAGGTTGATCAGTGCCATTCCCAGCACCATGTAAAACGTGATGGTGCGAGAGTCGTATCCCTGCAAAGACCACTGCATGATTGCCATGGGCAGTGCAAAGAAGAAGGTTGAGAGTGCGATTAGCCCCGCGCCGAGCAGGTCCACGCGCCCACCCGGCCCGACCAGGAAATACACGCCGGTCAGCGCCAGCGCCAGCCGCACGTACTGGCGATAGGTGAAGCGCTCGCCGCGCAGGGCCAGCAATCCTAGCACCAGCAGCGGCTCGACGGCAAAAATCATCGCCGCGATGGAGCTATCCACGCTTGTCAGTCCGACGAGGTAAATCAGTGCGCCGGCGCCAATGAGCGCGCCGCTTCCTAAGCAGAGCCCCAGCCCGCGCCGATCAACGCGCAAGTGCCCACGCGCCGTGAAGGCCAGCGTCACAGCTAGGAGCACAGCCGTCAACGCCAGCCGGGCGACATTTTGCATCGCCGGGTTCAGGCCCAGAATCAGCGCGACCTTGCTCAGCGGCGTGACTAGGCTGAACCCTAACACGGCTGTGCCGGCCATTGACCAGCCAAGCCGGTCACGGGCGGGGGAGAGGGGCAGGGAGAGGGGGGACATTTAGGTTGGGGGATAGTGCACGTTGTGTATTGCGTGTCACGTGTCATGTGTCACGTGGCAGGTGACATCTGGAACTTGACACTTGAATGCTGCAGGGCGAAGCCTGCGGCTAACAGACCTCTGACGGGCTGAGTGAGGTCGAGCGGGAGGCAGGCCGGCGCGGCCAGTTCGATTGCGTTGGACATAGGGCAGGGAGATTATACGAGACGAGAGTGTATCGGGCCGTTGTCACCGAGGCCAACATTTTATGTGTAAGCTTGTGAGCGGCGTACAACACTAGCAGGCTTTGCTTAGTTATATGGATTCTGGCAACTGTCGGGTCAAGGACGAGTTGAGTTAGGCTGCGAACAGACGTGCCGCGATGACCCTAGGCCAAATAGTCTGTTGCCGTTGGCGCCGGGTGTGCACGCAACGATTGTCAGGGAACGTGCTGCCCCCTTCGACTGCCGCTTCGACTTCGCTCAGCGTCCGCTCAGGGTGCGGTTGACATTTTTTGCATGCACACCTGCCTGACTTGGCTGTATGTAGATGACGCAGCTTTTCGCAGAGAAAATCTGTGACATCTTTGGATTCTTTTCAACAGCTGAAAGCTATTGCCTGAGCAGTTGCAC
>JAVQXV010000395.1:0-1665 GCA_033577755.1 Anaerolineales bacterium
CGCTTCGCTCAGCGTCCGCTCAGGGTGCGGCTGACATGTTTTGCGTGCACACGTTACGGAATACGGAATACGAAATACGAAAGAAATACGCAACCCGCGACACCTGACACCTGACACTTGACCCATGACACTTGACACCTGACACCCCTTCACCGCTTCGCCTTATAGTGCACCTCGCTTAGCACCCTCAGCCGCTCCGCTGCCTGCTCCGGCGTCAGGTCGCGCTGGGGCATGCCCAGCATCTCGAAGCCGACCATGAATTTCTTCACCGTCGCCGAGCGCAGCAGCGGCGGGTAGGCGTGCAGATGCAGCACCCACTCCGGATGCTCGTCGCCGTCGAACGGGGCCTGATGGAAGCCCATCGAGTAAGGGAAGGAAATCTCGAACAGGTTGTCGTAGCGGATGAGCACGCGGCGCAGCAGGTCGGCCAGCGCGGTGAACTCGGCGTCGGTCAGGTCGGGCAGGCGGCCCACCGGGCGGTGCGCGGTCAGCAGAACCTCGAACGGCCAGACCGCCCAGTACGGCACCAGCGCGGTGAAGTGGTCGTTGGCCGCGATGATGCGCTCGTCCCGACGCTGCTCCGCCTCCACGTAATCCAGCAGCAGCGGGCGGCGATGCGCGGCAAAGTAATCGCGTTGCGCGGCCAGCTCCTTCGCCGGCTCGTTGGGCAACACGCCCGTCGCCCAGATTTGGCTGTGCGGGTGCGGGTTGCTGGCGCCCATCACCGCGCCCTTGTTCTCGAAGACCTGCACGTAGCGGATGAAGTCCAGCGCGCCCAGCTCCGCCGTCTGCGCCGCCCACGTCCGCAGCACGGCCTCCACCCCCGCCACGTCCATCTCCGGCAGGCTCAAATCGTGGCGCGGCGAGAAGCACACCACGCGGCAGAGGCCGGGGACGGGTTCGGCCTGAAAGAAGATTGGAGATTGGAGATTGGAGATGGCTTCGAGGTTTTGCCCGCCGCTCCGCTGCTGCTCATCTGCGGGAGGCAGCACGGCCATGAAGTCGTTATCGAACACGTACGTGCCGGTGTAGTGCGGATTGCGCACGCCGCCGGCGCGGGCGTTGCCGGGACACAGGTAGCAGTCCGGGTCGTAGGCGGGCGACTGCGCCTCCTGCACCTTCTCCACCTGACCTAACCACGGGCGCTGGGCGCGATGCGGCGAGACGAGCACCCATTCGCGGGTGAGGGGGTTGAAACGGCGGTGGGGGAGGAGCACGGAGGGGGTGGATTGCTGATTGTTGATTAGGGATTGGAGACTAATGGCTGATGGCTGATGGCTGATGGCTGATGGCCGATGGCTGATGGCTGATGGCCGATAGCTAATTGCCCATGAGTTTGCGGCGGACTCGGTCAAGAAAGGCGCGGTCGCTGTCAAGGTCAGGGCGGCCGAGAGCTTCACCGAGCGCGATGCTCTGCTCCAGATAGGAAACGGCCTCGGCCGTCCGGCCCAACTGGTCAAGCACAAAGCCAATGTTGAACAAAGTGGCCGATTCGCCAAAACGGTCGCCCTCTTCGCGCACAACGGCCAGCGCCTGTTCATAGGACGTTAGCGCCTTCTCCCTCTGCCCCAGTGCGTGGTACACCCCCGCGATGTTATTCAGCGTCGCCGCTTCCCCGCGTCGGTCGCCCACTTCGCGTCGGATGGCCAGCGCCTGCTCGTAGTG
>JAVQXV010000396.1:0-1659 GCA_033577755.1 Anaerolineales bacterium
GATGTCCAGCGTTCCCATTTCGGATTGTGGATTGCAGATTTTGGATTTTTATTAAATCGTAACTGTTCAGCCTTTTTGATTGATCCACAGATTACGCAGATTTTCGCAGAAAAGAATCTGTGACAATCTGCGACATCTGTGGATTCTCCAGCCTGTCGGCGATGATGGTCTGAGCAATTACACTCAATCTAAAATCTGCAATCCCAAATCTGAACTCCTCAGAGCGGCCATTCCTGCAGGATGCGCTCGGTTTCTTCTTTATGGCCGGTCTCGTCCTGGACGATGGTTTCGAGCTGCACCTGCAGGCCCTTATCGCCGAAGGCGGCGGCTTCCTCAGCGCGCTGGGTGTAGTCGGCTACCGCGCGGGTCTCGGCGGCCAGCACAGCCTCCAGCATCTCGCGATTGGTGCGCGCGGGCGGCACGGGGCGCGGCGTGGTCACCGGCTCGCCGCCCAGCGCCACGATCTTGTTTGCCAGGAACTGCGCGTGGCCCTGCTCGCCGGGCACCTCTGAGAGGAAGAACTGCACCAGCTGCGGGCGGAACGGGCCGTTGGCCTTGGCGGCGTAGGTGAGGTACTGGATGATGGCGCTCAACTCGCCGGCCAGGTCTTCGTTCAATTTGTTGATGAGGGTTTGTTTGTCCATAATGGTCATCCTTTCGGAAGAAATTCTATTCCTGATTTGTGATTTCTGATGGTTAATTGCCAATCATCAGTCATCAATCTTCAATCCTCAATCTCCAATCTCCCATCCCCCCTCAACCTTTGTCCCTGGCTCCGGCGTGGCCGGAGATGATGCGATTGATTTCGCGGGCTACCAGCGCGTGGCGCTCGTCGCGCAGCAGCGGCAGGCGGGCGCGCGTGCGGTGCAGCTGGTTCAGGTCGAGCTGCGCCACGGTCAGCCCCTCGTCGAAGTACGGCGCCTGAGCGACCGTGTCGCCGTTCGGGTCGAAGACAATCGAGCCGCCCCAGAAGTTCAGCCCGTCCTCGAAGCCGACCTTGTTGGTGTGGCAAACGAAGTTGGTGAACAGGCTGGCATAGGCGCGCAGCACGTGCTCCACCCAGCGCGTGCTTTCCAGCGTGTCGCCGGCGTTCAGCCCGCGCCCGGGCGAGGCCGAAGCGAACAGCATCACGTCCGCGCCGTCCAGCCAGAGCAGGTACGGGGCGGAGGCGTGCCAGAAGTCCTCGCAGATGAGCATCCCCATCCGCCCGAAGCGCGTGTCGAAGGCGCGCACCGAGTCACCCCAGGCGAAGAAGCGACCCTCGTCAAACAGACCGTAGGTGGGCAGATAGACCTTGTGATGCACGTGGACGACCTCGCCCTGGGAGAGGTAGGCCGCGCCGATGTAGAAGCGGTTGCGCCGGTCTTCGTCCACGAAGCCCACCATCAGGTCAATGTCGCGCGCGCGGGAAGCGGCCAGCAGCTGGCTGAAGACAACATCGTCTGGCGAGGGGCGGTGCGCCACGGTGGGTGCTAAATCCTGCAGGACGTAGCCGGTGAGCGACAGCTCCGGGAAGATAAGGATGTCCACCTTCTGCCGCGCAGCTTCGTCAATGAAAGCCAGATGCTTTTCCAGGTTGGCGCGCACATCGCCGAGTTTGGTTTTGATCTGAGCGAGGCCGACGGTGAGCATGGAGTGAGTAGGTAGAAAGTAGAAAGT
>JAVQXV010000071.1:0-14871 GCA_033577755.1 Anaerolineales bacterium
CCCTCTTCGACGTGTATCGCGGCGAGCAGATCGGCGCGGGCCGGAAGAGCCTGGCTTACTCGCTCACCTACCAGGCGCCGGACCGCACCCTCACCGACGCCGACGTAGCCGGGGTGCGGGCGAAGATTGTGAAGCGTTTGCAGGAGGCGTTGGGCGCGGTGCTGCGAGGGTAAAGCCGAAACAACCGGTGGCTCTGCTGAAAAAAGCCCATCTGAACCGCGAAGATGCCAAGAACGCGAAGGAAAACGAGGGCGAGTCCTTTGCGCTCTTCGCCGCGCTCTTCGCGGCTTCGCGGTGAAATTTGTGGAAATTCGAGTTCATTCGTGGATGAAAAGCGCAATTTGTGACCGTGGGCAGTATATAATTTGAGTAGCGCCAGGCAGGTGCGCCATGTCCGCGGCGACCCTCGAACAGGTTCTGCATGCTCTGACGAGCGACGGCGAGTTGTACACCCGGCACGCCGACGGCTCAGTGACGTGTGTGGCCTGCGCCCACCGCTGTCTCATCCGGCCCGGGCGCGCCGGTGTCTGCAAGGTGCGCTTCAACGAAGGTGGCACGCTCAAGGTGCCGTGGGGGTACGTCGGCGCGCTGCAGTGCGACCCCACGGAAAAGAAGCCGTTCTTTCACATCCTCCCCGGCTCGGACACGCTCACCTTCGGCATGCTCGGCTGCGACCTGCACTGCGGCTACTGTCAGAACTGGGTCACCTCGCAGGCCCTGCGCGACCCGGCTTCCGAGATGGCCGGCGCGCGCCCGATGAGGGTGACGCCGCAGGAGTTAATCGCCCTGGCCCGGCAGCACGGCGCGCAGCTCGTCGGCTCCTCGTATAACGAGCCGCTCATCACCAGCGAGTGGGCGGTCGAAATCTTCAAGGAGGCCCGGCGCGCCGGCCTGAGGTGCGTCTATATCTCCAACGGCAACGCCACGCGCGAGGCGCTGGAGTTCATCCGCCCGTACGTCGCCGGCTACAAGATTGACCTGAAGACGATGTCGGACAGGAACTACCGGCGGCTGGGCGCGGTGCTGCAGAACGTGCTCGACGGCGTGCGGCTGGTGCACGAGATGGGCTTCTGGCTGGAGGTGGTGACGCTGGTGGTGCCCGGCTTCAACGACAGCGACGCCGAGCTGTGGGACGCGGCCCGCTTCCTCGCCTCGCTCTCGCCCGACATCCCCTGGCACGTGACGGCGTTTCATCCGGATTACAAGATGACGGATCCGGAGCACACGCCGGCGCGCACCCTGCTCCGTGCGGCGGAGATCGGGCAGGAGGCCGGCCTGCGCTACGTGTACGCAGGCAACCTGCCGGGGCGGGTGGGCGATTACGAGCACACCTTCTGCCCGAACTGCCGGGTGAAGTTGATCGAGCGCTACGGCTATGTCATTTTGAGCTATCGCCTGACGGCGCAGGGCGCCTGCCCGGACTGCGGGACGAAGATCCCGGGCATTTGGACAGACCGGCCGGAGACGGTGCGGTTACATGGGCCGGGCTACCCCAGGAGCGTGCGCGCCCGTTGAAGGCGGGTTTGTACTTGTTTCAACTTTCAACCACGAATAGACACGAATGGACACGAATGCTTCGCGTTGATTCGTGCTCATTCGTGTTCTCGGCCACGAATAGACACGAAGGGACGCGAATTTTCACGAATACTTCCTGTTCATTCGTGTTCATTCGTACTCATTCGTGCTCATTCGTGTCACCAGGAAACCGCACTTCGTATCCGCGGTCCGGCTCCTTGATGCGCTGCCCTCCTCCGATGAACGCCCGCGATAAGACTCAGCAAGAGAATAATCACGGGCATACCGCAAAGTGCAGAGCTGAAGGTCAGGAGGATTTCATGGACAGCAATCGCTCAATCAGCCAGCTAAGACCGACAGCGATGAGCGTGGATAGAAAAAGCCAATCGCTATCCAGGAGGTCAAATCTTCGCAGCAACCCCAAAATGCCCAGCGCAAGTGGAAAGAGGGCCCCGGCCAACTCGCGGTTGTCCTTTTGCCTGGTGCCTCTCCAGAAGCACCAGACGCCGAACGCGATGACCAGCAGCGATAGGATGAAGTAGAGCGTAGGTGTGCACGCAAAGGTTGTCAGGGAACGTGCCGCCCCTTCGACTGCCGCTTCGACTTCGCTCAGCGTCCGCTCAGGGTGCGGCTGACATGTTTTGCGTGCACACGAGCGTAGAGGAGGCTTGCAAGTCAGGCCGGACTATGGCACAGGATGTAAAGACATCAACATTCGGATCAGCTCCCCCAACTCAACAAAGCCATAAGGAAGTCTGCCTTACTCCAAACGAGACTGTTTGTTGAGTGTGCGAGCGACGGCCAACGCAACGGTCAGCGTGGCAAAAGTGCTCGCCAGGTTTAGTGACTGTGCACCCAGCCAGTTCAAGGCGATGGCCGTCATGACCACACCGATATATGCGCCGATCACTGCCAGGCAGTGTATCAGCTTTTTCCGAGTTATGGCAAAAGAGGAAAAGCCTACGGCCATCGCTACATTGAGCACTACCTGAAGCGCCTCGCGACCGGTGGGCTTCAACAGTTGGATGGCTGTGACGCTCGCCGTCATTAGCACAATAGCGATGATGGCGAGAACTATTGAAATAGGTTTTGGCGCTCTGAATAGGCTCACACGATACTCCTTGATAAGTTTCTCATTCTAAAATGAGGTATCCCCATCGTCTAGGTCAGCCATCGGTTGCGATAGACCGGGCACCTACCAAGAGAACGGGCAGGCCCAGCACCAGCTTAAGCTGCATTCTCTGGTTGGGAAGTTTGGCAATGATCAAGAAAGCCATCGGACACGACCTCAGGCCTGCGGCTCGAACAGCCGTCCGTCGCGCAATTGCACCACTCGATCGGCCTGAGCGGCGATGGCGGCGTCGTGCGTCACCACCACCAGCGTGAGGCCCTCTTCACGGTTCAGCTGGCGCAGGAGCGCCACAATCTCCGCGCCGATCTTAGTGTCCAGATTGCCGGTCGGCTCGTCGGCCAGGATCAATTTGGGATGGTTGACCAGCGCCCGGGCAATCGCCACGCGCTGCTGCTCGCCGCCCGAGAGCTGGCCGGGCAGGTGATCGAGCCGGTCTGCCAGGCCGAGCCGTTGTAGCAGTTCCCGCCCACGCGCCCGGAGATTGAAGGGCAGGCCGCGCTGATAGGGGACGAGCGGCAGCATCACGTTTTCCAGCGCGTTGAGGGTCGGCACCAGGTTGAAGAGCTGGAAGACGAAGCCGATCTTTGCGCGGCGGAAGTCGGCCAGGGCGTCGCCGCGCAGCGTGCCCACGTCCACGCCGTCAATCAGCACCTGGCCGGAGGTGGGCCGGTCGAGGGTGCCGATCAGGTGAAGCAGGGTGGACTTGCCCGAGCCGGAGGGGCCAAGGATGGCAAGGAATTCGCCTGCTGCGATTGTGAGTGAAACTCCATCGAGGGCGCGCACCTGAGCGCCGTCGGTGTAGACCTTGGTCAGAGCGTGGGTTTGGACAAGGATGGATTGCGGGTTCATCGCGCGGCCTCCGCTCGCTATCCAAAATGAGTCCACGAAGTGCACGAAGAGCACGAAGTTTCACGAAGATGTCTTCATGTGTCGCTTCGAGGTTCAGAATAAAGCCTGTCGAATGGTCAGGGCGCCGACTACCTAATTCCTTGCTGACACAGATTGCGCTTCTCGATCGATCGCAGAATTCGCGGAGCACGCAGAGGAAGCCGGTTTTCTCTGCGTGCTTTGCGCTCTGTGGTAAAGGAGAAACGCAGAAAGGACCATCCACATGCGCTCTCGCGCCTGAGCGTTACTCATACCGCAGCGCTTCGGCAGGCGGCACGCGGGCCGCTACCCGCGCCGGGTAGAGCGCGGCCAGCATCCCCACCAGCCCCGGCACGCTCACCCCCGCCAGCAGCGCCAGCCCCAGCCCCGGCGAAACCGAGCGATACAGGGCAGCGAACGCCAGCCCGCCCAGCAGCGCGCCCGCCGCACCGCCCACCACCCCCAGCCACAGCCCCTCAAGCACAAAGAGCCAGGCCACACCCCACGTGCGCCAGCCCGTCGCCTTGAGCACGCCAATCTCCCGCTGCCGCTCCCGCACCCCTGCCAGCAGGCTGTTGGCCGTGGAGAAGGCCGCCAGCCCCAGGCCGATGCCCACCAGCGCGTAGTGAAAGCGCTCGATGCGTACCAGAATGAACTCGCCCAGCAGCGTCCCGCTGAGCATCCCCTGCTGCTGCAAGGTCACGCCCAGCAGCAGCACCAGCAGCGCGGCGGAGAGCACCGCCGTCAGTCCGGTGAGCAGGGCGCGTCCGGGCCGGCGCAGCAGGCCGCGCCAGGCCAAGGCCCACAGCCCGAAGTCGAGGCGAGCCTGTCCGCTGCGCCAATGGCGCAGGCCGCCGCGCTGGAGTTCGATGATGGGCGGCACGCGGCCGGCCTGCCAGGCCGGGGCCAGAGCGCCCAGAGCGGCCATGCCGAGCACGGCCGGGGGCAGGCCGAGCCAGAGCCAGGCCGGCGGCGCCTGCCAGTTCAGGAACTGCATAATCCCAAAGGCGCCGAGGGTACCGACCACCACCGCCACCGCGCCGATGAGCAGCGTCTGCCCAAGAACGTGCGCAAACACGGTGCGCGAGCGCCAGCCCAGTGCCTTCTGCAAAGCGATGAAGCGGCGCCGGGCCATCACCTCGGCCCAGGTGAGGTCGAGGGTGAACAGGCCGCCGGTGGCCAGCAGGGTGGCCAGCAGCAGCCAGTTGCCGGTTTGGATGCCCTGCCGGTAGGTCAGGTTGACGCCCTTCTGGATCCACTGCTCTTCGACGTAGCCGATGCCGGGGACGCGCACCAGGATGCGTTTGGGTGAGGAGCCGACCATGATGTCCACGTCCAGGCCGGTTTGCTTGGCGATCTCGATGGCGATGGCTTCGATCTTCCGCTGGGCGGCGAGGGTCATGGGGCAGGTTTCAGGGGCCTGGCCGGCCGGGCAGCCGTCCAGGGCGACGCGGACGCGGATGGCGCTGATGGCGGCTTCGCCGCGCAGGGCGCGGGCGGCTTCCAGGGTGGTGAGCATCAGGGGCGGTGACTGGATGTAGCCGGTCGGGTTGAGGGTGGGGCGCAGCTCGCGCGGGGGTTCCACGCGGTTGCCCTGTTCGTCGTAGCGCAGGATTGCGACCGGTGGGAAGTATGTCTCCAGTGGGACGCGAACCACATCCGATGGCCGTGCCAGGCGCTCGATATCAAAGAGGCCTTTGGGATCCCAGGCGAACAGCACATTGAAGTCCGCCTCCCCAACCGAGATGCGGTAGTGGGGCCAGGCCGGATCATTTTTCTCGTCAGGAGGCTGAATTTCCAGGACCAAGGCCCCATGATCGAAGGGGACGACCGCCTCTTGATAGACAGGTGCGCCTGGAACCTCCATGACCTTCTTGTCCATCACGATCATTGTTTCGAGAAGCGATGTGCCCAACTCGATCAACTGGGGGGCAATGGCTCCTATCATCTTCCGGTAGATCATAGAGCTATCCATCTCGGTGGAAGCCAGCGTTTCGTTAGGCAAGGTATCCAGGTAACTGCTGCCTCCCTGTGCCAGGATTTCCTCCAGTGTGGAGGAGTCAGGTGGCAAGATCACCCGCTTCAATTCTGCCCGGTGAGTGAGGCTTACGTAGTTCGTAATGTTGATTAGGATCGGCAGGCTGATCCTGGTCTCTGGGAACTCACGCTCATAGCCCTCTTGAGGGACGAGCGTGAACTGAAACTCAAGTGACTCCTCGCCAGTAAGATAGCGCCCTGCTACGATCGCCTGGTCTAGATTCGTCAAGGCTGATTCTTGGGCCGCATCAATCCCGGCAATCAAGAAGGAGAAACTCAGGCCGCCATTGATTATTCTGAAAGGGTGGTTAACGGTCAGTTCTTCTATACGGTAACTTTCAAATGGGTCTGACGGCATGTGCTGGGGGCTTCGGTCAAAGTAAAAATAAGATCGGCGTGGAAATTCTGGAGGAGTGTAGGTGCGAGCCCCGTCGTACACAACGGCCATCTCATCCATAATGTAAACGCCAGGTTCGGGTGGAAACGCCATGTCTTCAGTCGGGGCCCATGCCCGCAAATAGCCCAGCATCGCAATGGGAGCGGCGACCTCAACGCCCGGGACGCCTTTGATGGCTTCATACTGTTCAAAGGTGATCCCGCCCCAAATGCCTGAGAGGTGATTGGCCTCTACCAGGCCGTATTTTTCTTCAATCGGCGAGCGGGCCCCCTTTGGGCGTACAAGGATGATATCGTAGCTAGTGCGCCAGTAGCCGCTCAACTCACGTTCAGCAGTGATCAACGTGGCTTGGGAGGCGGAGGCGACCAGCAGCGCCCCGGCGCTGACGGCCAGCAGGCCGAGTGCCAACAGGGCTGAACGCAGCCGCATCTGAAGGAGGGAATGCAAGATCGGGGACCTCATTTAGTCAGTCGTACCTGTTTACCATGTAGCGAGACTGCGCCGCCAGCCAGTTAAATCACTGAGACGCTGATGACCCTGAATATTGGGAGGCGTCGTTTAGCCGCACAGGCCCTCCGCGAGGTCAGTGTGTTCAGTGCTTCAGTGTTTCTAGGGCTTTCACGGACACGTGCGGACGTCACTCCCGCGTTTCAGCCTTATCAGGACAAGGCCGCGAATGCTCTCGATGGGGATAGGTCCGATGATCCTTGAGTCAAGGCCCAGCAGCTCACCTTGTACGAAATAGTGATTCGGAGGGACCTGCCACACCCGCGCTTCCGCGGGTTTGTCAGGGAAGGCTGGTTCCGAAGAAGTCACCACGGTATCCCCTGGCAAGCCGGTAATCCGCTTGATCAGTAATTCGCCACGCATGAGCTCTGGGACGATGGAATGGGGCAGCCCGGGCGGAGGTTGCCACACGACCAGCCTCCCCTTGCACAGCCAGCGAGTTAGCCGACAGCGACAGGCTAGCACCAGGTCGCCGCTGGTGAGAGTCGGGGACATGCTCTTCCCTTCCACCTGCACCAGGAAGAACAGCGCTCTAGCAAGCCCAAGGCTCATCCCCACGGCTATCAGCAAAACCAGAGGCACGACTATCTCACCCATCATCTTGTTTCCTGACGGTTACCCATACCTCACCGCTTCTGCAGCGGGCACCCTGGCTGCCACGTACGCCGGATAGAGCGCGGCCAGCGCTCCCACTAGCGCAGGCATACTCACACCAGCCGCAATGGCCGGGACTAAACCGGGTAATAGGACTCCGTGGAGGTAAGCGAAAACCAGGCTACCGAGCAGCGCTCCCAGCGCGCCTCCGGCCAGGCCCAGCAACACCCCTTCCACGACAAACAGGCTGGCCACGGCCCGCGTACGCCAGCCTATCGCTTTGAGCACGCCGATCTCACGGTGGCGCTCTATCACTCCCGCCAGCAGACGATTGGCCGTAGAGAAGGCGGTCAGCCCCAAACCGATCCCCACTATCGCATAGTGAAGCTGCTGAACATGCACTAAGATGAACTCGCCCAGGAGAGTCCCGCTGAGAATGCCACGCTGTTCGAGCGTCACTGTGAGAAGCAGCACCAGCAGCGCGGCGGAGAGCACCGCCGTCAGTCCGGTGAGCACGGCCTGTCCCGGCCGGCGCATTAGCCCGCTCCAGGCATAGGCCCACAGTCCGAGAGCCAGGCTGCCCTTCTTTTCTCGCCGATAGCGTAGACCGCTCTGTTGGAGTTCGACCACGGGTGGGGTGCGGCTAGCCAGCCAAGCGGGGACCAAACAACCCAAAGCAGGTACTCCGAGCACGGCCAGCGGAAGCCCCAACAGCAATGATGCCGGCGGCCACTGCCAGTTGAAGAGCCAAATGGTCCCGAACGCACCCAATGTGCCCACCATTGTTGCGACCATGCCGATCCGCAGCACCTGACCGATGACCTGCGCGAATACAGTGCGCGAGCGCCAGCCTAGCGCCTTCCGCAAAGCGATGAGGCGGCGTTGAGCGACGACCTCTGCCCAGCTTAAGTTCAAGGTGTACAGCACGCCCGCCGCCAACAAGGTGGTCAGCAGCAGCCAGTTGCCGGTTTGGATGCCCTGCTTGTAAACCAGGTTCACTCCTTTCTGGATCCACTGCTCTTCCACGTAGCCGATGCCGGGGACGCGCACCAGAATGCGGCGGGGTGAGGAGCCGACCATCACATCCACGCTGAGGCCGGTGCGCCGGATGATCTCAATGGCCACGGTCTCAATCTTGCGCTGCGCGGCAGGAGTAAGTTGACCGATCCCGGCGACCCGCACGCGGATAGCGCTGATGGCGGAGTCGCCGCGCAAGGCCCGAGCGACGTCCAGGGTGGTTAGGAGCAGCGGTGGGGGCTGGATATAACCGGCAGGGTTGAGCGTGGGACGTAGCTCGCGTGGCGGGTCTATGGGGCGGCCCTGCTCGTCGTAACGTAGGATGGCAACGGGCGGAAAGTACGTCTCCAGCGGTACGCGGCTGACGTCCGCCGGCTTCGGCAGGCGCTCGAGGTTGAAGACGCCAACCGCTCTTAGTGCAAACTCGCTGGTGACAGCACCCTCCTGCGGTAAGGAACGGTAGGAGGGCGACAGCACATCCCAACCCATGCGATTGGCGGGCCTTTCGCCGGGTATTACCTCTAGCACGAGGCCTTGGTCCTCGCCCACAGGTGAAGAGATTGTCCGATAAGCGATTTGGCTCGGAACACTCCACAAAAAGGTGTGGATGGTGCTGACGGGCATGAAATCGGTTGGTTCATCTATAAGACCGCCAAAGAAGAGAAGGCTGGTCACCAGCCGCCCATAAGCCGTCGCACCATCGAGGCTGTATTGCACGATAGGCTCTGTCGGGAGCGTGCGAAGGAATTTGATCCCGCCCCGTGCTAAGACGGCCTCCAGGCTGGAGGCCTCTTCAGGGAGCAGGAACTGTTCGACTTCGGACTGGGCGTTCAGCACAACGTACGACGTCGAATTGATCAGAACCGGCACGCTGAGACCTGCTGCACCCATGCCAACCCCCTTATCGTTCTGAGTAATGAGCGGGGCATCGTTGCTAAGATAATTTCCACTCACGAGTGCGCTGTCTAGCCCGACCAGGGAGGCTTCCTGTGCTGGATCAATCGCGGCTAACAACATAGGCATCTCAAAGATGCTGTTCAGCGAATGGGGAAAATACCTTGGCCTCAGGAGTATCAGTCCCTGATCCGACGTTCCCAGGGCAGGGTTCTCGCCCTCTACAGCAAAGTAGTCTTTAAAGCGTATCATCTGGTAGGCACGTGCACCGTCATCCACAGTCAAGGTATCGGTTTGACGATAGGCGCCGACTTCGGGCAACGTCCCCAGATCGGCCACCGGCACGCTTTGGGCCAGATAGCCGATCATGGCAATCGGCGCAGCCACCTCAACCCCGGGTATGTTTCTTATCGCCTCATATTGCTCAAAGGTGATCCCGCCGCTTGTGCCTGAGAGGTGGTTGGCCTCCACCAAGCCATAATCCTCTTCGATAGGTGAACGCGCCCCACTTGGCCGCACCAAAATATCGTATGTGGTGCGCCAGTAGTTGGTTAAGTCCCGGTCCACCACCACGAGCATGCTTTGGGAGGCTGCAGCAACCATGAGGGCGCCGGCAGCGATAGCTGACAAGCCCACCAACAGAACGGCGGAGCGCGATCTGATCCAGAATGCGCTATGGCGGGAGATATGAACCATCTCCATCGAAAGTCAATCTGTGCCAGAAGATGGGTCAACCAACGTCGTGCTTGGGTTGACCCACCTTCAGGGCTATCTGAGCAGCCGAGACATTGCTGTGGACAGCCCTCAGCAATAGTCACACCATTGGGCATCAAGTATCCACGCATAGCACCCGCCGCTGCAACACAAGCGGCGATAGCGCCTGTAGATCCTTTTCTCCAAGCCACAGGAATTGCAGTAGTCCCCCTCAGTCTTATACTCGTACCAGCACGCACCTGCGGGAGTTGGTTTCCCTAACACCGCCTCCGCCAGCAGGGAGACCGCCTCCGAGAAGTATTCCTTCCACATTTCGGGTTCCTCCATTTCTTCCGAGTTCGTGAAAGAGCATGGTTGTGAGAACTTCAATGTCTTTCTCCTTCCATCCCATCACCTCCTCCCAATTCATGCGCAAGGGCGCGCAGCTTCTCTCCCAGTTCCGCCAGGCCCGGGCCGGCGGCGCGCACTTTCCCCTGCGCATCCAACAGGCAGTAGGAAGGCGTGCCCATCGCTTTGTAGTCGCTCAGGAACGAAGTGCGCTCTCGCGGCGCGACCAGGACGGGCAGACCATCCGCCAGCCCTTCGACGAAGGAGAGCGTCTTGTCTTCAGCGGCATCGCTCACCAGTATCAGCTCGACCCCGAATTGCTGAGCTTGAGAGCGTAACTCCTGCAGCCGGGGCAGTGCCTCGCGGCAGGGTTGGCAATCCGGCGAGACGAACACGAACGCCACCGGCCGCCGGGCGTAAGCGGCCAACGTGACCGTCTCGCCGTTCAGCGTCCGTGCGGTGAAATCCGGCGCACGCTGCCCGACCTTGAGAGTTTCCAGCCGGGGAAAGGCCGCCCGCATGCGCCGCGCCAGGCCGAGCGTCAGCAGCAGGTTGAGCAGCACCAGCACCCAGAGCAGGAGTGAGCTGAAGAGCAACAGGGTCTCCATCGCCTAGTCCTCTTCACACAGAGCGGAACGCAGCCAGGACTTCGCCCAGATAGACCAGGAACGCCACGCACACCAGCGCCATCATCCCCAGCAACCCGATTTCGGCCGGCCCCACGTTGACCGGCGCATCGGACAAGGCTGAAAGGGACCCGAGACCCACAACGGCGCAAGCCAGGAAGCCGACATTTCTGCCCACGTCCGCAGGAGACACCGGCCTGCGCGACGAACCGAAGCAGGCGCAGGCAGTCTCGATGCCGCGTAGCAAGACCATGACGAGCGCCAGGCTGAAGAGCGACAGCAGCACGATTGCCAGGAGAAAGCCAGGCCACAGTAACCCGGCCCCGGCGAGCATCAGCGCCACAACCGCAATCTCGCTCGCCAGGAAAAGATAGGCGCCGGGCCTGACCAGCCGCCCGGGGAGAACGCGAAAGTCCCGCACCGCCCGCTCGAAGGCCGGGAAATCCCGAAGCTTGCCCAGGCTCGACGCGGCGAAGACGAGCGCCAGCGCCAGGCGGGAGAACGTCAAAGCGTAGAACAAGAGAGTCTCCGACACGACCTCAGGCCTGCGGCTCGGACAACCGCCCGTCGCGCAGCTGCACCACTCTAGAGTCCACTACAAAAAAGATGTTTCACCGCCGAGATCGCAGAACGTGCGGAGAAATAATCAAGGAAACGCTCGGCGCTCTCCGTGTTCTCTGCGGTGCGTTTTTTCAGTGCACTCACTATAGCAATTTGCGGGGCCGGCCCGCAATAGTGCAGTGCACTAATTCATCTGTTCTACACCCACCCCAGCCGCCGCCCGCGCCGCACCGCTTCTCGCTTCTCATGTACGTCCAGCTTCTCCAGAATGCGCTGGTGGTGATTGCGAACCGTAGCCACGCTCAACATCAATTCAACGGCAATTTCTTTGTCCGTCTTGCCCGCCGCCATTAATCTGAGCACCTCCTTCTCGCGTGCGGTGAGCGCGGCGGGGCGCGATTTCCGAATCGCCTCGGCAAACAGCACCCCTCCACTTTGGATAGCCGCAATCGTCGCCAGCGTCTCCGCCTCGCCCGCCTCGCGCGCCAGCACGGCTTTGATGCCGGTATGAAAGGCATCGGCCTGCACCAACGGGTCGTGAGCGTGGCCGGTGTAGAGGATGAGCCGGACGCCGGGCCAGAGGGACAGGAGCTCGCGGCAGAGGGCGAAGGCCTCCGGCTCGATGAAGTTGGGGCCGATGGCGGCGAGGTCCGGGACGCGGCCATTCAATGCCTGTAACGCCCCGCCAGGCTGAGCGCATGGCACAACGGCCGGATGCCGGCCTTGAACAGGCAGCTCTCCAACCCCTCCCGGAAGAAGTGAGAGGGGGTCTATGGTGATGGCAGTTGCAGGAGTGCTCAACTCAAACCTCCGTCGCTGTCGCTCCGAGAGTGAAACGCTTGCCTATCCAGGGCCCCCGCCGCGATTGACCTTACCAGACCATACGCAGCAACGTCAACCGGACACCCAACGAGGGTGCATTCCAAATTATAGGCCGCTCCTTCGACGTGCTTCGCGACTGCGAAGCCAAGGCCCGTGGAAACTGCGGGCCTTGGCTTAGGATGCGGACCCAGCCAAAAGAGTAACTGCTCAGGCCATGACTCCCGGCTGTTGAAAAGAATCCACAGATGTCACAGATGGCCACAGATTTTCTGTACGAAAAGCTGCTCAATCTGCGGATAAATCAGCACGCCTGAGCAGTTACCATGTTCCATTCGTGTCCCATTCGCACCCATTCGTGCTCATTCGTGTTTTCGGCCACGAATGGACGCGAATGGACGCGAATGTTTCATGTTCATTTGTGTTCATTCGTATCCATTCGTGCTCCTTCGTGTTTTCAGCCATGAACGGACGCGAATGGACGCGAATGTTTCGTGCTCACTCATGTTCCATTCGTGTCCCATTCATATCCATTCGTGCTCCTTCGTGTTCCCTTCGTGTGCCTTCGTGGACTCAAAGCCTTTGCGCGAGATACCCGCCAAACTCCAGAAATCCACGCCGCACCGAAACGGAGTAAAATGCAGGTGAGGCACACTCTATCTCAAACCCTTCCTTTTCAGGAGACTTCGCCTATGGCTACTTCGAAAACCCGGAAACCGGGCAAACCGGCAAAGAAAACGGCACGCGCCAAAGCCGCCAACGGCAAGTTCCGGCTGACCTACGCCACCATGTTCAACCCGCCGGAGGAGCTGCACACGCGCTACGAGAAGGCGCTGGCGCAGGTCAAGGCGAACCTGGGCCGCGACTACCCCATGCTCATCAACGGCCAGGACCGCTTTACCGCCGACAAGTTTGAAGACCGCTCGCCCATTAACACCGACTGGCTGCTCGGCACCTTCCAGAAGGGCAGCGCGCAAGACGTGCAGGACGCCCTGGCCGCCGCGCAAGCCGCTTTCCCCAAATGGGCGGGGATGAAGTGGCAAGACCGCGTAAGGCTGCTGCGCCGAGTCGCCGCGCAGATCGAAAAGCGCGTGTACGAAATCGGCGTGGCGCTCTCGCTGGAAGTGGGCAAGAACCGCATGGAGGCCCTGGGTGACGCGCAGGAGACCGCCGACCTGATCTACTACGCCTGCGATCAGATGGAGGCCAACGGCGGCTTCATCCGTGAGATGAGCCGCGACCCGCTGACTGGCTATAACGTGACGAACATCTCGGTGCTGCGCCCGTATGGCCCGTGGGTGGTCATCAGCCCGTGGAACTTCCCCTTCGCCCTGGCCGGCGGACCCTCCGGCGCGGCGCTCGTTACCGGCAACACCGTTGTCTTCAAACCGGCGACGGATACGCCCTGGGTAGGCCGCCTGCTGGCCGAGTGCATCCGCGACGCGGGCGTGCCGGACGGCGTCTTCAACTACGTCACCGGCCCGGGCAGCACCGTCGGACAGGCGTTGATCGAGGACCCGCGCGTGGCCGGCATCACCTTCACCGGCTCCTACGACGTGGGCATGCACATCTACCGGACGTTCGCGCAGGGCAAGTACCCGCGCCCCGTTATCGCCGAAATGGGCGGCAAGAACCCGTCCATCGTCACCCGCAACGCCAACCTCGAGGATGCCGCCACCGGCATCGTCCGCTCGGCCTTCGGCCTGCAGGGGCAGAAGTGCTCGGCTAACTCGCGCATCTTTGTGGACAACGCGGTCAAGGAACAGCTCATCGAGAAGCTGCTGGAAAAGACGCGCGCCATCACCATCGGCGACCCGACCGAGCGCGCCAACTGGATGGGGCCGGTGGTCAACGCCACCCAGTACCGCGACTACGGCAACTACTGCGAAGACCTCTCGCAGTCCGGCACCATCCTGCACGGCGGCCATAAACTCACCGGCGTGCGCGACGGCTTCGACTACAGCAAAGGCTACTTCTGCGAACCAACGCTGGTGGACGGTGTGCCCCCTGACCACCGGCTCTGGCAGGTCGAGATGTTCCTGCCGATTGCGATGATCGAGGGCTTCGACGACCTCGAATATGCGATGCGCCGCGCCAATGATGTGATCTACGGCCTGACCGCCGGCTTCTACGGCTCGAAGAAAGAGACCGAGTGGTTCTTCGATAAAATCGAGGCCGGCGTGACCTACGCCAACCGCCCGCAGGGCGCCACCACCGGCGCCTGGCCGGGCTTCCAGCCCTTTGGCGGCTGGAAAGGCTCCGGCTCCACCGGCAAGAACGCCGGCGGCTACTACTACCTGCCGCTCTATATGCACGAGCAGATCCGCACGCGGGTGGAGCGCGCGAAATAAACGACCGTGAACCGCTGACGGCGGACTGCGGCCTTCATCAGGCTGCGGTCTGCCGCCGCCGGTTGAGTGCGATGGGCCTGTCCCGCCGCCTGGGCAACTTCCTGATCCTGGTAGGGCTGCTGAGCCTGCTCATCTTCGCCGCAGACTTTTTCACTTCAGGCCGGATCGAACACTTCGAGCCGCTCATCGTGGCGGTGATTGCGCTGTGGCTGGGCGCGAAGCTGCGCGGGCGCAAGGAGGCCGGGCCGACCGTCCCGCCGCATGCTGCGCCGCCTGTCCCAAAACCGGCTGCGCCCGCGCCCCGGCCCGGCCTGCTCGGCGGCCTGTTCAAGCCCAAACCCAAACCCGCCGCCCGGCCCGGCCCGGCCAAGCCGAAGAAGTAAACGAAAGCTATGCGATGACGGAACGGTAATCGGAGGCCATGATGGGTGTTGAAGTTTCAGACCGTTTGCTGACCGGCGCAGAAGCTGCGGCGCTTGGCGACATCGGACGCTATGAACTGGTGGAAGGGAG
>JAVQXV010000072.1:0-14862 GCA_033577755.1 Anaerolineales bacterium
TAGAGATTGGCAAGCGAACTCCCAATCAGCCCTCAGTCTTCAATCTTCAGTCTCCAGTCTTCAATCTCCAATCTCCACCCCCACCATGCCCACCCGGCAACTCACCCTCCCCATCACCGGGATGACGTGCGCGAACTGCGCGGCGACGATCGAGCGCAATCTCAAGAAGCTGCCGGGCACGCAGAACGTCAACGTCAACCTGGCCTCGGAACGCGCCACGCTGGAGTACGACCCGGCGACCCTCGCGCTGCCCGAGGTCATCGCCCGTATCGAGAAGGCCGGCTACGGCGTGGCGGTGGGCGAAGCCATCCTCCCCATCCGCCGCCTGAGCGACGACAACGACGCGCAGCGACTAGAGCGTGCGCTGGCGAAGCTGGAGGGCGTGCAGTCGGCGTCGGTGAGCTACGCGACCGAGAAGGCCGTCGTCCGGTACATCCCCACCCTCGTCAGCCAGGCCGACCTGCGCCGCGCGATCCACGCTGCGGGCTTCGAGGCGGTCACGGTCGAGGGCGATGCCGAAGATGCTGAACGGCTGGCGCGCGAGAAAGAGATCGCCCACCAGCGCCATCTGCTCATCGTCGGCCTGCTGCTGACCGCGCCGCTGTTCGCGCTCTCGATGGCCCGCGACTTCGGCCTGTTGCCGGCGTTTCTGCTGGACGTGGGCCATGCCGGCCATGCTGGCGCGGTCAAGGCTGTGTGGTGGTTCGACTGGCTGCTGTTTGCACTGGCCACGCCGGTGCAGTTCTACGTCGGCCGGCAATACTATGTTGGCGCGTACAAGGCGCTGCGCAACGGCGCGGCCAACATGGACGTGCTCATCGCCCTGGGCAGCTCGGCGGCGTATTTCTACTCGCTGCCGGCGCTGTTCGGCTGGGTGAGCGGCCACGTCTACTTCGAGACCGCCGCCGTCATCATCACCCTCATCGTGCTTGGCAAGTTCCTCGAGGCGCGGGCCAAAGGACAGACGAGCGAAGCTATCAAAAAGCTGATGGGCCTGCGCCCGAAGACGGCGCGCGTGCGCCGCGACGGCCTCGAGGCCGATGTGCCGGTGGACGAGGTGCGCGTCGGCGACCTGGTCAGCGTACGCCCCGGCGAGCGCGTGCCGGTGGATGGAGTCGTCGTCGAGGGCAAGTCCACCGTGGACGAATCGATGTTGACGGGCGAGCCGATGCCGGTGGAGAAACGGCCCGGCCTGCCGGTAATCGGCGGCACGATCAACAAGCAGGGCGCGTTCACGTTCGAAGCGACGAAGGTCGGCAAAGACACCGCGCTGGCGCAAATCATCAGGCTGGTCGAAGAAGCGCAGGGCAGCAAGGCCCCCATTCAAAAGCTGGCCGACCGGGTCTCGGCGATTTTCGTGCCCATCGTCATCGCCATCGCCGCCATCACCGCCCTCGTTTGGTATCTCCTGAGCAGCGATTTCACCACCGCGCTGATGCACGCCATCGCCGTGCTCGTCATCGCCTGCCCGTGCGCCCTCGGCTTAGCCACGCCCACCGCCATCATGGTCGGCGCGGGGCGCGGCGCGGAGAGCGGCCTGCTCTTCAAATCCGCTGAGGCCCTGCAGCGCGCCGGCGCGGTCAACGTCATCGTCCTCGACAAGACCGGCACGATAACGAAGGGCCGACCGACCGTGACCGACATCGAGATCGGGGATTGGAGATTGCGCGCCGAATCTCCGACCTCCAATCTCCAGTCCCGCCTTCTTCAGCTTGCCGCCTCTGCCGAGAAGCACAGCGAGCACCCCCTCGGCGAGGCGATTGTGGCGGCGGCCACCGAGCGCGGCCTGACGCTGGAGCCGGTCGCCGGCTTCACTGTGTTGGCGGGCAAAGGGCTCAGCGCGCAGGTCAACGGTCACGCGGTGCTCGTCGGCAATGCGCGTCTGATGGAAGAGCAGGGCCTGGCGCTCAACGGCTTGAGCGACGCCGTGGGCCGGTTGCAGGCCGAGGCCAAGACGCCGGTGCTGGTGGCGGTGGACGGCGAAGTGGCCGGCGTGATTGCGGTGGCCGATAGCCTGAAGGACGGCTCGGCGGAGGCCGTGGCCGAACTGCGCGCGCTCGGCCTGCGCGTCATCATGCTCACCGGCGACAACCGCGCCACCGCCGAGGCCATTGCCCGCGCCGCCGGCATAGACGAGGTCATTGCCGAAGTACTGCCCGGCGACAAGGCGCGAGTAGTGAAGGAATTGCAACAATCAGCCGTTGGCAACCGGCAATCAGCAATTGCCATGGTGGGCGACGGCATCAACGATGCGCCTGCGCTGGCGCAGGCCGACGTAGGCATCGCCATCGGCACCGGCACCGATGTGGCCATGGCCGCTGCGCCGGTGATGCTGATGAGCGGCGACCTTCGCGGCGTGCCGCGCGCCATCCGGCTCTCCCGGCGCGTCATGCGCACCATCAAGCAGAACCTGTTCTGGGCGTTCTTCTACAACGTCCTCCTCATCCCGGCGGCGGCGCTCGGCTTCCTCCAGCCGGTGCTGGCGGCGGCGGCGATGGCGTTCAGTTCGATTTTTGTCGTCACGAACAGCCTGCGCCTGCACCGAGCGAGGCTGGACTTTTCACGATCATAGATGGCGATCTTCCAGGTCCTCGAATGGCCACGGTGAACATGAATGATCATGAGTGAGTGCACTGAAAAAACTACCTGCGCGGCGGGCATCCTGAGCGGACGCTGAACGAAGCCGAAGTGATAGTCGCCGGACGCCTGCTGCCCCCTGCGCGCGCTCCCCTGCGCGCGCTCTATGCGCGCGCTCTATGCGCGAAGCCGAAGGGTTAGGATGCGGCTGACACGTTTTACGTGCACGCGATCTGAGCGGTCACGCCGCAGTCACTTCTTCCTGCCATTACTACCGGCAAGATATCGCTTCAAAAACTGCCCGGTATAACTCTCCTTCACCTTCACAATCTCTTCCGGCGTGCCCTCTGCTACCAGATAGCCGCCCCGGTCGCCGCCCTCCGGCCCCAGGTCAATGATCCAGTCGGCCACCTTAATGATGTCCATGTGGTGTTCGATGATGAGTACGGTGTTGCCCTCGTCCACGAAGCGCTGTAATACTTCCACCAACCTGTGCACGTCGGCGGCGTGCAGGCCTACCGACGGCTCATCCAGCACGTAGAGCGTGCGTCCGGTTGAGCGGCGCGAGAGTTCTTTGGCCAGCTTGGTGCGCTGGGCCTCGCCGCCGGAGAGCGTGGTGGCCGGCTGGCCCAGACGAATGTAGCCGAGGCCCACATCCTCCAGCGTCATGAGCTTGCGCTTGATGGCCGGATGCGCGTCGAAGAACTCAAGCGCTTCGCTCACCGTCAGGTCGAGCACCTCGGCAATGTTCTTACCCTTGAAGCGCACCTGAAGCGTCTCACGGTTGTAGCGTGAGCCGTGACAGACTTCGCACGGGACGAAGATGTCGGGCAGGAATTGCATCTCGATCTGCACCTGCCCCTGGCCCTGACAGGCCTCGCAGCGCCCGCCCTTAACGTTGAATGAGAAGCGCCCCGGCTTGTAGCCCCGAATCTTCGCCTCCGGCAGCTCGGCGAACAGGTTGCGAATCTCGTCGAACAGGCCGACGTAGGTGGCCGGGTTGCTGCGCGGCGTGCGCCCGATGGGGCTTTGGTCAATGTTGATGACTTTGTCAATCTCCTCCCAGCCCTCGATCTCGGCGTGCGCGCCGGCGTGCTCGTGCGCGCCGTGCAACAGCTGCGCCAGCCGCTTATAGATGACCTCTACCAGCAGCGAGGACTTGCCTGAGCCGGAGACGCCCGTCAGGCAAACGAACTTGCCCAGCGGGATGTGCACGTCAATGTTCTTGAGGTTGTTCTCCCTTGCGCCGCGCACCGTCAGCACCTTGCCGCTGCCTGGGCGCCGGTGACGCGGCAGCTCAATCTTCTTACGCCCGGAAAGATAAGCACCCGTCACCGACTTCTTGTCTTTCAGCAGCTGGGGCACCGTCCCCTCGAAGACCAGCTCGCCGCCGTGTTCGCCCGCGCCCGGGCCGAGGTCTATCACCCAGTCGGCGTTCAGGATAGTCTCATCGTCATGCTCCACCACCAGCAGTGTGTTGCCGAGGTCACGCATGTTCTTGAGCGTGCGGATGAGGCGCGCGTTGTCACGCTGGTGCAGGCCGATGCTCGGCTCATCCAGCACGTAGAGCACGCCCATCAACTGCGAGCCGATTTGTGTGGCGAGGCGGATGCGCTGGGCCTCGCCGCCGGAGAGCGTGGCCGCCGTGCGGCTGAGGGTCAGGTAGTCCAGGCCCACATCCACCAGGAATTGCAGGCGAGCGGTGATTTCTTTGAGGATCTGGGCAGCGATCTTCTGCTCGCGCGCGCTCAGCTTGCCGCGCAGCGCCTTCACCCATTCGGCCGTCCTGAGCACCGGCCAGTCGGTCACCTCAATGATATTGTGCCCGTCCACGGTCACGGCCAGCGCTTCCTTGCGCAGCCGCCGCCCGCCGCATTCCTCGCAAGGCCGGTCGGACATGTATTGCTGAATCTTCTCGCGGATGTAGTCCGAGGTGGTCTCTTCAAAGCGGCGCTTGAGGTTGGGGATGATGCCTTCGTAAGCGGTCTCCCAGATGGCCTGCCGCCCATCGCGCGAGGTGTAGCGCACGGGAATCTTCTCGCCGTTGGAGCCGTAGAGCAGGATGTCCAGTTGCTTCTGGCTCAACTGCTTCACGGGTTTGTCGAGCGGGATGCCGTAGTGCTGGGCGGCGGCCTCCAGCGTCTGCCAGTAGTAGCCACCCGGGCCCTCTTCCTGATTACGCCACTCCAGCACCGTAATTGCGCCGTCCAGCACCGAAAGCTCACGGTTGGGGATGACCAGCTCCGGGTCAATCTCCAGCTTCACGCCGAGGCCCTGGCAGGCAGGACAGGCGCCGTGCGGCGTGTTAAACGAGAAGGTGCGCGGCTCGATCTCGGTGACACCGATGGGGCCGTGCACCGGGCAGGCGAAGTTCTCAGAGAAAGGGTAGTCCACGCCCGAGGTCACCTCGTTGATGATGACGGTTCCGTTACCGAGCTTGAGTGCGGTCTCGATAGAGTCTGTGAGTCGAGAACGAAACTCGCGCGCTTCGTCCGCTTGCGCATCGCCGTTGGTGGATGGCAGATTTCGCACCACCAGCCGGTCTACCACCGCTTCAATCGTGTGTTGCTTGTAGCGTTCCAGTTCGATGTCCTCGGCAAGGTCGCGCACGACGCCGTTGACGCGCACGCGGGTGAAGCCGCTCTTGCGCAGGTCCTCGAATACCGGCTGGTGATGGCCCTTGCGTTCACGGATCACCGGCCCAAGAACTTGAATCTTCGTGCCGTCCGGCATGGCCAGCACGGCGTTCACAATCTCCTCGGCGGATTGGGGCCGCACCTCCCGCCCGCAGAGAGGACAGTGCGGCACGCCGATGCGGGCAAACAGCAGGCGCAGGTAATCGTAGATTTCGGTGACGGTGCCGACGGTGGAGCGCGGGTTGCGGCTGACGCCTTTCTGGTCAATGCTCACTGCCGGGCTGAGGCCGTCAATCCGGTCCACATCTGGCTTCTCCATCTGCCCGAGGAACTGGCGGGCGTAGGCGGAGAGCGACTCGACGTAGCGGCGCTGGCCCTCGGCGAAGATGGTATCGAAGGCCAGCGACGACTTGCCGGAGCCGGACAGGCCGGTGATGACGACGAACCGGTCGCGTGGGATTTCGACGGTGATGTTCTTGAGGTTGTGCTCGCGTGCGCCAACGACAACGATTTTGTCTCGGGCCATTTGGATATCTTCACCTCCGGCAGCCTACTGAATAGAGACCTGCGGAGGGATCGAACGAATGGACTACTTGTGTGAGGCAAAATGAAATTATAGCAAACGGGGAATCACTGAAGCACTGAAGCACTGATGGTGTGCACGCAAAACATGTCAGCCGCACCTTGACCTTTCGGCTTCGCTTATAGAGCGCGCTCAGGGGAGCGGCGGGCGTCCGGCGGTTACCCTTCGGCTTCGCTCAGCGTCCGCTCAGGATGCCCGTCGCGCAGGTCATCCTGAGCGTGGCTTCGCCGAGCGAAGCCTGCTGAAGGACGAAGGGGCAGCAAGTTCCCTAACAACCTTTGCATTCACACGCGCGAGTCGCTGTCAGGCAAATGGGCGCGAGTTGCGGTAAACTCGGCTCGTGTCGTCACCGGAGAGTCTCAACGTCCAGTAGCGAGGGGCGGCTGTGCTCGCCAAAGTCTATTCATGCGCCGTCATCGGCCTGGATGGGGCAATCATCGAGGTGGAGGTGGACTCCGCTAACGGCCTGCCGACTTTCACCATCGTCGGCCTGCCGGATGCGGCCGTGCAGGAGAGCCGTGAGCGCGTGCAGGCCGCCATCCGCAACTCCGGCTTTTACTTCCCCCAGAAACGCTTGACCGTGAACTTGGCGCCGGCCTCGCTTCGCAAGGAAGGCCCGGCCTATGATTTGCCCATCGCGCTCGGCGTGCTGGCCGCCGCCGGCCAGATTGCGCCGGAGGCCTTTGAGGGCGCGCTGGTCGTGGGCGAGCTTTCTCTGGACGGCGCGGTGCGCCACGTGCGTGGCGTGCTGCCAATGGCGGCGCTGGCGCGGGCAGAAGGCTACCGCACGCTCTTCGTGCCCGAGGCCGATGCGCGCGAGGCCGCGCTGGTGCCGGGCATCACCGTCCTTCCCGTCGCCAACTTGCAGCAGCTCGTTCATCATCTGACCGGCCTGCAGCCGATTGCGCCGGTGTCGGTCACGCCCGAAGTCAACGCGACGCCGGTCTTCGTCCCCACCGACTTTCGCGAGGTGAAGGGACAGGAGCATGTGAAGCGCGCGCTGGAGGTAGCTGCTGCCGGTGGGCATAACGTACTGATGATCGGGCCGCCCGGCTCGGGCAAAACCATGCTGGCGCGGGCCTTGCCCTCAATCCTCCCCAGTCTGACGATTGACGAAGCGCTGGATGTGACGCGCGTGTATTCGGTCGCCGACCAGTTGCCGCCGGGTACGCCGCTCATCCAGCAACGACCCTTCCGCGCGCCGCATCACACCATCTCGCACGCCGGGCTGGTCGGCGGCGGCAACGTGCCGCGCCCCGGTGAGATCAGCCTGGCGCATCGCGGCGTGCTCTTTCTGGATGAACTGCCGGAGTTCGATGCACGCACGCTGGAAGTGATGCGCCAGCCGCTCGAAGACCGCGTGGTCACCATCTCGCGCGCCAAGGGCACGCTCACCTTCCCCGCCAACTTCCAACTGATTGCGAGCATGAACCCCTGTCCATGCGGCTACTTCGGCGACCCGACACACGAGTGCACCTGCTCACCGGCCACCGTCACGCGCTACCAGAAGCGCATCAGCGGCCCACTGCTCGACCGCATTGACATCCACGTCGAAGTGCCGCGCGTGGACTACGCCAAGCTCACCGATCAGCGTCTGGGTGAACCTTCGGAGGTAGTGCGGGCACGGGTGGAGGCGGCGCGCGAGCGCCAGCGTGTGCGCTTTGCCGGGACGGGCCTGACCTGCAACGCCGATATGCGCCCGGCGGAGGTGCGCACTTACTGCCCGCTGGATGAGGCCGGCACCGCGCTTATCAAGGCAGCAATGACGCAGCTCGGCCTCTCGGCGCGCGCCTTCCACCGCGTCCTCAAGCTGGCGCGCACCATCGCCGACCTGGCCGGCAGCGAGCGCATCCAGCCCCCTCATCTGGCCGAAGCGCTTCAATATCGGCCCCGGCGACAGGGGTGACAGTCTTCAGTCATTAGTCTTCATTGAAGACTAATGATCGAAGATTGAAGACCAAAGACTCAGTCTCCAAACTTGATGCCCTGCGCCAGCGGCAGCTCACGGCTCCAGTTGATGACGTTGGACTGGCGGCGCATGTACTGCTTCCAGGCATCCGAGCCGGACTCGCGCCCGCCGCCGGTCTCCTTCTCACCGCCGAAGCCGAGGCCGATCTCCGCGCCGCTCGTGCCGACGTTGACGTTGGCCAGGCCGCAATCCGAGCCGGCATGTGAGAGGAACTGTTCGGCCTTGAGCAGGTTGGTGGTGAAGATGGCCGAGGAGAGGCCCTGAGGCACGGCGTTGTTCAGCGCGATGGCCTCCTCCAGCGTCTCGTACTCCATCAGATACAAGATGGGCGCGAAGGTCTCCTCGCAGACGATGGGCATCTGCTGCTTCATCTTCACGATGGTCGGCTCGACGAAGCAGGGGCCTTTCTCCGGCAGGCGGTTGCCGCCGTAGAGGATCTCGCCGCCCTGCTCTTTGATTTTCTCCAGCGCGGCGAACATGTCCTCCACCGCCTTCTCGTTCACCAGCGGCCCCATCAGCACGCCGTCGTCCAGCGGGTTGCCGATGGTCACCTGACGGTAGGCGTTCACCAGCCGCTCGGTCAGGTCTTTAGCGATGGACTTATGCATGAAGATGCGGCGTGTGGAGGTGCAACGCTGCCCGGCAGTGCCTACCGCGCCGAACAGGATGGCGCGCGTTGCCAGCTGAAGGTCGGCGTCTTCGGTGACGATGATGCCGTTGTTGCCGCCCAGCTCCAGGATGCTACGACCCAGCCGGCGGGCGACGGCCTCGGCCACGCGCCGCCCCATGCTCACCGAGCCGGTGAAGGAGATGAGCGGCAGGCGCCGGTCGTTGATCAGCCGCTCGCCGATCTCGTTGCCACTGCCAACGAGCAGGTTGAACACACCACTCAGGCCGTGGTCGGCCATGACGCGATTGCAGAGGTGCTGCACGGCCACGGCACACAGCGGCACGGCGGAGGCCGGCTTCCACACCATCGTGTCGCCGCAGACGGCGGCGATGGCGGCGTTCCACGACCAGACGGCGGTGGGGAAGTTGAAGGCGGTGATGATGCCGACCACGCCCAGCGGATGCCACTGCTCGTACATGCGGTGGCCGGGCCGCTCCGAGTGGGTAGTGACGCCGTAGAGCTGGCGTGAGAGGCCGGTAGCGAACTCGCAGATGTCAATCATCTCCTGCACCTCACCCAGCCCCTCGGCCCTGATCTTGCCCATCTCCAACGTCACCAGCTCGCCGAGCGGCTCCTTGTACTCGCGCAGCAACTCGCCCAGATCGCGCACCACTTGGCCGCGTTTGGGCGCCGGCACGTTGCGCCAGCTGGTAAACGTCTCGGCTGCCTTGCTTACAACGGCCTCATAGGTTGTGGCCGTGGCCTGCACCACCGTTGCAATCGGCTCGCCGGTAGCCGGGTTATATGAGACCAGCTCCTTGCCATTCGGATCGGTGATCCATCCCTCCGGGCCGGTGCATGCGCCGGGGTTGACGGCTTTGAGGTTGAGTTTTTCGAGCAGGGATTTCATAGGGCAGCCTCCAATCGTAACTGAGGAAATCCACGAAGGGCGCGGAGATACACGAAGGGTGTTAGCTTCTGCCTGTTCCTTTGTTTTCCTTTGTTTTCCCTCATGTCCCTTCGTGCCCCTTTGTGTGACTTCATGGATTCATATCTTCGTGGCCAAAATGGTTTTTTTTTCAAGCGCAATTCTATAGCTCTATGCCTTTCCGGGAAATGCCCGCCGACTCTGGCCGGCCTGCTCAAAGTATACCGAATCGGCGGGTGGGTATCGCTTTCATGTTCTAACGCGGCTGGAATACAATACTCCTGCCTCGAAAACTCTGCCGCCACAACCGGAAAGGAAAACATCTGCGATGGACTTTCGACTGAGCGAAGAACACCTGAGCGTGCAAAAGATGGTGCGCGACTTTTGTCAGCGCGAGGTCGCGCCCATCATCAAGGAAGCCGACCGCGCACAGAGCATGCATCCCAGCATCCTGCCCCGCATGGCGGAGCTGGGCATCCTCGGCATTTGCATCCCTGAACGCTACGGCGGTCAGGGCTTCGATTATCTGACCCTCGGTTTGGTGTGCGAAGAACTGGAAGCAGTAGACTCTTCACTGCGCGTCATCATGTCGGTTCACATGGGCCTGAACAGCCTGGCGCTGTTGCAATGGGGCACGGAGGAGCAGAAGCAGCGCTTCCTTGTCCCTCAGGCCAAAGGCGAAAAGTACGGCATGTTCGGCCTGACCGAGCCGGGCGCCGGTAGCGACGTGGTGAACCTGGCTTCGACGGCCAGGCGTGACGGTGACCATTACATCATCAACGGCGAGAAGATGTGGATCAGCCTGGCCACTAAGGCGCATCACATCCTGTGGGTGGCGCGCACCAACCCGGAGCGTCCCGACCCACACGACCAGCTCTCGGCCTTCATCATCGAGACCGACCGGCCCGGTGTGACGCGCGGCGACATTCACGGCAAGCTCGGCGTACGTGCCGGCTCCACCGGCTGGGTGAACTGCAACGACGTGCGCGTTCCGGTCGAAAACCGCCTAGGCGAGGAAGGCGAAGGCTTCAAGATTGCCATGTCCTGTCTCGACAACGGGCGTTACACCGTAGGGGCCGGCGCCGTCGGTCTGATCCGCGCGGCGCTGGAGGCCAGCATCAAGTATGCCAACACTCGCAAGGCCTTCGGCAAAGAGATCGGCAAACACCAGCTGGTACAGCAGAAGATTGCACGCATGGTGCGCGATTACGAGATAGGCCGGCTGTTGTATCTCCGCGTCGGCTGGATGAAGAATCAGGGCCTGCGGAACACACGGGAAACGTCGCTGCTCAAGTGGTTCGCCACGGAAGCTTCCTTCGAGGCAGCCAGCGAGGCGCTGCAGATTCACGGCGCGTACGGCTACAGCGACGAGTACGACGTGGAGCGCTATCTGCGCAACGCCCGCGGCGCAATGATTTATGAGGGCACGAGCGAAATTCATCAGCTCATGCAGGCCGGTTACGCACTCGGCTACCGCCGCGACGGCGAGCTGCGCTGCGAACTTCCGGCCTATGATGAGCGGTTTTGGCGAAATTGAACTCAAATATCGGGCAAGTTGGGGAGTTCGGTGTTGAAGACGGTGTCTGAGGCGTGCTGCGGCGTCGGCTTACAGCCCAACAGCACTCGACCGGGGCCGGCAGCAGCACAGAAGCCGTGCAACGCAAGTAAGCTGTAGCCGTTGCTTCTCACAGCAATGATTGAAACTCGTGCCCTGACCAAATCCTTTGGCCTTAGGCCTGTGCTGCGCGGCCTCGACCTCGAAGTGGCCGCAGGCGAATGCGTGGCGCTCTTTGGGCCGAACGGCGCAGGTAAGACGACTCTGCTGCGCATCCTGGCAACGTTGAGCAAGCCGACGTCGGGCCTGGTGCGCGTGGCCGGCTTCACTCTGCCCGCGCAGGCCGAGGCCGCTCGTCGCCGCCTGAGCCTGCTCGCCCACCAGCCGCTGCTCTACGGCGACCTGACCGCCGAAGAGAACCTGACTTTCTACTCGCGGCTCTACAACCTGCGGGATGGGGCGGCGCAGCGGCTGGCCTTGCTGGAGCGCGTCGGTCTGGCGGCGCGCCGACGCGATCTGGTGCGGACGTTTTCGCGCGGCATGTGGCAGCGGCTGGCCCTCGCCCGCGCCCTGCTCAGCCATCCCGAAGTCCTGCTGATGGATGAACCCTATACCGGCCTGGACCCGGCGGGTGCTGCCCTGCTCGACGACGTTCTGGCCGAGGTGAAAGCGCGCGGCTGCGCCGTCCTGCTGACCATGCACGACATCGCACACGGGCTGGCCCTGGCCGACCGGGCCTTGATTCTGACGCACGGCAAAATCACGTTCACGGCGCAGCGCGGCCAGGTGACGGCGGCGCAGTTTGCAGAGCACTATGACGCAGCCACGCGCCAATGACTCATCTCCAATCTCCAATCTCCAATCAACGGTCACCAGAGGATGGAGATTCGGGATAGGCGTTTTTTTCCGCGCCGTTGCCGCCATCCTATGGAAGGACTTGCGCGCCGAGTTCCGCACACGCGAGCTGCTCAGCACCATGCTGGTCTTCTCGCTGTTGGTGGTGCTGACCTTCAACTTCGCCTTACAGCTAGACCGGATGGCGCGCGAGAACGTGGCGGCGGGCGTGTTGTGGGTGACGACCATCTTCGCCGGGACGCTCGGCCTGAACCGCAGCCTGGCCGCCGAGAAAGACCGCGGCTCGCTCGACGGCCTGCTGATGGCGCCGGTGGACCGCAGTGCGCTCTACTTCGGTAAGATGCTGGGCAACTGGCTGTTTATGCTCATCGTCCAGGCCGTCGTCCTGCCCGTCTTCAGCCTGTTGTACAACCTGCCGCTGGTGCAGCCGTTGATTCTCCTCTCGGTGCTGCTGGGTACGCTGGGGTATGCCGGGGTGGGGACGCTGCTGGCGGCCCTCAGCGTGCAGACGCGCGCCCGCGACGTGATGCTGCCCATCCTGCTGCTGCCGGTGGCCGTGCCGCTGCTGGTGGCCGCCGTGCAGGCCGGCGGCGGCGTGCTGGCTAGGCGGGAATGGAGCGACTTGAGCCTGTGGTTCAATTTGCTCGTTGCTTACGATACAATTTTCATCGCCGTGGCGTACATGGTGTTTGATTATGTGGTCGAGGAGTAAATCTTCAGTCTTCAGTCATGACTGAAGACTAAAGACTGAAGACCGGTTGCCGCTATGTCCCTCTCCAATCGTACTCTCCAAATTCTCAACGTCTTGACCGTTCTGCTGCTGGTGGTGAACACCGCCCTGATTTTTCTATACGCGCCGCTGGAGCGCACGATGGGCGAGGTGCAGCGCATCTTCTACTTTCACGTCGGCGTGGCCTGGGTGGGCATGGCGGCCTTCGTCGTCACGCTCGTTGCCGGTGTGCTCTATCTGCGCACCGGCAACTTGCGCTGGGACCGCCTCGGCGCGGCCTCGGTGGAGATCGGCCTGCTGTTCACCTTCCTGACCATCGTCTCCGGCTCGGTCTGGGCGCGACCGGCCTGGAATACTTGGTGGACGTGGGACCCGCGCCTGACCACCTACACCATCATGGCGCTGATTTACATCGCCTACCTGATGCTGCGTCAGGGCATTGACGACCCCAACCGGCGTGCGCGCTTTGCCGCGGTCTATGGCATCGTCGGCTTCATCAGCGTGCCCATCACGTTCTTCGCCATCCGCATCTGGCGAACCATCCATCCGGCCGTCATCGGCACCGGCTCGGAGACCGCGCAGGGTGGCTTCGATATGACCCAGCCGATGGTGGTCGTCTTGCTGTTCAGCGTTGCTACGCTCAGTGTGCTGTACGTCTGTCTGATGGCGAACCGTCTGCAACTGGCGAAGCTGGCCGAGCGCGTGGAGCAACTCAAGGCCCGCATCCTGTCTGCGTGAGACCCCGGCTATGCACCCCCCCGACACCTTCGGCTACCTGCTGCTCGGCTACGGCGCGATGTTCGGCCTGATCTTTCTCTACGTCCTGAGCTGGCAACTGCGGCGGCGAAATCTGGAGAAGGATTTGGAAATGCTGGAGTCTTTGGAAGAGGAAGAGGGGCGGAAGACGTAGTGCGTATTGCGTATTGCGTATTGCGTACTGCGTACTGCGTATTGCATAGTGTCGGACAAAAACTGCTTCCCGCCGACGAGCGTTGGCGGGAAGTTTGTTTAGGGGCTACGCCCATCGGTGATAGTAGCCGATCATCTGTCAACGGATAAGAAACGCATAGGAACCATCCCTTTATTCGTTCATCTGCTTGACGAGCCGTTGATAGGTTCAAATCTATGCCCCGGCCTCTGCCCCGTGCTAGAATGTCGGCTCATCTATCCCTACACAACAAGGAGAGTTTATGCGTGTCATGTTGCTGGGAGTCGGCGCGGTGGGCGAAGCAATCGCCATAATCGCCAAAGACAAGCCCTGGCTGGAGCGGATGGTGCTGGCGGACTACAGCGCCAAGCGGTTGAAGGCGGTGCGCAAACGCCTGGGCAAGCGCAAGCGTTTTCCCGTCGAGCAAGTGGACGCCTCCGACCGGCGTGAGATCATCCGGCTGGCGAAGAAGCACGACGTGGACCTGATCCTCAACGCCGTCGCGCCCAATTTCAACGAGACGATCTTCGACGCCGCCTTCGCCGCACGTTGCAACTACATGGACCTGGCGCTGACGCTTTCCGAGCCGCACCCGACCGAGCCGTTCCGCAAGCCGGGAAAGTTGCTGGGCGAATACCAGTTCGCCCAAAGTGAGCGCTGGGGCGCGCGTGGACAGCTGGCCATCTGCGGCATGGGCATGGACCCCGGCGTCAGCGACATCTTTGCGCGCTACGCCGCCAAGCACCTGTTCAGCGAGATCGAAGAGATCGGCGTGCGCGACGGCGGCAACCTGAAAATCGAAGGCTACGCCTTCGCGCCCGGCTTCAGCATCTGGACGACGATCGAGGAGTGCCTGAACCCGCCGCTCATCTATGACCGGAGCAAGGGCGGCTGGTACACCACCGAGCCGTTCTCCGAGCCGGAAGAGTTTGAGTTCCCGGACGGCATCGGCCCGGTGGAAGTGGTGAACGTGGAGCACGAGGAAGTGGTGCTCATCCCACGCTACATCAACACGCGGCGGGTCACCTTCAAGTATGGGTTGGGGCGGCAGTTCATTGATGTGCTCAAGACGCTGCACCTCATCGGCCTGGACAAAAAGGAGAAGATTGCCGTAGGCAACGTCTGGGTCGCACCGCGCGACGTGGTGGTGGCCTGCCTGCCCAACCCGGCCACCCTCGGCAACAAGATGACGGGCAAGACCTGCGTGGGCGTGTGGGTCAAAGGCAAAGACAAGAAAACCGGCAAGCCCCGCGAGGTCTTCATCTATCAGACGACCGACAACCAGGAGTCAATGCGACAGACCGGCTGTCAGGCCATCGCCTGGCAGACGGCGGTCGGCCCCGTCATCGCACTGGAGCTGCTGGCTCTTGGCGTCTGGGCAGGCAGCGGTGTGCATCCGCCCGAGTACTTCGACCCCGACCCGTTCCTGGCGAAGATGGCCGAGTACAACTTCCCATATGGGATGGTGGAGATGAAGAATGGGCGCCGGCT
>JAVQXV010000073.1:0-14847 GCA_033577755.1 Anaerolineales bacterium
GCGATTAGCGGTGTCAGGGTGAGGGGGCTGAGGAGCGTGGAGAGGACGACCACGAGCGTGACCGGCTCGACATCAAGCTCGTACTGGACCGCAAGTACGGTGGTGATGACAGCAGTCGGCATGGAAGCTTCCAGCACCACGGCCTGCCAGGTCAGTCCGGAGAAATTGAAGGGAAGGGCGAGCGCCAGCGCCGCCAACGGCGCAACGATCAATTGCAGGCAGACGCCGGCAACCACGAGTGCGCGCCGTCCCTGTGGCCACTGCGTGTGCTCCAGGCGTGTGCGCGCCATCTGCAGGCCGAGGATTATTAACATCACCGGCAGCGCAGCCTCGCCTAGCAGCGTTATAGCCCGGTCGAGGAAGAGCGGCACCTCCATGCCAAAGCCGCGCACCAGGCCGGCAGCGAGCAGGGCGTAGAAGGCCGGCACGCTGAACAATTCGCGCAACGCGCCGCGCACGGTTTGTCTTCCCAGCGAAGCGATGACGATGCCGAGCGTGTAAACGGTGAACGTCGAGACAACAAAGAAGACCACGGCCCGCGCCAGCGCTGCTTCCCCAAAGGCAAACTTCACTGCGGCCAGGCCGTAATTGCCGCTGTTCACAAAGGCCGAGGCAATAATCAGCGTGACCAGCGCCTGTCGCGAGAGTCCGAGCAGCCGGCCTGTGAATGCGGCCAGCGCAATCATCAGCGCGACGAACGCTACGACGAACATGGCAATGTGTGTCAGCTCGTCGCCGGGCACCGGCGAGTGCATTAGCGAAGCGAAGACCAGGCACGGGCTGAAGATGTAGAATGTCAGCCGGTTGACGGTTTTAATGTCCGGCTCGAAAGCGCGGCCAGCGGCGAAGCCGGCGCCCGCGCACAGGAAAATCGGCAGCAGGTTGTTGAGGAAGATTTCGAGGAGGGGCACGGCCGGCTCAGTTCAGCCGTTTGCGGGGCGGCGGCACGTCGTCGTCCGAGTCGTCAAGTTCGCGCCACTCGTCCTCGTCCAGTTCGAGCAGGGGCAGGTCGAGCGTGTCATCCTGAAAGTTGAGGTTCTCCAGCGCCTCTTCGATGTATTCGCGCTCTTCTTCGTCCTCGGTCTCATCCAGCAGGTTGAGCAGGGCAGCGCGTGCGTCCGGGCCGCCTACCTGTCCCAGGCTCCAGATAGCGGCCTCATGAACTTGCACATCGGAGTCACCCAGCCGTCGTTTGAGGGCCGGTACGGCTTCGCGCAGCTCCAGTTCGCCGGCGGCGCGCACGGCCTCGAAACGGATCTCTGCGTCGTCGTTCTCCATCTCGGCGATGACGTGCTCGCCCCAACGCGCGTCGGCGCTGCGGCCCATAGCAAAAACGGCGCTGACGCGCAGCTTCTGTTCCGGCGAATGGTATGCTTCCTCGATAAGGGCAGGCACTTCGGGCCGGCTTGAGAATGCGAGCGCCTCTAGGGCGCGACGGCGCACCTCCAAATCGTCGTTACCTTTGATGGTTGCCAGCAATGCGTCTTCGATACGATGGAGTTGTTTCTCTGGGATTTCTTCGATCTCGCCCAGATAAACGAAGCGGCCCAGCGCGCTGGCGGCGGCGGCCCGGACGTTGACGGCGGGATCGTTTTGCATCAGGTCAAGAAACGGGGCAATCAAATCAGGCGCTTCTTCTTCCCACAAGTTTGTGATAGCCGTCGCACGCACCTCGGCATCTTCGTCTTCAAGGGCCAGGCGAAACACCTGGTCGAAGCGTACTTCGAAGTTGGCCTCGGCGATCTCGCCCAGATCGTGGATCACGCTGCGGCGGCGCTCAACGGAGACGTGCGGCCAGGTGGCCTCCAGCGCGGCCAGGTCTTGTTTGCTTAGGTCGGAGAACTGGTAGAGCGCGCGGGCCGGGAAGGTGTGGGTGTCGTCGCGCAGTTGCTCGAGAACGCGGGCAAAATCCGCTGAAGCAGTCATGGGTTCACCTCGGGATGATGGGATTGACGATATCCTGATACGTGATGATGGCCATGAGCATGAGCAGCATTACCATGCCGACCAGATGCACTAAGCCCTCGCGCGCCGGGTCAACGCGTCTGCCGCGGATGGCTTCGATCAGGACGAACATGATGCGCCCGCCATCCAGCGCCGGCAGGGGCAGTAGGTTGGTGATGCCCAACGCCACGCTGATCAGGCCGATCATTTGCAGCACCGGGAAGAGTTGGTTGATCTCGCGCGCGGTCTCTACGGCAGCGGTGGTCAAATCGTTCATGCCAACGATGCCGATGGGCCGGGCAGCTTCGATGGGCATCTCGCCGCGCAACAGCCGCCCCGGCAACAGCACCATCTCTTCCAGCTGGAAATACATCTCGCGGACGGCGCGGCTTGCGGCTTCCGGCCAGGTGTAATCGGTGACCATTGCCCGGCCCATGCTGATGCCCATCGGCCCTTGGCCTTTGGGCCACGCGGTGCGCGGCGTTACGTGCAGGGTAAGAGGCTGATTGTTGCGCTCGATCATAAGCTCAATCGGGCGGCCCAGGTTGGCGTAGACGATGCGGCTGATCTGTTGCGGGTAGTGGACTTCTGCACCGTTGGCCCTCAGGATGATGTCGCCGGGCCGTAGGCCCGAGGCTTCCGCCGGGCTTTGCGGCGCGATGTCGGCCACGGTCACGCGGTCAGGCCAGCCGAGGCGGAAGCCGACGGTGAAAACAATCAGCGCGAAGAGCAGATTGAAAGTCGAGCCGGCGGCCAGCACGACGAAGCGCGCGGTCTTGGAGGCACTTGCCAGCCCGTTGGGCACGTTCGGGTTGTCTTCACCCGCCGGGCGGATGAAGCCGCCGATGGGCAGCCAGTTGAGCGAGTAGATGGTGCGCGGCCCACCCAGCTCTTCCGCAGGCGGAGCTTTGCCCCCGAAGAAAGTGCGCCAGTTGCCGTGCCGGTCCTTGACGAAGCCGACGGCGCGTGGCGGGAAGCCGATGCCGAACTCCTCGACGTGGATGTTGAAGAACCGCGCCGCCAGGAAGTGGCCCAGCTCGTGAACGAAAACGAGCACGCTCAGGATGAGCAGGAAGAATAGGACGTTGCCGATCCCGCTGAAGATGTCAAAGTCAATAGGCATGTGCGCCACTCTTTTCTCGACGGCGTTTTGCCGGTAACGCGATTATACCGCCGGCGCGCTGTGCTGCTCACCCGACTCTCATCCTTGCGCCGGGATGAGCCGCGCCGGGCCGCCGGGCAGGGCGGTGAGCGTTTCGGGGACGCCGAGCGCGCGCAGACGGCGTTTTACTTCTTCCGCGTATTCGGCAGGGGTCAGGCAGTGGACGTTCGGGCCGGCGTCAATGGTGAAGCAAACGGGCAAGCCCTCGGCGCGCCAGGCGCGCACGGCCTTCATCACCGTCAAGGTCAACGGCTCCCAGTAGTAGAGCAGGGGGGTCGAAGTCATCATCACGGCATGCATCAGGTTCGAGTCCAGCTCGACTACTTCGGCGAGGCCGGCGAAGTCGCGGGCAAGTAGCGCGGCCTTGCAGCGCGCCAGACGTTCGTGGGCGCCGGCGACGCGCGCGGCCTGTAGCGGGCTAGTCTCGGCCAGCGCATGCCCTTCGGTGGAGCCGGTGGGCTTGTGTGCGGCGCTGAGCATGGCAATCACATCGGCCAGCGCCCAGTGTTCGGGTGGGGCGATGCTGATGGCGTATGAGTCTGTGTCGCCTGTGCCCATCTGCCACTCGACAAAGCCGCCGGGCACGCTGCGGCAGGCGGAGCCGGAGCCGCGCCGGGCCAGTGCGCTGAGCTGCGCTTCGCTGAACGCCAGGCCGGCGGCGGCAGCGGCGGCCAGGGTGAGGGCCGCGAACGCCGAGGCCGAGGAGGCGATGCCGGCGCCCGCCGGGAAGTTGTTGTGCGACTCGACTCGCGCGCAACTTTTGAGTTGCGCATATGACCGGATCAGGTTGAGGTGCGCGACCACGCGCTCGCGCGCCGCGCCGGTCTGTGCCACGCCGCCGATGAAGACTTCGTCCTCGGATAGGCTGTCGTCAAAGGTGACGGTGGTGCGCGTCTCCAGGCCGGCCAGGTTCATGGAAAGCGAGGGGTTGCTGGGGAGGCGCAGGCGTGGGTCGCGGTTGCCCCAGTATTTAATCATGGCGATGTTGGCGCAAGCGATGGCCGTTGCCTTCCGAAGGAAGATGTTTTGATATGCCTCGGCGGTTGTGGTGTGAGCGGTCATGTCTTGAAGCGTAGCCTGAAAAACCAAACGCCGCCGAGTGTGCTCAGCGGCGTTCGGGACCTGTGGAGATGGCGGGAGTCGACACAGCAGCTCCTCGACTTTCGTCGAGGTGTTGACTATCTCTTGAAGTTGCCTATCATTTGGCAACTTCTCCGGCGTGTTGTAAGGAGCGGGCCATAATGAGCGACACTGATGCTGCTTATGCCGCAGGCCTGTTTGATGGCGAAGGTTCCATAGCGCTCACGCGCGTTCGCGCCAAGCGCTGGCCTTCGCCACAGGTATCCGTCGCTTCCGGTGAGCGTGAAGTGTGGGAGTGGCTTCGCACCCGCTCTGGCGGCGTCATCACCGCCAAAAAACCGCGCCATCCCACGCACTCCATCTCGTACGACTGGAAGCTTACGGATCGGCGAGCGCTGGCCTTCTTGCAAGTCGTTCGACCTTTTGTTGTGATTCAACGCAAACAGGTTCGGGCCGACTTGCTTCTTACAGCTTACTTGGCGTGTACGCCTCGTAATGGGCGTTACACGCCTGAACTTTTGGAGAGAAAGCGCGCGCTCATCCGGCAATTTCGCTCCTTACCCTAGTACTCCATGGCCCGAGAAGCTTTAGGAGCCTATGAGTCGATGCAGGGCTGCCCTCTTTCGAGTTGACCCCTCAGGGTTGGCGTGATGCTCGCTTTCCCTGATTAAGCCGGATTTTTCCCAGCCTGTCGCCAGACTGGGGGGCTCTTTGGTTGTTAAGGAACCCGCGTCCGAAAGATTCGCTCACAGACCTCTACAAGCTTAGCCACGTTATTTTGGTGTCACCGGCCAGGCCCCACGGGGCCGGGTCACTGGCCGACCAGCCGCTGTGTCTTACGCGTAACGCGCGGCGAGTTACGCGGCATCCCGGCTTTTGTCACGCTGAGACACGCGCCGTCGGGAGGGGCTCGTGGTCAACGGGTCATCTCTACGGATGACCGCCGCTCAGGCGCCGGCGGGATTAGGCCGCGAGCGGGAGAGCGGCATAGGGAGTGCGGTTGGCACTTGATGGTTGCGCTGAGTTTACGGGAGTTCGGCGCCGCCCGGCTTGCAGTCTGGGAACAGCCTCTTCCGTCGAAACCGGTCATCCCCAGGCGCTTAAACTATAGCACAAATCCATGCGCGTAGCCAGCAAGGTGAGTCCTGGTGTGCACGCAAAGGTTGTCAGGGAACGTGCCGCCCCTTCGACTGCCGCTTCGCTTCGCTCAGCGTCCGCTCAGGGTGCGGCTGACATGTTTTGCGTGCACACGAGTCTTGATATGCCCAAATTATCGGCGCCAAGCTGAATTAGTCTACACGCAGCCAAACCTGTCATGTGCGTGCAGCGGCGCCACTTGCAGCTGCATCCTTTGCTTCCCACGCTTCCATCGGCGCTTGGCCCTGCCCGTCCCAGTCCCAGAACCAGTACGCCAGCGCTTTGAAGCGGCCCCACCGCTCGAAGACCGCATTCACTTCTTTCTCGCTCACCGGGCGGCCGTTATAGAACCCTCTGGACACGGCACTCACCGCTTCTGTGTCCACGCCGATGTAATCGTAACGACCCAGAATTCCGAGCAAGGTGGCCGCGGCGTATGGGCCGATGCCGGGCAACCGGAGCAGGTCGCGCCGGACTTCGTCAGTGGGGCGGGCAGCGTCCAGTAAGGGGGTGAGGTTGATACGGCCCGACGTTACGCCGCGCGCCAGTTGCAACAGGTATGGCGCGCGGTAGCCGAGGCCGAGTGCGCGCAGTGTGGTCTCGCGGGTGCGGGCCAGCCGGGCGGCGGTGGGGAAGGCCCTGCGGCCGGAGTCACCTTCAGCCGGTTCACCATAGTAGTTCACCAGCGCGCTTGCCAGCCGTTTCGTCCCGCTCCATTGGATGTTGGTCGTCAACATGACTTTGACAATGTCGTCGAAAAGTGACGAGGAGCGCAGCAGCCGCCCGTGAGCGCCGGGGCGGCAGTGCGCCAGGCGCGGCTCGCGGTCTGCCAGCGCGTAAAACTCGGAGAAGTCGGCGTCCAGGTTGAACATCCAACGGACTTTGCCGGCCAGCTCGGCCTGTTCCTGTTTGCTGAGCCGCCCGGCGACCGACACACTCACGCCCTCGTTGGTACCGGTAATCTCCAACACAACGACACGGCCCGACTCGAGGCGCTCGACGCTCTGGAAAATCTGCGCCTCGGCGTCCCAACGGTAAGGCGCCAGCTGGTACCATCCGTGCGACCGGATGACGGACAGAAAGCGGAACGGAGGGCGGGCAGACAGTTTGAAGCTGGTCATGGCACTGCTCTTGGGTTAGGGGACGAAGCCGCGCAATTTTACCGCTTCGGCGTTGCATATGTTTCCGGCGTCGGCGCATAGGCACGCTTTCCGCGAAATGTCCAATGACTTCTGTCATTCGATTCCGGTGATATCTGCAACCTCGTGACCTGCCATTGAACAGCAATAATTAAGATGCTTATTGTTTGGCTGGCACCGATAAGCGACTTTGTTCCTCCTTCGCTCTCGTTCGGGCGGTATGCCCAGGAGGTCTCGGATGACCTTGCCGGATGTTTCTGCCGCCGACCCCAATCCCAATCTGCGATTCCTAGAAGAAGTCAGCGCAGCCACCGCCGGCGTCTCACGCTTGGAGATGTGTATCCAGTGCGGTACCTGCGGCGGCTCCTGTCCCTCGGCGGCGGACATGGATCACACCCCGCGCATGCTGTTCGCCATGATCCGCGCCGGTATGCGCGAGGAGGTGCTGCGCAGCAATACGCCGTGGATCTGCGTCTCCTGTTATCACTGCGTGGTGCGCTGCCCCCAGGACGTTCACATCGCCGATGTGATGTACACCCTCAAGAGCATGGCCATCCGGGCCAAACTGTACCAGGACCCCAAAGCGCCCGAGTTCTCGCAGACGTTCGTGGATAACATCGAAACTTATGGGCGCAGTTATGAATTCGGCCTGGCCACGCGCCACTACCTCAAACACTTTCCGCTGCGCCTGCCGGGCATGGCGCCCATGGGACTGGGTATGTTGACGAAGAAACGGCTCGACGTTACGCCGCATCGTATCGAACAGATTGATCAATTGCGCGCGATCCTGGCGCGCGCCAAGGAATTGGAGCTGGCCGAATGAAGCACTATCTCTTCTATCCCGGTTGCTCGATGGAGAGCAGCGCCCGCGCGTATGCCGCTTCGCTGGCGGCCATCTGCCAACCCCTCGGCCTGGAGCTGGAAGAAGTCCGTGACTGGAACTGCTGCGGCGCCACCGAATACCTGGGCATCAGCCTGATCCCCGCCTATGCTCTGATCGGTCGCAACCTGGCCCTGGCCGCGCAGCAGGCCGACGGGACGCGGACGCTCGTTGCCTCATGCAGCGCCTGCTACCTCAACCTGGCCAAGGCCGACCACTACATGCGCGAGCGGCCTGTGTTGGGCAAGCGCGTGAACGAAGCGCTGGCCGCCGGCGGCCTGCACTACCAGCCCGGCTCGCTCCAAATCCGCCATCTGCTGGATGTGATCATCAACGACATCGGTCTGGAGACGGTGCGCAGCCGGGTGACCCGTCCTCTCAAAGGGCTGCGTGTTGCGCCGTACCTCGGCTGCATGGTGCCCCGTCCCGATTACGAAAAACGCTGGTCTGACCACGAATATCCCAACGAGCTAGACCGGTTGCTCCGGGCGCTGGGCGCCGAGGTCATTGATTTTCCTCTCAAGACTCACTGCTGCGGCGGCCACATGACGCAAATCAGCCCGAACACCGCCTTTGAGCTGATCCGTCGCCTGCTCCATGCCGCCGCTCAATACCGGGCCGACCTGATCGCCACAGTCTGCCCCATGTGCCAGTTGAACCTGGATGCCTACCAGGCCGAGACCAACCGCCACTTCAACACCAACTATCACATGCCAACGGTGTTCTTCACGCAGCTCATGGGGTTGGCCTTCGGGCTGGAGCCGCAGCAGCTGGGCTTTGGAACCGAGTTGGTGGATGCCAGAGCGGCGCTGGCCAAGATCGGCGTCGAAGCGCCCCTGCCGGAGCAACCGCCCACAGAGGCACTGCCTACGCCGCCCCGGCGCACCAAGCCGGAGGGTCTGCCGATGCCGCGCATGCCGCATTCTTACGAGTGACCTGCTATGAGCACCCAACTCATCCCCCTGTACCTGCCGGGCGAGAAGCCGTTGGAACGGGTCGGCGTGTATGTTTGCCACTGCGGCAGCAACATCGCCGGCACCGTGGACGTGGAGTCGGTGCGCGATTGGGCCGCCGGCCGCCTGAAGGAGCGCGGCGTGGTCATTGCGCGGGACTACAAGTTCATGTGCTCGAGCCTGGGCCAGGAATTGATCGAGAAGGACATCAAGGAACTGGGCCTGACGCGCGTGGTGGTTGCCGCCTGCTCGCCCCACCTGCACGAGGGCACGTTCCGCGGTGCGTGTGCGCGCGCCGGCCTCAATCCTTACCTGTGCGAACTGGCTTCGATCCGCGAGCAAGTTTCCTGGGTGCACACCGACCGCGCTGTAGCAACGGCCAAGGCAAAGGCCATCGTCTCCGGCGCCGTCGAGCGCGTGATTGACAACGAGCCGCTGGAGCCGTTGCGCGTGCCCATCCATCCGGCAACGCTTGTGGTCGGAGGCGGCATCGCCGGCATCCAAGCCGCGCTGGAGATCGCCGATGCCGGCAAGAGGGTGTACCTGGTGGAACGGGAGCCGTCTATCGGCGGGCACATGGCGCAGTTCGACAAAACCTTCCCGACGCTGGACTGCGCCGCCTGTATCCTGACGCCGCGCATGGTGCAGGCCGGTTCGCATCCCAACATCACCCTGCTCACCTGGAGCGAAGTGGTTGACGTCAAAGGCTACGTCGGCAACTTCGTCGTCACCATCAAGAAACGCGCGCGCTATGTGAACACGGCGCTGTGCACCGGCTGCGGAATCTGCCAGGAGAAATGTCCCAAGAAGGTCGTGGACGAAGTCTATGAAGCCGGGCTGGGTTACCGCAAAGCGGTTTACACGCCATTCCCGCAGGCCGTGCCCAAATATCCGGTCATTGACAAGGAGAACTGTATCTACTTCCAGAAAGGGACGTGCCGGGCCTGCGAGAAGTTTTGCCCGACCGGCGCGATTGACTTCAATCAAAAGGATGAATTTCTTACCGTCGAGGTTGGCAACATCATCCTGGCCACCGGCTACGACCTGTTCGACCCGCGCCGAATCTCGCAGTACGGCTACGGACGCCTGGCCAACGTCTTTACCAGCCTGGAGTTCGAGCGCATGACCAACGCCGCCGGCCCGACGAACGGCGAGATTGTGCTGCGCGACGGCAAGACGAAGCCGCGCGCCGTGGGCATCATCCACTGCGTGGGCAGCCGCGACCGCAACTATAACAATTACTGCTCGGCCATCTGCTGCATGCAGAGTCTGAAGTTCGCCCACCTGGTGCACGAGCGCACCGGCGCTACGGTCTACAACTTCTATATTGACATCCGCACCACGGCCAAGGCCTACGACGAGTTCTACCAGCGCGTCCTCGAAGAAGGCACGCTCTTCGTCCGCGGACGCGTGGCCGAGGTGACCGACGCCGCCCGCCTGCCCGGCGAGGAAGGCCGGCTCATCATCCAAGTTGAGGACACGCTGGCGGGCAAGCAGCGCCGCATCCCGGTGGATATGGTCATCCTCTCTGCTGGCCTGCAGCCGCGCGCCGACGCGCGCGAAGTGGCCAAGCTCTTCGGCATCTCCTGCAGCGCGGACGGCTGGTTCATTGAGAAGCACCCTAAGCTTGACCCGGTGGCGACCATGACCGAAGGCGTGTTCATCGCCGGTTGCGTCAGCGGCCCCAAGGACATCCCGGCCAGCGTGGCGCAAGGCTCGGCGGCGGCGGCGCGCGTGCTGGCCAATATAGACCGGGGCGAGATTACGCTGGAGCCGGTGCGCGCCACGATAGATATGACTCGCTGCTCCGGCTGTCGCATCTGCAACAACCTGTGCCCCTTCAACGCCATCCTGTTCCACGAAGACCGGATGGTATCCGAAGTGAACCCGGCGCTGTGTCAGGGTTGCGGCACCTGCGTGGCGGCCTGCCCGGCGGGCGCCATCAGCGGCAGCGGCTTCAGCAACGAACAAATCCTGTCGCAGATCGAAGGGCTGTTGTTGCTGAATATCGGCAGTAATGGGCGCAAGTCGGCAAAAGTTCGCGAAGCTGTGCCGGTGTGATACGCAATACGTAATACGCAATACGCAATACGCAATACGTATTTCGTATTCCGTATTCTGTAGGAGGCAAACATGGCTGAAAACGAGCAGTTCGAGCCGGTCATCATCGGCTTCACCTGCAACTGGTGCAGCTATCGCGCGGCAGACCTGGCCGGCACCGCTCGCGTCAAATACGCGCCCAACATTCGCCTGATCCGCTTGATGTGCTCTGGGAGGCTAGACCCGACCTTTGTGCTGAAGGCGCTGGCCGGCGGGGCCGACGGCGTACTCATCACCGGCTGTCATCCGGGCGAATGTCACTATCTTGAGCAGAACTACAAAGCCCTGCGCCGCTATCTGCTGCTGAGACGGACGCTCAGTGGGATGGGCATTGAGCCGCAGCGCGTCAAGCTGGTCTGGGCCAGCGCCGCCGAGGGCGTGAAGCTGGCGCAGGAAATCAATGCGTTCGTCAAGGAAATTCGCGCCCTGGGGCCGCTGAACTGGCCAAGGTGGGATGGAACTGAGGCCATCAGGGCCGAGCCGGCGGAGGTGACGGCATGAGCACGAACGGCGCCAAACCCAAATTCGCCATGTACTGGGCTGCTGCGTGTGGCGGCTGCGAGATCGCCGTGCTTAACATCGGCGAGAAGATTTTGGACTTAGACGCCAATTTCGACGTAGTCTTCTGGCCGGTGGCCATGGATGCCAAATACCAGGATGTCGAAGCCATGGAGGACGGCAGCATCACGCTGTGCCTGTTCAACGGCGGCATCCGCAACCAGGAGAACGAGAAGATGGCCCGGCTCCTGCGACGCAAATCGAAAATCCTGGTTGCCTTCGGCTCCTGCGCCACCGAGGGCTGCATCCCCGGCCTGGCCAACCTCAGCCCGGCGCAGGAGGTGCTGGATACGGCCTTCAGCACCGTCACCACAGACAACCCGCAGGGCCTGCGCCCACAATACGACTACGCCATGCCGGAAGGCGTGATCCATATCCCGGCCTTTGGCGCGGTAGTCCGGACGCTGGATCAGGTCGTGCCGGTGGATTACTACATGCCGGGCTGCCCGCCGGAGAGCCATCAGATCGCCGCGGTGATCGAGCTGGTCATCAAGGCCCTGCACGGCGAGGCCGAGCTGCCGCCCCGCGGCGCAACCATCGGGGCCGGCGTTTCCACGGTGTGCGACGAGTGCCCCCGCCGGCGCAACGTCAAGACCATCCAGCAGTTTGTGCGCATTCAGGATTTGGCAAACACCGACCCGACGTTGTGTTTGTTGGAGCAGGGCATCCCGTGCAACGGCCCGGCCACGCGCAACGGCTGCGGCGCGCTCTGCCCCAAAGCCGGTGCGCAGTGCATCGGCTGCTACGGCCCGGCGGAGGGCGTAGTGGATTACGGCGCGCGGTTGATCTCGGCCTTCGCTTCGGTGATTGACGCCAAAGAGCCGGAGGAGATCGAACGCATCCTGGATGGCATCCCAGACCCGGCCGGCCAGTTCTATCGCTTCAATCTTGCCGCGTCGCTGCTGCGCGCCGGAAAGGCCGCCTGGTCAAACGGTCGGCCGGCAGTGAACTGACAAGAAGACCGGAGGATCATTCCATGCCCCGCATCACCATTGACCCTATCACACGGCTGGAGGGCCACGGCAAGATCGAAATCTTCCTCGACGAGGCCGGCAACGTCGCCAACACCTACTTCCAGATTCCGGAGCTGCGCGGCTTCGAGCGCTTTTGCGTGGGCCGCCCCGTGGAGGAGATGCCGCTGCTCACCAACCGTATCTGCGGCGTCTGCCCGGAGGCCCACCACATGGCCGCCGCCAAGGCCGCCGATGCGGTTTACCACGTAGACCCGCCGCCCGCCGCCAAAAAGCTGCGCGAGCTGCTGTATAGCGCCTTCTACGTCACCGACCACACCACGCACTTCTACGCGCTGGGCGGCCCGGACTTCGTCATGGGGCCGGATGCGCCTGTGGCCGAGCGCAACATCCTCGGCGTCATCCACAAAGTCGGGCTGGAGATCGGCGGCAAGGTCATTCAGGCGCGCAAGTACGGGCACGCCGTCGTCGAGATCATCGGCGGGCGCAAGGTGCATCCGTGCACGTCCATTCCGGGAGGGTTGACGAAGGGGATTACGGAGGAACAGCGCAAGGAGATCGAGCAGATGGGCCGCTGGGCCGTTGAGTTTGCCCAGTTCAGCCTCAAGCTGTTCAACGATATTGTGCTGGGCAATCCGGCTTACGTGGATTTGATCCTCGGCGACATCTACACTCATAAAACCTACTATATCGGCACAGTGGATGCGAACAACAAGGTGAACTTCTACGACGGTCTGGTGAGCGTGGTGGACCCGGATGGCCGGCGCCTCGGCAAATACGCGCCGCACGAATACACCGAGTGGATCGCCGAGCACGTCGAGCCTTGGACGTATCTGAAGTTCCCATATCTCAAGAAGATCGGCTGGAAGGGCTTCGTAGACGGCAAGGATTCGGGCGTGTATTGCGCTACGCCGCTTGCACGCCTGAACGCCGCCGACGGCATGGCGACACCGCGCGCGCAGGAAGAGTATGAGCGTTTCTTCAGCACGCTGGGCGGCAAGCCGGTGCACCAGCGCCTGGCCACGCACTGGGCGCGGCTCATCGAACTGCTCTATGCCGCCGAGCGCTGGGTGGAGCTGGCCACCGACCCAGAGATCACCTCGCCTCACGTCCACACCGTGCCCACCGAGAAGCCGACCGAGGGTGTGGGCATCGTCGAGGCGCCGCGCGGCACGCTCACCCATCACTACTGGACGGACGAGCGCGGCATCCTGACAAAGGTCAACCTAATCGTCGGCACCACGAACAACTACGCCCCGATCAGCATGTCCATCAAGAAGGCGGCGCAGGCCTTCATCAAGCAGGGCGTCATCGTGACCGAAGGCATTTTGAATCGCGTCGAGATGGCCTTTCGTGCCTACGACCCGTGCTTCGGCTGCGCCACGCACAGCCTGCCGGGGCAGATGCCGCTCCGGCTGACCATCCGCGATGCGCAAGGCCGAGAAGTGGCGGTGGTGGAACGCTGATCGTAGACGGCGGAGGCTGATGAGCCGATGTCCCCGAAGACAATACCGCAGCCCGGCAACCTCGGCGAACATCCCAGGCTCGGCGCGCGACCGGCCATTTTCCTGCTGATTGCATTGCTGACCGCGCTGATTGTGCTTGCCCACTCGCTCGAACTGGGCATTGCGCCGTTTGCAGCTCTAGCGTGTTTTCTGTCGCTGGCCGCGCTGACGGGCGGGTTGGTCGTATACGTCTTCGCACACCGTTCCGGGCGGAGTTGAAAAATGAAGACGCTGGTTGTGGGCCTCGGCAATCCTCTCCTCGGCGACGACGCGGTGGGCTGGCGCGTGGCGGAGGAAGTGCAGAGGAGATTGCGGAGTGCAGATTGGAGATTTGAGAGTGGAGATTGGGCAAGTCAAGCGGCAATCTCAAATCTCAAATCTCAAATCCCCAATCCCCAATCTACAATCGAAGTGGAGTGCTTCGCCCTCGGCGGCCTGAGCCTGATGGAGCGCATGGTTGGCTATGACCGCGCCATCGTGGTGGATGCGGTGATGTTCGGCGCGCCGCCCGGCACAGTGACTTGTTTTGACCTTGCCGACTTACCCGACCGCTCCGCCGCGCACCTGACCGCGGCCCATGACACGTCCCTGCAAAACGCGCTGCGCTTCGGGCGCTCGATGGGTGCGCAACTACCGAATGAAGTGAAAGTCGTCGGCGTGGAGGCGGAGCAGCTCTTTGAATTTAGCGAGCATCTGACCCCTGCGGTAGCCGCCGCCGTGCCGGAGGCGACCCGGCGAGTGCTGGACCTGCTCAATCAGAAGGCCTGACGACCATGGTTTCCCCCGAATTGCTGCGACGCTTTCCGTTCTTTGGTTTTATGGACGAGGCACAGCTGCGCGCCGTCGCCATGCTCGCCGAGGAAGTTCGGCTAGGCGCTGGCGAAACTCTTTTCGAGGAGGGGCAACCGGCCACGGCGCTCTACCTGCTGACCGAGGGCGTGGTGGAGCTTTGGTACATCGTCACCGATAAGCACGAGCAGGGCCTGCGCCGGGAGTGGTACATCTGTGACATCAACCCCGGCGAGTTGACGGGCATCTCTGCCGTCATCGAGCCGTATATGTACACCTCGACGGCGCGGGTAACTCGCCCGGCCAACCTGATCCGACTGGATGCGCAAGCGTTGCGCGAACTGTGCCAGAAGGATTGCGCTCTAGGGTATGGACTGATGCGCCAGATTGCGCGCGCAGCCATGGAGCGTCTGAACGACACGCGCGTCCAGCTGCTGGCGGCGCGGGCCTGACGACGCGCTGCCGATGACGGCCAGGGGGATTGAACTGCGTGACAAGCCCGGTTTCCGCAGGCCGGCCCTGTCGCGTCTTTCTACACCTGGCCCCGTTTAGCTGAAACCGGACGACTGTCACTGTGTGCATGCAAAGGTTGTCAGGGAACGTGCCGCCCCTTCGTCCTTCGGCGGGCT
>JAVQXV010000074.1:0-14763 GCA_033577755.1 Anaerolineales bacterium
AGACGACGCCGGTCTGCACGTACGCGGTGGTGCGCGCCTACCCGCACGACCGCGAGGCGTTCACGCAAGGGCTGATCTATCTCGGCGATGGCAAGCTGCTCGAAGGCACCGGGTTGAACGGGCGCTCATCGCTGCGGCGCGTGCGGCTGGAGACCGGCGAAGTGTTGCAGCGCCACGATTTGAGCAGCGAGTACTTCGGCGAGGGAGTGACGGCGCTGGAAGGCCGGGTCTATCAACTGACCTGGCGTTCGGGCGTTGGCTTTGTGTACGACTTGCCTACGTTCGAGTTGCAGCGTACCTTCACCTATATCACCGAGGGCTGGGGCCTGACGCACGACGGCCAACGGCTCATCATGAGCGACGGCACAGACGCGCTGCATTTCCTCGACCCGGCGACGCTGACGGTCACGGGCAGTCTCCGTGTGCGCGACGGAGAAACGCCGGTGCCGCTGCTCAACGAGCTGGAATACATCAACGGCTGGGTGTATGCGAATGTATGGAAGACCGACCGGATTGCGAAGATTGACCCGACGACCGGGCGCGTGGCGGCCTGGCTCGATCTGGCCGGACTGCGTCCAGCCGAGACGCCGAACTCGCCCGAGGCCGTGCTCAACGGCATCGCCTACGATGCGGCCGGCGACCGGCTGTTCGTCACCGGCAAGCTGTGGCCGGAGGTGTTCGAGATAAGACTTCTGTCGCCCGTTCGGAGGGACTGATGGATGCCAACCTTGCTGGGGCTCGTTTCTCTCGACTGGGCATGATTGCACGCTGGCGACCGGTGCATCGCGGGCACGTGCCTGTGCTGCGCGCGCTGTGCGACCGCTCCGCCGAAGCCCTCATTGGCATCGGCAGCGCCAACCGATATAACCTGCGCAATCCCTTTACTTTGGAAGAAACTACTGATATGCTCCGGCGGGTCTTGGCGGGGTGCGAGAACTATCGCTTGCTTCCTGTGCCTGACTTGGACGACGGTCCGCGCTGGCGCCTCATGGTGCTGGAGATGTTCGGTCCGCTGGATGCCTTTGTTACCGACAACCCCTACGTGGCCAGCCTGCTGCGTGAGGATTATCGTCTGCTCAAGCCGGTCGAGTTGATTGCGGAGGCAGACCGAGTGGCGATTGACGGCACGATGGTGCGGAGGGCGATGGCACGCGGCGAGGATTGGCAGCGACTGGTGCCGCCCGAGGTTGCCGAATACATCGCTTCACGTGGACTGGACGTGCGCTTTCGGCGTGAGTTCGGCTTGCAGACGCTGGCGCAGGAAATTTTCATCGAAGAAAGGGAAAACTAATGTACTCCTGGAGTGAAGATCCGAGCACCTGGTACGGCGACGGCTCCTACTCGTATCGCAGCGAGGGTGCAGAGGCGCGCGCTGCTGCCGCTGCGCGTGAGAGAGCCTCCGGCCCGCGCACCTACAAGAATAAAAGTCAGCCCAACGAGAAGATTATTGACCCCAAAAAGCGCGTCCGCACTGAAAGCCCCAACCCGCTCATCATCGCCGTGGATGTCACCGGCTCGATGGCTTCGTGGCCTTTCGAAATCTTCGACCGGCTGCCACTGCTGTATAACACGCTGGCGCAGTATCGGCCCGACCTCGAAATTTGTTTCGCTGCCATCGGTGATGCGGTGGTAGATCGGTGGCCGTTACAGGTGACGACCTTTGCCAGCGGCTACGACCTGGAGCAACTGCTCGGCTCGCTGTACGGCGAGGGCGGTGGTGGCGACGCGCCCGAAAGCTACGGCCTATTCGCCCACTGGGTGGATACGCATGTGGAGATACCCAACGTTCAGGAGCCGCCGTTCCTGATCGTCTTTGGCGATGCCGCCATGCATCCGATTGTCTCGAAAGGGCAGATCAAATACTACCTTGGTGACGATGTGGCGAATGATGTGGATGCGATAGCGGCATGGCGCAACGTAACTCAGAAGTGGAACACCTGGTTCTTGCGGCGCCCCAGCGGTTCTCGTGGGGATAATGTAGACAAACAATGGGGGCAGGCCATCGGCAAGCAGAAACTCTTTCATATTCAGGACGAGCAACGTGCTGTGGACTACGCCATGGGTCTGATCGCCCGTGCCTGGGGCTACTTCGACGATTTTCAGGACAACATGCGCGCGCGCCAGAGCGAGGAGAAGGTGCAGCTGGTCAGCCGACTGCTGGTGATGATGTGTCCGCGTTGTGGCGCGCCTCTGCCGGTTGGCGCGTCGGGCATGTTCCGCTGCGGATATTGCGGCATGACGCTTAGGCTGTCGTGAGCGCCCGTTGCGTGCTCAAGGCACTCGCCGTCGTCGCCCGTCCCCTCCGCTCGTAATGTGCTCATCCGATGGTGGCATTCGTTCCCCATCCGCCGATGAACGTCCGCGCCATTGTTACCGCTCCACCCTACGCCCCCTTCCTTGCTGAAGTCGCGCGCCATCCGCTCGTGTGCGGCCTCCGGCTCAACACCGTCATGCCGCTGCGCGATGGGCCGGCCGAAGCATTGAACCGGCTGAGTAGCTATGGCCAGCCGCTTTGGGTAGACCTCAAGGGCCGGCAGTTGCGCGTGGTCGGGGCGGCCATCCCTCCGTATACCGAAGTGCGCGTCAGTCATCGTGTGCGTGTCCACACGCCGGCGGATGCCTACTTTTCGGATGGGAGGGAACATGCGCGCATCGCCGCCGTGGACGGCGACCGGCTGATTCTCGAAGAAGGCCCGCGCCGGCTCATCGGGCCGGGCGAGTCGGTCAACATCCTTCATCCCTCGCTCGAAATCGAGGGCACGCTTACCGAGACCGACCGCGCCTACCTTGCCGCGATGCGCGAGGCGGGGCTGAAGCAGGTGATGCTCTCGTACGTTGAGAGCGCGGCGGACGTGGAAGAAGTGAAGGCACTGCTGCCCGGCGCAGAAGTGATTCTGAAAATCGAATCGCCGCGCGGGTTGGAATTTGCGCGCCGGCACGGCGCGGCGCACGGGCGGCTGATGGCGGCGCGCGGCGACTTATACGTCGAGGTCGTGCAGCCGCATCGCATCATCGGCGCGGTGCGCGAGGTCATCGCCGCCGACCCGAACGCCATCGTCGCCAGCCGCATCTTTGAGTCCCTCAGCCGCCATCCCGTGCCCTCCAGCGCCGATATCGGCGATGCAGCCTTTCTGCTCTCGCTTGGTTATCGTACCTTCATGCTCGGCGATACCGTCTGTCTGCGGCGCGACACTGTGCTCGAAGCCCTCAACCTACTGGCGGCTGTCGCCGCTGAATTTGAAACGGCGTTTACATGAAGGTTGCGCTGGCGCAAATCAACACCTGCGTCGGCGATTTGAGCGGCAATGTCCGGCGCAGCCTGGCTGCGATTGAAACGGCTCGCAGCCAACATGCCGACCTGGTTGTGCTGCCGGAGATGACCATCCCCGGCTATCCGCCGCGCGACATTCTCTTCGATTCATCCTTCACTGAAGCCGTCGTCGCCGCGACGGACGACTTAGCGCTTCGCGCTGCCGACGGCCCGCCCGTCATCGTCGGTTCGCTGGTTCGCGCAGCATTTCAACCGCCACAACACCCTGGATTGCACAACGCCGCAATCCTGCTGCACGAGGGACGTGCGCAACTTATTGCGGCCAAACGGTTGCTGCCTGCCTATGATGTCTTTTATGAGCCGCGCTGGTTCCTTCCGGGTGAGTCGCTGCCCCCCGTTGCCATCGCGGGCCGGCGCGTGGGCGTACTCATCTGTGAAGACCTGTGGGATGAAGGCTATGCCGTCCACCCACCTGCCGAACTGAAAGATGCCGGCGCCGAGGTGCTCATTACCCTCTCGGCTTCGCCGTACCGCCGGGGCGTGCTCGCGCAGCGGCTCCATCACGCTCGTCGCCAGCGCAGCCCGCTCATCTATCTTAATCTCGTCGGCGCAACCGATGAGCTGATTTTCGACGGGCGCAGCTTTGTGCTGGACGAGAAAGGCGTGCTTACCGTGCAGTTGGCCGGCTTCGCGGAAGAAGTGCGGACGGTGGACGTGGACGCGCCTTCGCCGACACACACCCTTCCGGCGGTGGAGCGAGAGGGAGAGGAAGCCGAACTCTTCCAGGCGCTCGTGCTCGGTGTCCGTGATTTCGCGCGCAAGAACGGCCTTGAGCGTGCCTGCCTCGGCCTGTCGGGCGGCGTGGATTCATCCGTCGTCGCCGTCATCGCTGCCGAAGCCCTGGGCCCGAAGAACGTGACCGGCGTCGCCATCCCCTCGCGCTACACCGATCCGCGCTCGACCGAGTGTGCGCGCCAGCTTGCCGACGCGCTCGGAATTCGTTTTGAAGTCGTGCCGCTCGAAACGTTGCACGCGGCGGCAGAAGCTACGCTCGGTGAAGCGATGGCCGATGGAACGACCGCCGAGAACGTGCAGGCGCGCCTGCGGGCCATGGTGCTGATGAGCTTCGTCAATCGCGACGGCGGCATGCTGCTGAACACAAGCAACAAGACCGAGCTCTCGCTCGGCTATGGCACGCTCTACGGCGATATGGCCGGCACGTTGTACGTCATCGGTGATTTGACCAAGCCGGAAGTGTACGCACTGGCGCGCTGGATCAACGCGCAGCGGCGCATAATCCCCGACTTCGTGTTGTCGCGTCCGCCCTCCGCTGAGCTGCGGCCCGACCAGGTAGACCCGTTCGATTATGACACCGTTGCACCGGCGATGGAGCGGCTGGTGCGCGCCAACCGGAGCGACGCTGCGCTGCGTCGTTCGGAGCATAAACGCTGGCAGGCCGGCGTCATCCTCAAGGTGAGCGAGAAGGCCTTCGGCACCGGCCGTCTGATACCCATCACCCGCCGTTGATGAACGCACTTGTATTCTCTGAAGTGAGCTTCCCGCAGCAGCAGAACTTTCAGCCTTCAATCTTAATCTCAATCCCCGCCAGCTTCTCCAGCGCCTTGACCAGCGCATGGTTGCCCTCGCCGCCCAGCCCGTCGTTCTGCAGGACGCGGTACAGGTTGAAGACGAGGCTCGTCGCCAGCAGCGGCACGCCGAGCCGGTCGGCTTCGTCCAGCACCAGCCGAATATCCTTTTGCTGCAGGTCAATGGTGAAGCCGGGACGCCAATCGCGCCGTAGCACCTGCGGCCCGCGATGGCTCAGCATCCAGCTGCCTGCCGCGCCGCCGCTCACCGCCGCCAGCGTCTTCTCCAAATCCAGCCCACCGGCTTTGGCAAACAACAGCGCCTCGCTGACGCCCAGCATCGTCACTACTACCAGAATCTGATTGACCAGCTTGGCCATCTGCCCCATGCCGTTCTCGCCGATGTGGGTGATAGTCTTGCCCATCGCCCGCAGGTAGGGCAGGGCGCGCTCCACATCTGCCGCTTGCCCGCCGACCATGATGGTGAGCGTGCCTTGGGCCGCGCCCTCGCTGCCGCCGCTCACCGGCGCATCGAGCATGGCCGCGCCCTTGGCCCGCAACGCCGCAGCCATCTCGCGCGTGGCCGCCGGGCTGATGGTGCTCATGTCCACCACCAGCGCGCCCGGCCGGATGCCGTGAATCACGCCCTGCTCGCCGAGCACCACCGCTTGTACGTCCGGCGTATCGCTGACGCAGATGAAGACCACGTCGCACTGCGCGGCCAGGTCGGCGGGTGAGGTGGCGGTGGTCGCGCCCTCGGCGGCCAGCGTCGCCATCTTGCCGGCGGTGCGGTTCCAGACGCGCAGCGGGAAACCGGCCCTGAGCAGGTTGCGTGCCATGCTCAACCCCATGATGCCCAGACCGATGAAGCCGAGCTTTTCGGAACCGAGTTGTTCTGCCATTGTTGCTCCTAAAGTGAGAACATGAATGACGTGGATTTTACGCGGTACAATTCCATCCGCAATCCAAAATCGAAAATCCAAAATCAGAAATCCCACCATGCCCAACCGCCTCGCCAACGAAACTTCGCCCTATCTGCTTCAGCACAAAGACAACCCTGTGGACTGGTATCCATGGGGCGAGGAGGCGCTGGCGAAAGCCAAAGCCGAAGACAAGCCCATCTTTCTGTCCATCGGTTACGCTGCCTGTCACTGGTGCCATGTCATGGAGCATGAGTCGTTCGAAGATCCGGCGACGGCAAAGTTGATGAATGAACTGTTCGTCAATGTGAAGGTGGACCGCGAGGAGCGGCCCGACCTGGACTCGATTTACATGAACGCCGTCGTCGCGCTGACCGGACAGGGCGGCTGGCCGATGTCGGTCTTCCTGACGCCGGAAGGCGAGCCGTTCTTCGGCGGCACGTATTTCCCGCCGCAGCCACGCCACGGCATGCCGGCCTTCTCGCAGGTGTTGCTCGGCGTGCACGACGCTTGGATGAAGCGCCGGGAGTCCGTTATCAGCAACGCGAAAGAGTTGGCCCGTCACCTGCGCTCGACGCTGGCGGTGGAGGCCGTGGGCGCGGAGCTGCCAACACGCGAAGACCTGGCTGCGGCGGTCAGGGCGCTGTGGAGCCAGTTCGACTGGCAGTATCACGGCTGGGGGCGCGCGCCCAAGTTCCCGCAGCCGATGGTCATCGAGTTTCTGCTGCGCTACCACACGCTCACCGGCGAGGTCACGCCGTTGGAGATGGCGACCAAAAGCCTCCGGGCGATGGCGCGCGGCGGCATCTACGACCAGCTTGGCGGCGGCTTTCACCGCTACTCGGTGGATGCCTACTGGCTTGTGCCGCACTTCGAGAAGATGTTGTATGACAACGCTCAGCTCGCGCGCGTCTATCTGCATGCCTGGCAACTGACCCGCGACCCCGAGTTCCGGCGCATCGCCGAGGAAACTCTCGACTACGTGCAGCGCGAGATGACCGACCCTGCCGGCGGGTTTTACTCCACCACCGATGCGGACTCCGAAGGTGAAGAGGGCAAGTTCTTCATCTGGTCGGAGGCGGAGATTGACGCCGCGCTCGGCCCCGAAGCCGAGTTCTTCAAAAAATTCTACGGCGTCACTAAGGCCGGCAACTTCGAGGGGCGCAACATCCTGTTCGTCGCCGAGGAGCCGACCGAAGAGGCGCTGACGCGACTCGCGCCCTTGCGTCGCAGGCTGTTTGAGCTGCGGTCGCAGCGTGTGCCGCCGGCGCTGGACGACAAGGTGCTGGCCGGCTGGAACGGCCTGATGTTGGCCGCCTTCGCCGAGGCCGCCGTGGCGCTCAATCGCAACGATTACCGCGAGACCGCGCGGCGCAACGCGGATTTCCTCCTCGGCACGCTGCGCGCGGAGAACGGCCGAATGCGGCGCTCCTGGCGGCGCGGTGAAGCTAAACTCAACGGCTATCTCGAAGACTATACCCACGTGGCCGAGGGCTTACTGGCGCTGTACGAGGCGACGTTCGACGCGCGTTACTTCACCGCCGCGCGCGAGCTGATGGAGACGGCGCTTGCTCACTTTGCTGACGCGCAGGCCGGCGGCTTCTTTGATACCAGCGACGACCACGAGCAATTGGTGCTCCGCCCCAAAGACATGCAGGACAACGCCACGCCGTCCGGCAACGCGATGGCGGCCACGGTGCTGCTGAAACTGGCGCTGTACACGGGCGAAGCGCGCTATGCCGAGACGGCGGCGCAGGCCATTCGCGCCGTCGGGCCGATGCTGGCGCGTTACCCTGCCGGCTTCGGCCAGTGGCTGTGCGCGCTGACGTTTACGCTGGGCGAGGCGAAGGAAGTGGCGCTCGTTGGCGACCCGAATGAGCCGGACACGCGCGCCCTGCTCGACGTGGTCTTCGGCGCGTATCGCCCCTTCAAAGTGGTCGCGCTCAAGCATCCCGGCGCAGCCTCCCCCATCCCGCTCCTCGACGGCCGCGAACAGCTCAACGGCAAAGCTACGGCTGCTGTGTGTGTCAACTTCGTCTGTCGGCTGCCGGTGACCGAGCCGGAGGCGTTGAAGGCGCAGTTGGATGAAAACCGTCCGGAGGCTGCATGACGAAAACGGTAATCGTCATCGGGGCTGGGCTGGCCGGCCTGAGTGCGGCGCTTGACTTGCATCGTGCGGGCTGCCGCGTCACCGTGCTTGAGGCGCGCAACCGCGTGGGCGGGCGCTGCCATACCTTCCGTGGCTTCGCCGAAGGCCAATATGCCGAGGCCGGCGGTGAGTTCATTGATGAGGGCCACATGCGGATGCGGACGCTGGCCGGTGAATTTGGTTTAGTCCTTGACCCGGTAAAGTCTCGCTGGGATGAGGCGGGCTGGCTGGTGCTTGAAGGTCGTTCCGGCCGGGAGAACGACGCGAGCGTATGGGGTATGGATGTGTATGCCGAGGCCAACAAAATCTGGCAGGCGGTGAAGGCGCTGGGTCGGCGCGTTCCCGACCCAACAGACCCTCTCGCCGCACCGGAGGCCGCCGCGCTTGACCGGCAGACCGTGGCCGACTGGCTGCAAACGCTGGACGCGCCGCACTTTGCCCGGCTGGCCTACGAAGCCCAAGTCCGCGCCGAGTACACGGCAGAGGTATATCAGTTCTCACTGCTCGATCTGGCACGCAATTCGGCGCTCTACTACCAAACCGAGGCCGGGCGCGGCCAGACCTATCGGATTCGCGGCGGCAACGACCGGCTGCCGCGCGCCCTGGCCTCCGCCCTGCCGGATGTGCGCCTGAACGCGCCGGTCATTCGCATTGCCAATCGCTCGGATGCAGTGACCGTCACCTATCGCTGGGATAGCGCCGAACGGACGCTGACCGGCGACTTTGCCGTGCTTGCCATCCCGCTGACCGTTGCGCGCCGGCTGGAGTTTGACCCGCCGCTGCCCGAGCCGCATAACGGAATGGTGCAATGCCTTCAGTACGGTTCGGTGACCAAGGTCTGCTTGCGCTATCGCCGGCGCTGGTGGCGCGAGCGGGGCTGGAACGGCCAGCTGATGAACGATGCGCCGCTGGCCTGCACCTGGGAGCCGACGAGCGAACAGGCCGGCGCAGGCGGCATCCTCACCGTGTACACCGGCGGCGCTCCCGGCGCGGCCCTCTCCCGCCTGAGCGACTCGGAGCGCATTGCCACCGTCGTCGGCGAATTAGAGCGACTCTTTCCAGAGTCGCGCGGCCTGCTCGAAAACGCGCAGACCATCGCTTGGCCCAATGAGCCGTACACGCTCGGCGCGTATGCGGCCTATGCGCCCGGCGACCTCACCGGGTACTGGCGCGCGCTGTTCAGCCCGGCGGGTCGCCTGTACTTCGCCGGCGAGCACGCAGCGGTCTATCAGGGCTACATGGAGGGGGCGGTGGAGAGTGGGCAGAGGGTGGCGAAAGAGATCATTGGGAGAGGAGATTAGAGATTGGAGATTATATGGTCGCCCCAATCTCTAATCCTCAATCTCCAATCATGATTTGCGGCGCAGGCATCGCCGGCATCTCTGCCGCGTATTGGCTGACGGTGGAGCACGGCTTACCGGTCACGTTGATTGACGAGCGTCCGCCGCTCTCGCTCACCAGCGATAAGTCCACCGAAGCTTACCGCAACTGGTGGCCCGGCCCGGGCGACGCGATGGTGCGGCTGATGAACCGCAGCATTGACCTGTTGGAAGCGTGGGCGCGCGCCACCGGCAATCGCTTCCACCTCAACCGACGCGGCTACGTCTACGCCACTGCCGACCCCAACCGCATCCCCGACCTCATCCGCAGTGCGCAGGCCATCTCCGCCCTCGGCGCCGGCGAACTTCGCCTCCACGCTTCTCCTACAGCGAGCATTCCCCCCTCTCCCCGTGGGAAAGGGGCCGGGGGTGAGGGCCATACCTACCTCCCTCACGCCGCCGATGAGTGGGAAGGCCAGCCTGATGGCGCCGACCTGCTCCTCGACCCGGCCCTCATCCGTGCGCACTTCCCCTACCTCAGCGAACGCACCGTGGCCGTGCTGCACGTGCGGCGGGCCGGCTGGTTCAGCGCGCAGCAGTTGGGCATGTGGCTGCTGGAGCAGGCGCGCGAGCGTGGCGCGAAGCTGGTGGCCGGGCGCGTTGTTGCGGTGGAGACGGATGCCGAAGGCGTGTGCGCGGTGCGGCTGGAGGGCGGTGAGCGATTGCCCACGCGTTGCTTCATTAATGCCGCCGGGCCGTTCGTCGGCGACGTGGGCAGGCTGCTCGGCGTCGAACTGCCCGTTTATTCCGAGCGCCATCTCAAGCTCAACTTCACGGATACCCTCGGCGTGATTCCGCGCGATGCGCCAATGCTGATCTGGGACGACCCGCAGACAATCCCCTGGGATGAAGAGGAACGCGAAGCGCTGGCCGCCGACCCGGAGACGCGCTGGCTCACCGAGCCGTTTCCCGCCGGCGTGCACACCCGGCCCGATGGCCCGCCCGGCTCACCCATCCGCCTGATGTTATGGGACTATCACCGTCATCCCGTCGAGCCGGTTTTGCCTGTCGAGCCGGATGCACTCTTTCCTGAGCTGGTGCTGCGCGGGTTGACCACCATGCTTCCCGGCCTGCGCGCCTATGTGGGGCGGATGAGCAAGCCGTATGTGGACGGCGGCTATTACACGAGGACGAAGGAGAATCGCCCGCTGATCGGGCCGCTGCCGATTCGCGGCGCGTATATCCTCGGCGCGCTCTCAGGTTATGGGCTGATGGCCGCGCCTGCTGCCGGCGAGCTGCTCGCCGCGCACATTACCGGCGCGTCGCTGCCGGATTTCGCCGCCGCCTTTGCACTCTCGCGTTACAGTGACCCGGCGTATCTCGAAGGACTGAAGACGTGGGGGACGGACGGTCAGCTTTAGCCGCTTGCGGACACCTCTTCCGGTACCGGTTTGCCTTCTACCGGCTTGGCGCAGTACGGGCAGACGTTCCAGGGCAAGTCCATCAGCTTGCCGCAGTAGTTGCAGGGCTTCTTTAGTTTGGTCAGACAGCTGGGACAGATGATCCAGGCCTCATCTACCTGCCGACCGCAGCCGGGGCAGACGCGCTTTTCCTCGATTTCCTGTAGCAGCGCTTCTTCTTCGAGGCTCTGTTCATAGGCTTCATCCAGTGTGCGAGGCGGGCGCAGGATAAGATAGATGATGAGGCCGGGCAGGGTGAGCACGCCCACAACGGCGGCGGCGAGCATGGCGGCGAATCCGTCGCGGCTGCGCGCGCGCATATCGCGGTACGTCCAAATGATGAGGCTTAGCCAGAGGGCGGCCAGAAAGGCCCCTAGAAAGGCCGCCGCCAGCGTTATCACATCTACAAGGGAGTCGAGATTAAGTGGCATAAGTAGCGGCGATTATAATTCCGCCAATTCAAAATCCAAAATCTGAAATCCGCAATGGCCGACTATCGCCCTCGCATCACCGATCTGCCCAGCAGCGACCGTCCGCGTGAGCGATTAGTGCAGGTCGGGCCAAAAGCGCTGAGCAGCGCGGAACTGCTGGCCATCCTGCTGCGCGTCGGCGTTGAAGGTGAGAACGCGGTGCGTCTGGCCGAACGCCTGTTGAGCGAGGTCGGTGGGCTGGCCGGCTTGCAGCGCGCCACCGTCGCCGATTTATGCGCACTCAAGGGCATCGGCGAGGCCAAAGCCGCGCAGCTGGTGGCCGCCATCGAACTGGGGCGGCGTATTGCCGCCGACACGGCTGATGAACGACCCGTCATACACTCGCCGGCGGACGCGGCCAACCTGCTCATGTACCAGCTCTCCGGCGAGACGCAGGAGTATCTCTACGCTATCCTGCTCGATACGCGCAACCGTGTCATCGGCAAACCGTTGGAGGTCTATCACGGCTCGCTCAACACCGCGCTCGTCCGCGTCGGCGAAGTCTTCCGCGAAGCCATCAAGGTCAACGCCGCCGGAATCATCGTCGTGCACAACCATCCCAGCGGCGACCCCAGCCCCAGCCCCGAAGACGTGGCCCTGACCCGCATGCTGGCCGAGGCCGGCAAGCTCCTCGACATCGAGCTGCTCGATCACCTCGTCATCGGGCGCCATCGGTTTGTTTCTCTCAAAGAACGTGGCCTGGGGTTTTGAGAATAGAAAGTAGCTGATAGAAAGTAGTCACACGCTTCCTACTTTCTACTTTCTACTTCCTACTTCCTTCTGATGACCTTCCCCCTCCTCCCCGATTATCAGCTGATGCTGCTGCCGGCGCGTAACGCAGCGGAGGCCTCCGCCTGGGGCGCGGCGGCCATGGCCTACGCCAGCTTCTACCCGGACGTGCACTTCTCGCGTGACCCCTCGCGCGTGGACTGGCGCGGCTATCGCCACGTCACCATCGTCAACCCCTCATTCTGGCCCGATGACCTGATCGTCACCATCCGGCAGGCCAACCCGGCCATCGAGCTGGATATCATCAACGTCGAGTCGCCGGACTTGCTCAGCACCATCCTCAACGTGCGCATCTTCACCGGCCTGCGCTACGGCCAGCCGAACACCGAGCCGAACTGGCTGGAATTGTGGCCGGCGGGTCGCTGCCTGATCGGCCTGCACGGGCGCGCAGACGGCGAGCTGCAGGACGCCGACCACGCGGTCATTCAGCGGGCGCGGGTCGAGGCCGTCAAGCTGCTCTCCACTGCGACGATGGCCTCGGTCGAGCGGCTGCGCGCCTGGAACCCGGAGACGTTCATCCTGGTGCGCGCTTTCCTGAACTTCGGCGAGGGGCGGGTGGTGACGCCGCAGGAGTTCTTCGAGTTCACCGTCAACGACATCGCTCGGCTATACGACGCCGACCCGGGCGTGCGCTACATCGAAATTCACAACGAGCCGAACCTGCGGCTGGAGGGCTTCGGCGCGAGCTGGCAGGATGGGCGGCAATTCGGCGAGTGGTTCCTGCGCGTGCGCGACCTGTATCGCCGGCGCTTTCCTGAGGCACGTTTCGGATTCCCCGGCCTCTCGCCCGGCCCTTCGCAGGAAGCCGTTGGGCGTTTCGACTCGGCGGTCTTCCTGGCGCAGGCCGAGTTCGCCGCGCGCGAGGCGGACTGGATCGGCGTGCACGCCTACTGGGTCAACGAGCGCGAGATCACCGACGAGCGTGAGGGCTTCGGCTTTGTGCTCTACCGGCGGCGCTTCCCCGATAAACTGCTGTTCATCACCGAGTTTGGCAACCCACAGCAGCCCAAGCCCGTCGTGGCCGAGCAATACGCGCGCTACTACGGCGCCCTGCGGCGCGTGCCCGGACTGGGCGCGGCCTTTGCTTATATTGTCTCTACTTCCAATCCCCACGAATCATCGCGCTGGGCCTGGCGTGACGAGGCGGGCAATGACGTGGGCATCGCCGAGGTGGTGGGCCGGCGCGCCTTTATCCCCAACAGTTGAGTTATCGCCGGAGGTGCCATGTCCGAGTATCAAGTCATCCTTCTGCCCAAGGCCGATTATTATCGCTGGGTGGAAGCCGTTCGCGAGTACGTGCTAACCTTCGGGCCGAACTTCACCGATGACCCCAAAAGCGCGGCTTTGTATCCGTTCGCCCCGCTGACCGTTACTATCGTGAATGTGCCGGGCGGTTATCCTGAACAGGGCGACATTGTCGCCTGGTTTCGGCAACGGTATCCTCGCCTAAAGCTGGACGTTGTGCCGGCGCAGAACCCGGCAGAGTTGCGCGCGGCGCTGCGCCGCCGGATCGAAGCCAAAGACCGTTACCTTCCGCTGGCGCCCATCTTCGACTTTGGGCGCCTCTGGCCGCCGGGCCGCTGCCTGGCTGGCATCCATGGTCGGGCGGATGGCCGGATGGAGGCGGCGGATTTTGAAGTTGTGGCGCAGGCGCGGCTGGAGGCCGTCAAGCTGCTCAGCACTGCTGCGCCTGAAGACGTAGATCGGCTCCGCGCCATCTATCCGCAGATGTTCATCCTGGTGCGGCTCTTCGCCGACTTCAGGAACCGTGTGGTCAGCGCCGATGACTTCGTCAGTTGGATGGCGGGCGATATGCGCGGCTTCTACGAGCGCGGCGTGCGTTACTACGAGATTCACAATGAGCCGAACCTCAAGCTGGAAGGCTGGACGGTGAGCTGGCAGAACGGGCGCGAGTTCGGCGCGTGGTGGCTGGCGGTGCGGCGCGGGCTGAAGGCGCTCTTCCCGCAGGCGTTGTTCGGCTGGCCGGGCCTCTCGCCGGACGGCTTCCCCATGCCGGAGCGCACCAACGACATGCGCTTCCTCGACGAAGCTGCGGACGCAGTACAGGCGGCGGATTTTCTCTGCATTCATTGTTACTGGCGCGACGAGGCCGAGATGAACGCGCTCAGCGGCGGGCAAGGCTGGCGTGAGTATCGCCGGCGCTACCCTGAGAAGCTGCTCTTCATCACCGAGTTCAGCAACCCGACGCCGCACACCAGCCTTGAAGCCAAGGGTGAGCAATACGCCCGCTACTACCAAATGCTACGCGGCGAGCCGGGCCTGGGCGCGGCCTTTGCCTTCGTCTCATCTGCCTCTGCGGGTTTTCCGCACGAGGCCTGGCGTGACGAGCGCGGCACGCTCACTCCTATCGTGGCAGCGGTGGCCCGTCGCGCTGTTGTGTAGTGTGCACGCAAAACATGTCAGCCGCACCCTGAGCGGACGCTGAGCAAAGCGAAGCGGCAGTCGAAGGGGCGGCACGTTCCCTGATAACCTTTGCGTGCACACGTTGTGTAGTCCCCGTACCAACTTACTCAAAAGCCGGCGGATTGCTTTTGAGCCGCGAATGGGCACGAATTTTCAACCACGAGTGGCTCTACTAATAAAAAAGTCAATCTGAACTGCGAAGATGCCAAGAGTGCGAGTGTATCGCGAAGACCTTCTTTGTGTTGGGTGTCGAACCGCGAAGATGTGAAGAGCGCAAAGAGGCTCGCTAAGCCTTTTGTGCCAGGTGTTGAACCGCGAAGACGCGCTAAGAACGCGAAGGAATGAAGGCGAAGCCTTTGCGCTTTTCGCCGCGCT
>JAVQXV010000397.1:0-1637 GCA_033577755.1 Anaerolineales bacterium
AAAACAGGTCGAATTTCGCATGCCTTGCCGTAATTCCAGCTGGAAACCGCTCTAATGCTCGTGATCATGATGATCGTGAGTTTCGGCGGAAGTGCCGAGCCAGGGCGCCAGCGGTTCGGCGGCGCGGGCAACGCCGTACGTGAGCAAACCGCCGGCCAGCGCCGCAGCAACCAGCAGGCCGATCAGTCGCCAGGCAACCTGCCGCCCGGCCTGAGACGCAATCCCTTGAAAGACCAACATGGCCAGCACGACAGCGCCCAGTCCTTCCGAAATCTTGCACAAGACTCCGAACCCATCCACCGCTTCCGGCCCGTGGCCGAAAGGCGCCGGGGCAAAGCGGGTGACCGCCCACAGCACCACCAGAGCGCCGGCGCTCACCAGACCTATCTGGTAAAGACGGGTCGAGGGCCGGCGCCACGCTAACACGCTCCAGACGATTTGCGCGACGCCGGCGAACGTGAAGAACAGGCCGTGCGCGGGGGCATGTCCCCAATGCTCCGGGACGATGATGAGATGGATGGCCCCCGCCAGACCGATGAACAGGGCGGCCCATCGTGACGCGCTCATTAGTTACCTCGCACGCTCTCTTGTTGCCGGGGTGAACTCAAACACGTGCGCCCGCAAAACGCAGCGCAGCAGGACTAGCCGACCTGCGCCGGCGCCGCGATGCTTTCCGCCGAGACGAAGCGCCCATACCGATAGTACGCCGCGCAGGCGCCCTCGCTGGAGACCATCGTCGCGCCGAGTGGTTTGAGCGGCGTGCACTCCCTGCCGAAGGCCGCGCACTGGTTGGGCTTGATCATCCCCTGCAGCACCTCGCCGCTGCGGCAGATGGGCGACTCCTTCGTCTGGATGTCGCCCACGTCGAAGCGCCGCGCCGCGTCAAACTCGGCGTATTTCTCGCTCAGCGCCCAGCCGCTGTTGGGAATCGTGCCGATGCCGCGCCACATCCGGTCGGTGACGACGAACACCTCCGTCAGCATCTTTTGCGCGGCGACATTGCCCTCATAGCGCACCGCACGTTCGTAGGCGTTTTCAACTTCGGCGCGGCCCGCCTCCAGCTGTCTCACCGCGCGCAGGATGCCGTGCAGCACGTCCAGCGGCTCGAAGCCGGTGACCACGATGGGGACGCGGTACTTCTCCACCAGCGGGATGTATTGCCAGTAGCCCATCACCGCGCAGACGTGGCCGGCAGCCAGGAAGGCCTGCACGCGGTTGGTGGGCGAAGCCATGATGGCCTCGATGGCCGGCGGGACGAGCACATGCGAGACAAGCAGGGAGAAGTTCTTCAGGCCCAGCTGCTTGGCCTGAACAACGGCCATCGCATTGGCCGGTGCGGTGGTCTCGAAGCCGACGCCGAAGAAGACCACTTCTTTGTCCGGGTTCTCGCGCGCAATCCTGACCGCATCGAGCGGCGAATAGACGATGCGCACGTCGCCGCCCTGGCTCTTGACGCTGAACAGGTCGCGCTCGCTGCCGGGCACGCGCAGCATGTCGCCGAAGGAGCAGAAGATGACGCCGGGCCGGGCGGCGATGGCCAGCGCCTTGTCAATCATCTCCAGCGGCGTGACGCACACCGGGCAGCCGGGGCCGTGAATCATCTCAACGGTTTCGGGCAGCAGCTGGTCAATGCCGTT
>JAVQXV010000398.1:0-1611 GCA_033577755.1 Anaerolineales bacterium
ACGGCGAGCGGGCGCAGGCGGCCTGGCGCAGCGTGCGCTCAAAGGTCTGGCGTGAGGGCGTCGCGCGCTTGTTCCGCCGCTGAGCTTCAAGTCCACATGCATCTATACTTTATGCTACGGTGAAGTCAAGTAATGAGCCAACTGTCAAGGACTGCAAGCACGCTGTTCGGGCTTGCTACACTTCTGCTCCTTACCTTCATACTTGCCGGAATACTCTCGAGCACGCAACAATCGGCGACTACATCACATCCCGATAAAACATCAACTACCGTTTTGCCTTATTCATCGCCTTTGCGGTTGGATACATCGGTTCCTATACTGTCTGCTTATCCTCCACCACCATTACCGACGGCAACTCCGCCAAGCACCCCATCTGCTATTCCGGCCATTGAACAGCCAACAGAGATACCCACTGCGGCTACTTTGCCTCCGGGTGTAAACCTTTTATATAAAGAATTGCAAGGGGCAAGCGTGGTTATCTAGGCTTCCAGTGTCTCCGAGGTCAAACTTCGAAGGCCTGCCTTTATGCTTATAGATGACAGTCAGTTCGGTGTACGTGTAAGCATTTCGCATGACAGCACCAGGATTGCTTACACGAAGCTACCAAGTGGACGGGGCAACAGCCCTTTAGTAGCCGAGCTTTGGACGATCGGGCTGGATGGATTAGAACCCAAGCTGGTAGCGAGCCAAGTAGATCTTGGACGCCATATAAATTACCCGCTGTGGTCTCCGAATGATCGCCAAATTGCGTTCAGTCGGCAGAGTTCTCTGGAAGCGCCTTTTACTCAGAGCATCGTCGTTGTAGATACTGTCACGCGCAAGGAGCAAACTCTGATTACAGCTGATGATCCTGACTGGCTCTGGCCACTGGATTGGTCTCCCGGCGGCGAGTATTTCTATTACATGCTTGGAAGAGGGTCTCAGTTTGAGTTGCGACGCGTCGTTCTTGATCAGGCCGGCTTGAACGAGACTATTCGATTCATCGTCGCGGAAATCGCCCCAAGATGCTATTTCTTGTCAGCAGAGGGGAGTTATCTACTTTGTACAATACTACAAACGCGCAAGCCGATAGATTATGAAGTCATAGTTGTTCCCACTCAAAAAACCGAGCCAATAGAAGTGTTGATCGGCGGCGCACGAGACGAGTTATATAACCCAATTTGGAGCCTAGATGGACAAGGGATAATTCTAAACGTCCCGCTAGATGATATCGGTCGGCAATCCGAACTGCGCTCTATCCATCTAAAGAACCGCCGCCAACGAACCCTTGCCACTTCTCAGACAGGCCCTTTTATTCCACAGGGCTGGTCACCGGATGGGCAATGGATAATCGCTAAGAAACTCACAGACCGAGGTAGCGAGCTTGTACTTATCAGCCAAGACGGCTCGAAGACCAGCAACATCTTTTCCACCAATGATCTGGAATTTATCGGCTGGCTACCGTAAAGGCTTGCCACCGAGGTTAGGCATAGCTGAGTAACATATCAGGTTGATGATGGATGCGAAGTCAATCCAAATCCTGGAGCTGCCCAAGATTCTGGAGCGCGTCTCCAAATTCGCCTCGTTCTCCGCCGGCGCAAGCCTGGCGCTGTCACTGACGCCCTCGACCGA
>JAVQXV010000075.1:0-14408 GCA_033577755.1 Anaerolineales bacterium
CGCTCAGTCATCTACCGGGACCCGGTTGAGGGCAATATAAGCGTCAATCTCGTCGCGGTGATCGTCGTAATAGCCCAGCGCGTCAAAAATCTGAGCCAGCCGCAGATGAGGCAGCTTGCGCTGGATGGTTTCCGGCGCGTCGCCGAATTTCCAGTGCTCGACAATCGCGCGCACCGGTGTCCTGGTCCCGGCGATAATCGGCTCGCCGCTCAGCACGTCGGGGTTGACTTCAACATAGGGATGCTTGCCTGCTTCGCCGCCGGCAGGCGCAGTCAGATAGGGACGCACGCTTTCGCGCAACCGGCGCAGCTCATATTCCAGCGAGTCGAGTTTTCTCGACACGTACTCGAAATCAAGCTCAGTCATGGTTGATTAGGCCTTTCCATCCACGACAAAGTATAGCACGCCGCGCATCGCAGAAACCCTAAGCTGTTAGCAGCACTCAACGAGATCGGCATTCTTTCCGCATCCGATGAAAATCAACTCCATCGAAATCCGCCACTACCGCCTCCCCCTCGACCCGCCGTTTCACGCCGCCTGGGACCCGAACCCGCGCCGCACGTTCACCAGCACGCTGGTACGGGTACGCGCCGGCGAGCATGAAGGCGTCGGCTCGGGCGATGCCATGCTGGGCTTCAGCGGGCATGAGCACCTCTTCATCGGCCAAGACCCGTTCGCCATCGAGCGCCACGTGCGCCTCCTCGACAACCTGCAGTTCCACTACGGCCGTTGCTGGCCGCTCGAAGTGGCGCTGTGGGATTTGATGGGCAAGATCAGCGGACAGCCGGTCTGGAAGCTGCTCGGCGGGCGCAGCAACCGCGTGCTGCTGTACGCCTCCTGCGGCGAACGCAAGCCCGCCGCCGAACGCGCCGAGTCCGCCCGGCAGCTCAAGGCCCTCGGCTACCCTGCGCTCAAGATTCGCTTTCACGACCCCGACATCCGCAAAGACATCGCCGTGGTCGCCGCAGTTCGCGATGCCGTCGGACCGGACATGCACATTTTGGTGGACGCCAATCAGGGTTGGCAGATGCCGTGGGACGCTTCCACACCGTGGGATTTCAAGACCGCGTTATGGGTGGCGGACGCGCTGGCCGAGCTGGGCGTATTCTGGCTGGAGGAGCCGCTGCACCGCCACGACTACGATGGCCTGGCCGCCCTGCGGAAGCGCGCCCGGCTGCACATCGCCGGCGGCGAGGGCAACCGCGAGTACGCCGAGCTACGGCAATACCTCCGCCACGGCTCGCTCGATGTCTATCAGCCGGATGTGGTCTGGTGTACGGGCGTGTTGCGCGCGCGGCAGATTGCGGGCGAGGTTCAAGCGGCGGGTTGCATTTACACCCCCCACACCTGGGGCGACGGCCTTGTGCTGCTGGCCAACCTGCACGTCTGCGCCGCACTCGCCACCGCGCCGTTCGTCGAATTTCCCTTCGACCCGCCGAGCTGGACGCCCGAACGCCGCGATTTCATCCTCCCCGCCCCGCTCCTCCCCACCGGCCCCGGCTACCTCGAACTTTCCGACGCCCCCGGCCTCGGCGTGACCATTGACTGGGAACGGTTGGAACCGCTTAGAATCGGCAGTGGCACCATGCAATCGAACTGAGTCAATCCCAACAGCGACGCGGCACTCATCAGCGTTCCTGACAAGAAAGGCAGATTGTCGCCATGCTCACCGCCCGCACCGATGTCGTCGGCTCACTGCTGCGCCCGCCCTACCTGCTCGAGGCCCGCGACGCTTACGCTGCAGGAAAACTTTCGCCCGCCGAGTTCAAGGCCATCGAAGACCGCGCCGTGGACGAAGCAATCAAGCTACAGGAGGAGGCGGGGCTGGCCGTCGTCACCGACGGCGAGCAGCGGCGGCTCTCATTTCAGAGCCAGTTGCCGGAGGCCGTGGAAGGCTTCGGCGTGTGGGACCTCGACGCCTTCTTGTGGGGCGATTGGAAGGGCGGTGCGGAGGTGGGCGACCGTAGGATTGAGCGCCCGAAGCAGCTCGGTGTGGTGGGCAAACTGCGCCGCAAGCGCCACCTCTCCACGGAGGAGTTCGTTTACCTGCGTCGCCGCACCAGCCGCATTCCCAAAATCACCCTGACCAGCCCGAGCCTGTACGCCAACTTCTGGTCGCCACATCTCTCCACCGGCGCGTATCCTACCCTCGATAGCTTCCTGGCCGACGTGGTGGACATCCTGCGCGACGAAGTGGCCGAGCTGGTGCGCCTGGGCGCGACATACATCCAGCTCGATGCGCCCCACTACCCGCTGCTGATTGACCCGGAGACGCGCCGCTTCTACGAGAGCCGCGGCTGGCAGATTGACCGCTGGCTGGAGCGCGGCATCGAAATGGATAACGCCGTCATCGCAGCCGCCGGCAACCGGCCTGACGTCACCTTCAGCTTCCATCTCTGCCGCGGCAACCAGCACAGCCGCTGGCTGGTCGAGGGCGGCTATGACCTGATCGCCAAGCCCATCTTCCAGCGCATTCGCGCCCACCGGCTGATGCTCGAATACGACGACGAGCGCTCCGGCAGCTTTGACCCGCTGGCCCTCGTGCCTGAGGACAAAATCGTAGTGCTTGGGCTGGTCACCACCAAAACGCCACGCGTCGAAACCGTGGATTTCCTCAAAGCCCGCCTGGCCGAGGCCATCCGCTTCATCCCGCTGGAGCGCCTAGCCATCAGCCCGCAGTGCGGCTTCGCCACCTCCATCGGCGGCAACGCCATCTCCCCCGCCGACCAGTTCCGCAAGCTGCGCGTGCTGGCCGAGACTGCGCAGGAAGTCTGGGGCGAGCGGGTCTGACTCTTTTGCGCAACAGCACTGCGGGGCCAACAAACTCTTACGTAACACTCACCTTGCTTATCAGCAGCGGGAGATACAATCTGGTTGACGGCCAGACTCAGACTTGATGAGGACTTTGGACATGGATCGCGTTTATCGTGCGGTAGCTGTCCTGTTTTTTCTCAGCGTCACCGGGACCCTGATGTTCGCGGGCGGCTTTGCCGCCGGCCGGTTGACGGCCACCTCTCCCCTGCTCAGCTTCCTGCCCGGCGGGCCGCGCACCGACCCTGCTGCCGGCGGCACGCCGGAAGAGCTACGCACAACCTTCGCGCCGTTCTGGGAGGCCTGGGACCTCGTCCACACCCAGTACGCCGATCAGCCGGTGGACGATGTGGCTCTGATGCGCGGCGCCATCCGCGGCATGCTGGATGCGCTCGGCGACCCGCACACCGGCTATATGACGCCGGAAGAGTACCGGATTAGCATGACGCACCTCGACGGCGAGTTCGAGGGAATCGGCGCGACCGTGGAGACCGATGAGAAGACCGGCTACACGCGCATCGTCGCCCCGATCGCCGGCTCGCCGGCGGAGGCCGCCGGAATCCGCGCCGGCGATCTCATTATCGAGATCAACGGCGAGGACATCGCCGGGCAGGACATCACCACCGTAGTCACCAAAGTGCGCGGCCCGGCGGGCAGCACCGTAACGCTGACTATCCGTCGCGAGGGCGTAACCGAGCTGCTGACGTTCACCATCACACGCGCGCGTATCACCATCGCCTCGGTGGAAAGCCGCATGTTGGAGAATAACATCGCCTACATCAAGGTGAACTCCTTCGGCGAAGAAACGGGCCGTGAACTGCGCGACCAGTTGCGCAAGCTGCTCGCGCAGAATCCCATTGGATTGGTGCTCGACCTGCGTAGCAATCCGGGCGGATACCTGCAAACCGCAATCGAAGTTGCTTCCCAATTCATTCCAGATGGCGTGTTGATGGTCGAGCGCTTTGGCGACGGGCGCGAGCGCACCTTCGAGGCCCAAGGCGGCGGGCTGGCGACTCGTATCCCCCTCGTGGTGTTGATTGACAAAGGCTCCGCTTCAGCTTCGGAAATCGTCGCCGGCGCGGTGAAGGACCGGGGACGCGGCACGCTAGTCGGCGAGACCTCGTTCGGCAAAGGCTCGGTGCAACAATCACACACGCTCAGCGACGGCGGCGCCGTGCGCATCACCATCGCGCGCTGGCTGACGCCCAACGGCACCTGGATCCATGAACAGGGCATCAAACCGGATATCGCCATCGAGTTGACCGAGGAAGACCGGGCCGCCAAGCGTGACCCGCAGCTCGAACGCGCCGTGCAGCTGTTACGCGACCAGGCAACGGGGCCTTGAGCACAAACAAAGCAATTAGAGCAAGACGCACTCCGAGGCGCGTCTTGCTTTGACTCGGCTGCCTTTATCCGGCCCTCACAGCTCAACGAAATACGACTCGCAGGCGCGGTCCACCAAATCCTTGGTCAGCCCCGGCTCCACACCCAGGTAAGCGGCGATATCCAGGATCTGCTCACAGATGTCGCGCGGGTGATTGGCGCGCAGCTTGCGGTTGCGTTTGAGATACCACTCCTGGATGAGATACGCCAAGCCACGGTCATCGTAAGCCACTTTCTTCTGCTCGCACACCCGCCGGAAAATCTCGCGGAACTCGTCCGGCGTCGGGTCCACAATCTCGATTTTGTGGCGAATGCGGCGCAGGAAAGCCTCGTCCACCAGGTCCTTCGGCGGCAGGTTGGTAGAGAAAACTACTAACACTTCAAACGGGATTTCCAGCTTGCGACCATTCGCCAGATTCAAGTAATCCAGCCGGTTCTCCAGCGGCACGATCCAGCGATTGAGCAGGTCTCGCGGGCGAATCTGCTGGCGCCCAAAGTCATCAATTAGGAACATGCCGCCGTTGGCTTTCATCTGGAAGGGCGCTTCGTAATACTTGTGCACGTCATCGAATTGCAGGTCCAGGCCGGCCATCGTCAGCTCGCCGCCCACCATCACGAAAGGACGCTTAATCCTGACCCAGCGCGGGTCATATTTGGTGCGGGTCGCGCTCCCACCCTCGCCCTCTTCCGTCACCACCTCGTGGTTCACACTGTCGAAGACTTTGATGAGCGCGCCGTCCACGTCCACGGCATAGGGGATGAACATCTCCTCATCCAGCACCATCTTGCCGATGGCGCGCGCGATGGACGTCTTGCCGTTACCGGGCGGCCCATACAGGAAGAGCGAGGTGCCGGAGTTAACGGCCGGGCCGATGCGCGCAAATGCTTTCTCGCTGATGACCAAGTGCGAAAGAGCTTGGCGCATCACCCGCTGGGTGATGGTCTTACGCTTGACGGCCTGCTTGCGGATGGCCTCCAGATAATCGCTAATCGGTACCGGTGCCGGGCCGGCATACTGGTTACGCTCTAACGCCTCGCGCGCCCGCGCAATACCAAGGCCGGTGATGCCGTAGAGGTACGAGCCTTCGCCGAAGCCGCCGGCGCTCTGTTTTACCTCCACCAGCTTCTCCCGCTTCAGATACTCCAGCACCTGATCCACCAGGCCGTTGAACGGCAGGCAAATCATCTCGGCGACGCGGAAGCCGGTCAGGTTACCGCTGTTGTAGAGGATTTTGAGCGCTAATTCGGCCAGGTAATACAGCGTCAGACCGGTGTCTTCGATCTTGGAGAGAGGCCGGGGAACGAAAGGCTGCGGCGTGCCGATGGGCACAGTTGACGGCCGGGCCGCAGCAGTCGGTGCCAGGCGACTGGTCATGGAAGTTCTCCGAATGAGCAAATCATGACTTCGCACGGATTATAGCATCGAGCCTGACCAGGCCTCGACTAAAATCCCGACGCATGGCTGCGCGAACTCAGGCTGCGTTCTGGCTGACCGTTGCAGCGCTGCTGGCCGCAGCCCTCCTTCGGGCCGGGCCGCTGCGCGACAACCGCTTTCATCCAGACGAGGCCCTCTACGCCTACTTTGGCCGCCTGATCGCCTCAGGTCGTGATCCGCTGCTGGCAAGCGAGGTGGTGGACAAGCCGCCGCTGCCGCTGTACCTGCTGGCGCTCAGCCTGAGCATCTTCGGCGGGCGCGAGGTCGCCGCCAACGAGCTGGCTGCCCGCCTGCCCAACTTTTTCGCCGACGTGGTGAACGTGGCGCTGCTATATGCGCTGGCACGGCGGCTCTACAGCCCGAACACGGCGACGCTGGCGGCCTGGCTGTACGCGCTCTCGCCGTTCGCTATCCTGTTCGCAGTCACCGTTTTCATTGACCCGTTGCTGACGGCCTTCGTGATGTGGGGGCTGTGGATGTCCGCTGCCAAGCGCCTGCGCCGGGCGGCGCTCGCCTTTGCGCTGGCCTTCGCCACCAAGCAGACCGCCCTGCTCTTTTTGCCTCTGGCGCCGGCGCTCTCCCTTTCTCCTTCTCTCCCCGACTCTCCCGCTCAAGCACTCAAGCGCCTGCTTCACAATTTCCTCCCATTTGCCATCGCGCTTGGCCTAACCGCCCTCGTCCTCTTCGGCTGGGATGTGCTCCGCCTGAGCTTCGGCACGCCGATCGGCTTCTGGGCGCAGGGCTACGCCGACAACGCGCCCAATCGCCTCATCCGCTCCGGGGAAGTGCTGCCACGTGCCTTCGCCTGGCTCGACCTGCTGAGTTACTTCACCGCGTCGCCCCTTCTCAACATCACATTCGCAGTCGGCCTGCCCATCTTGCTCGCTCTCGGCCTTCGCCGCCCTTCCCTCCCCGCCCTCTTTGACCTACTCACTACTTTCTACTTGCTCATCTACCTCTCTGCCTACTGGCTCCTCGCTTTCAACGTCTGGGATCGGTACCTCGTCCCCGTCCTCCCGCTGGCGCTCCTGCTCTTCGCCCGCACCCTCGAGTGCCTCACCGAACTCCTTCAGCGCATCATCACTCAGCGCACACGTCATTGGTTACTCCACCCCACTTTCTACTTTCTACTTTCTATTTCCTTCCTCCTCCTGCTCCCCTCCGCCCTTACTGCCGCGCGCTCCGGCTACCCCATCGGCGGCGACCACGGGGCGTATGACGGCATTGACGATGTGGCACGCTATCTGAACGCGTTGCCGCAGGGAACGGTGCTCTACGACTTCTGGCTATCGTGGCAATGGCGATTTTATCTGTTCGATGGCCCGGCCTACGTGGCCTGGATGCCGACACCGGAGGCGCTGGCGACCGATCTGCGCGCCTTTGGCCGGACTTCGCCGCGCTACCTGGTCGCGCCGAGTTGGGAGTCTATAGCGGAAATACAGGCCGCCGTTGTGCAGGCCGGCTTCACCCTGCGCCCCGTTTATGAAGCACACCGGCGCGACGGCTCGCGTTCGTTCATGGTGTACCGGCTGGAAGGGCGCTAATCTTCAAACAATTGGGCTACGGGCACGCTGAAGCCCGGCAGGACGTCGTCGTCGGTCAGGTGATCGGCTTCGCCGAACTCGCGCACGTCGGTGAGCGCGCGATAGACATAGACCGTCCGGCTGACCGGGTCGGCAATCCACACCAGCTTCACGCCGATGGCGAAATACTCGCGCAGCTTCTGAGTGACTTCGCTCCAGGGGTCGTCCGGCGAAAGAATCTCGACGATCAGCTCGGGCGCAACATCGAGGAAGCCGCGCTTCTTTTGGCGCTGCGCCAATCGCTCATAGGAAATGAAAGCGGCATCCACGCCACGCACGGTATCCGGATTGCGGCGCGTGTAGATGCCGACTTCGCCGACCACGACTCTGCCTGGCCGGCGCTGCTTAACAAAGGTTTTGAGATGCTCGAAGAAATTACCTTCGTAATGACCATGCTCAAAGCCTGTTGGCTTTATCGGTACAATCCTCCCTTCGACCAGTTCGCACGGCCCGATGTCGCCCATGGCCAGCAACTCATCGCCGGTGATCAGGGCTTCCCTTGCAACATCCGTTGGTCGAGTCGCCATCGTCACCTACCTCGTCTGACGAGCAATTATAGCAGCGGCGCTCAATCGCTTTTGCTTCCCGGTTCCTAGTCCCTGACGGCTTCGTCCGTAATCGCCAGCGCCTCGTTGATGATCTCGAAGACTTCGCGCAGCTCGGCCTCGGTGACGCACAGCGGCGGGTTGGTGTGTAGCAGGTTGCGCCAGGTAAAGGCGTACACGCCCTTCTCCTTCAGGAACGCGACGAGTTTGGTCATCTCCGGCCCGCCGCCGGTGTAGGGCGCTATCGGCTCCTTGGTCTTGCGATTCTTTACCAGCTCGATGCAGCCGAACAGGCCGATGTTACGCACATCGCCCACCGACGGATGTTCGGCTTTCAGGTCCTCCAACAATTCGCCCATCACCTTTCCCATGCGCCGGCTGTTGCCCACCAGGTCATCTTCCTTGAGCACGCGCAGGTTGGCGACGGCGGCGGCCAAACACATCGGGTGAGCGCTGTACGTCAGGCCACCGTAGAAGACGTTGTTCTCAAAGTAGTCGGCGACGCGCCGGTTAATGGCCACCGCGCCGAGAGGCAGGTAGGCCGAGGTCAGGCCCTTGGCCATCGTCATGATGTCGGGCACGACCTTCCAGTGGTCTACCGCAAACCACGCGCCGGTGCGGCCCAGGCCGGTCATCACCTCGTCGCAAATCAGCAGGATGCCGTACCGGTCGCAAATCTCGCGCAGGCCCTGCAGGTAGCCGTCTGGCGGGACGATGATGCCGTTGGTGCCCGTCACCGGCTCGATGAAGATGGCGGCAACGGTGTGCGGGCCTTCGTACATCAGCACTTCCTCGACCTGGTCGAGGCATTTGCGCGCGAAGACCTCATCGCTGTCGCCCTCGCGGTAGAGCGGGCTGCGGTACTTGTACGGGTCAAAGATATGGATGACGCCGGGGATGCCCGGCTCGTTGGCCCAGCGGCGCTGGTCACCCGTGAGCGTGATGGCGCCCGCCGTCGCGCCGTGATAGGAGCGGTAGCGGGCGATGATCTTCTGCCGGCCCGTGACGGCGCGCGCCATGCGGATGGCGTTCTCGTTGGCCTCCGCGCCGCCCAGCACGAAGAAAAACTTCTTCAGGCCGTCCGGTGTGACCGAGGCCAGCTCGCGCCCCAGCTCGGCGCGCACCTGGGTGGCCATGCTCGGCCCGGCGTAGGCCAGCGTCTCGGCCTGCTGCTGAATGGCGCGGATGACGCGCTCGTCGCTGTGGCCGATGTTGACGCACATCAGTTGCGAGTTCAGGTCGAAGTAACGCTTGCCGTTGGCGTCCCAAAAGTACACACCTTTGGCGCGGGTCATCGGGATCGGGTTCACAGCCCCCTGCGCCGACCAGGAGAAGAAAGTGTGCTCCTTTGTCAGGGCGACCATTTCTTCGGCGGTCATCGTTACAGCGGTGGTGTCAAGTGTTGTGTCGGTCATAGGATTGTGGGAAAGGAGGGAAACAAGGGAAAACAGGGAAACTTGTTACCGTCGCGCCGCGTCGAACACGGCGGCTACGTCCACGGCGAAGCCAGGCCGCTATATGCGGCCGCATTGCGCCTCATACTTTAGCAACATCGAAAAACGCCACCTTCCTAGCAATAGCGTTGTCATCAGCACGGCCGGAGCGCCGAAAAGCGGCATACCAAGAAACAATTCGGAGTCCAACCGCAAAGCAAGCGCAATATAGGGAGACAGGTTAACGAGCCACCGCGACCACATTAGTCCTGCTGCTTGAAGGCTAAACAGACGATGGGCATGGTCGGGGAAAAGCAATCCGCTCAACGGAATTGTGGCAAGGAAGCATCCTATCGCCGATGACCCGATCACGCCGCTATCCCATGAGCCAGCCAAAAAGCCAAGTGCAAAGATTGTCAAGGCAATAATCGGCTCAAATGCGTTGAGCACAAAAAATAACGCCACAAACGGGGCGTTTTCGAGCGGGGGCATGGCTCGCGCATGACGCAGCGTATCGCTCGCGATAGCGACACCATACAAAGCGATAATCCAATTGAGAAACCAAAGGCCGAACATCCACCATGGCGGGGTCAAGTCGAGTACCGTCATGGGATGATCTCAACCTCGCGCTGCATCGAACACGGCGGCCACGTCCACGGCAAAGCCCGGCAGGGTGGCGGAGGTGGCCTGCTCGCCGCGCCCGAACTCGCCGTGCGTCCGATAGGCAGCCCCCTCGAGCACCAGAACGGTGATGCGTTCGGTGGCCGGGTCAACAATCCAGTATTCCGGGATGCGGCCTTCGGCATAGTCGCGCCGCTTTCGCTCGAAATCGCGCGCCCGCGATTCGTCATCGTCGCTGACAACCTCCATCACCAAATCGGCGCCGAGCCAGAACTCATCCGTCCTCCGCTCCGCATGCTCCGCGCGCATGAAGACGATGTCAGGCTCCCGGTATTTCTCAGGCCGGATGCGAATTCGCAGCGGCGCAAACAGCACTTTGCCCAACTGGTGCGTCATCACAAATGCGCGCAGTGCCAGATAGAGATATTCCACAATAGACTGATGAGTCTCGGTCGGCATGGGCAGCACCTCCACGTAGCCGTCAGTGTATTCCACGTGGCGGTTTGGGCGGAGGGCCATGTAGTCCGCTTCACTCCACGCCCCCTGATACGGATAGAGATAGGCGATTTCCCACGTTGGAGTCAGAGCCGACTCTTTCAATTTCCCGGCAGGAGGTTTCTTTTCCATGGCTATCTCATGCGCTCAATCCGCTACCGGCCGCTCAGGATGCGGCCCCAGTCTAAAAATAGAAATGCACCCGTCGTCCTTGCGCCGCACGCTGAGGGCGATATTGGTCTCAGGCTTCAGCGTACGCAAAACCGAGAGGACGCGCTCTTTATCCTTCATGCCGCCATTCTCTCACAAAACGCCTGAGCAGAAAGGGTAAAGCCGCGCTCCTATCGCGCCGCGTCGAACACGCCGGCCACGTCCACGGCGGTGACCTCAAGTTAGTTCATCGAGCATAGAATGTACAGACATTTTCAAACGGGGCAGATGGTCGGTGATGGTTGTCCACACGAGAGGATAGTCCACGCCAAAATAGAAGTGAATCAGCTGATCACGCATTCCGGCCATCTCCCTCCACGGCACCCCGGGATATTTCTGGCGTATGTCATCAGGGATACGCTTGGCGGCCTCACCGATGATCTCAAATTTGCGCATGACAGCGCTGGAGGTCTTGTCATCATCCTTGAAGCTTTGGAAATCCATCCCGGCCACGAATGCTTCAATGCTTTCAATAGCGGCCAGAATGTCCTGGAGGTACAGCCTTGTGTTTCTCATCTCACACCGGGGAAAGTTCCTGTAAGACCGCGTCACGGATTTCAGCACGCAGAGCGCGGCGAGGAACAACGTCCACGCGCTGGCCGAGCTGATCTTCCAGAAAAAGCGCCAGCCCCAATAAGTCAAACAGGCTCGCATCAGGCTCAAAGTCAACCAGCACATCAACATCGCTCTGAGCGGTTTGCTGGCCGCGTGCAAACGAGCCAAAGACCCCCAGTTCCCTGACGCGGTATTTTGCTCTGATCTCAGGCTTCAGCGTACGCAAAACCGAGAGGACGCGCTCTTTATCCTTCATGCCGCCATTCTCTCACAAAACGCCTGAGCAGAAAGGGTAAAGCCGCGCTCCTATCGCGCCGCGTCGAACACGGCGGCCACGTCCACAGCGAAGCCCGGCAGGGTGGCAGAGGTGGCCTGCTCGCCACGCCTGAACTCGCCGTGCGTCCGATAGGCAGCCCCCTCGAGCACCAGAACGGTGATGCGTTCGGTGGTCGGGTCAACAATCCAGTATTCGGGGATGCGGCCTTCAGCGTAGTCGCGCCGCTTTCGCTCGAAATCGCGCATCCGCGATTCGTCATCGTCGCTGATCACCTCCATCACCAGATCGGCACCGATCCAGAACTCATTTCCCAGGCGATCCGAATGCTCTGCACGCATAAAGACAATATCCGGCTCGCGATACTTTTCAGGGCGCATCTGAACGCGCAGCGGCGCGAACATGACCTCCCCCAACTGCCTGGAGAACACAAACGCTTCCAGAGCACGAAGCAGGAAACGGACAATTCTCTGATGAGTGTAAGTCGGCATGGGCAGCACCTCCACGTAGCCGTCGGTGTATTCCACGTGGCGGTTCGGGCGGAGGGCCATGTAGTCCGCTTCGCTCCACGCCCCCTGATACGGATAGAGATAGGCGATTTCCCACGTTGGAGTCAGAGCCGACTCCTTCAATTTCCCGGCAGGAGGTTTCTTTTCCATGTCTATCTCGTACGCTCAACGTGTGCACGCAAAACCTGTCAGCCGCACCCTGACCCTTCGGCTTCGCTCCGCTGAGCGCGCTCAGGGGAGCGGCGGGCGTCCGGCGATTGCCGCTTCGGCTTCGCTCAGCGTCCGCTCAGGATGCCCGCCGCGCAGGACATCCTGAGCGTGGCTTCGCTTAGCGAAGCCCGCCGAAGGACGAAGGGGCGGCACGTTCTCTGACAACCTTTGCGTGCACACCGCTCAATCCGCCGCCGGCATCGGTGCCGCCTCTGTCGGCACACCGTCCTCGTCCCAGCCACGCAGGGCATAGTAGCGCGGCAACATCAGGTCCATATCCGGCAGCACACCCGCTGCGCTGCCGGTCGGGCGCGGCTCGAATTGCAGACGGTAAGGCAGTACATCATCCTTGCGCCGTATGCCAAAGGCGACATTGATCCGGCGCTTGTAGTTGAAAAGGCGCGCCCCGGTGTCGAGCACGTCCTGAGCCGTCCAGTTCCAGCCCAGGGCTTTGTTGAACAGCTCAGCGGTCTGCGCCGGCGTGAACGAGCCTTTGATGATGAACTTGCACAGGCCGCCGGGGTTGTACACGCTCATATAATCCTGGAAGGCGATGGCGGTCTCGGCGCCGAGGGAGGAGTCAAAGCGGCGGCGTTCCACCCACTCCTGCGCGTCGCCCTCCTGCCAGCCCGGCCACTCGATGCCCACGCCGCGCCAGTAGGAGATGGCCTCCAGATGGCACGCGCCCCGGTTGGCGGTGGCGTAGTTGGCGGCCATGCTGACGAATCCGCGCGGGTCGTGATAGGGCACTTCCAGCCCCTTGACATGGACGGCGAACTTCTCGCTGCCCTGACCGATCTTCGCGGCGGCGGCACGCACGCCCTCGGCCAGCAAATCACCGATATCCAATCTCAGCGCGATTTTGTGAATCATCGCGATAATGGCATCGGCATCACCCCACTTCAACTCGATGCCGCCGGTGTCGCGTGAGGTAATCAGCCCTTTCTCGTAGCACTCGAAGGCAAAGGCCAGGACGCTGCTGGTGGAAATCGTGTCAAGCGTGTAACGGTTGCACAGATCGTTCATCGCGGCGATGGCGTTCAAGTCGTCGCATTGCAGGTTGGAGCCGAAGCCGCACAGCGTCTCGTACTCCGGCCCTTCGCCGTACACACCTGCGTACTTCCCGTCCTTCACCTCCACGGCCTTGCCGCAACCGATGGGGCAAGCGTGACAGTAGGTGTGCTTGACGAAGATGGTCTCGGCGATGGCCTTGCCGCTGGTCTTGATGGTGCCCTCCAGCCAGTTACCGCCACGCCAGTTCAGGATGGCGTTGTCGCCGAACTTGTCGGTAGTCGGATGGCCGCCCGCCGTGCCGACGAGGTGCAGCGCCTCCGCCGGGCCGTGGCTCATGATGTATTTGTTTGACTCTTTCACCGTGGCGTGGAAGCCTTTGACGTCGGCGTACTGCGGCTTCTCCTTTCCGCGAACGACGATGGCCTTCAGCCTCTTCGCTCCCATCAGCGCGCCCATGCCGCCGCGCGCCGCCATGCGCGTATGCGGTTGCCCGCCGGTCGCCACGCCGGCCAGCTTCACCAGCTTCTCGCCCGCCTGCCCAATGGACGCACAGCGCGCCTTCTCGTCGGTCTCGGCCAGCAGCGTCGCGTGCGTCTCGAACTGGTCTTTGCCCCAGATGTGGGAGGCATCGCGGAACTCCACTCGGTCGCCGTTGATCCAGAGATAGGTAGGCGACTCGCAGCGGCCCGTCAGGATGATGCCGTCCCAGCCGGCGAAGCGCAGCTCCGCGCCCCAGTGCCCGCCGAGGTTGGCCTCGTTCCAGATGCCGGTGAGCGGCGAGCGCCCGCACCACGACGAGCGGCAACCCGTCGGCGCGAAGGTGCCGGAGAGCAGACCGTTCATGATGATAAGCGGGTTGCGCGGGTCGAAAACATCCACGGCGGGGTCAATCAGGTCGCGGAACTCTTCATAGTAGATTTTTGCCGCCAGTCCGGAGCCGAGCAGAAAGGCCCGGACTTCGGCCTCCTGAACGGGCCGCACGGACACAGTGCGCGTGGTGAGATCAATGCGAAGGATTTTTCCGGCGTAAACGTTGGGCATAGGCGTTCCGTAAGAGTATGCTGCAGCGTTTTGGATAGGGTGAGTGTAATCGAAGCGTGGAGGGCGCGTCAACTTACGGGAAGTGCAACGAGCCGGCCACTGGCAGGACCGGGAGCCAGGGCAGCCAGACGCAACCCCGACCGCGCGGCACGATCATGGGACTTAATTCTTCGGGATCGGGCGCTAGCCAACTCAACACTACCCCATGCTGACCCGCGGGCGCATTGACACAGGCGATAACGCGATAGCCCAGGGGCAGCCTGGCGGTTGGCAGCCAGCCCTGCAACAG
>JAVQXV010000076.1:0-14324 GCA_033577755.1 Anaerolineales bacterium
CTCAGCGATCCAAACGCCCCGGGAACGCTGAGGTCGCCGGAGCAGGTGAGGCCGCCGATACTGCCCTTCAGTGCCATCAGCCCTTCAGGGTGCTCAGCGATCCAAACGCCCCGGGAACGCTGAGGTCGCCGGAGCAGGTGAGGCCGCTGATACTGCCCTTCAGCGCCTGCAGTGTTTTCAGTATTCTCAGTGGTTCAACTCTCCGTTCGCTCATTTCTTGACCGGATGTGGTAAGCCGTGCTGATAAGCCCGGGTTTTGCGTGGCGATTTCATTTCACGTTGCCACGCACAATCTCGCAAACATCTCCGCTATGGAGCGAAGCACAGTCGAAGGGGCGGCATGTTCCCTGACAACCTTTGCGTGCACACTTTTTCTCTCTTCACTTGCCGTGTGCACGCAAAACATTTCAGCCGCACTCTGAGCGGATGCTGAGCGAAGCGAAGCGGCAGTCGAAGGGGCGGCACGTTACCTGACAACCTTTGCGTGCACACCACTTGTCTCAATTTGCCCCGCCCGGTTACAATCATGTTATGATCTGTCATTTGTCTCCCAGGCCGCCTGTTTACGAACAGCAACTTAATGCGCTGAAGAAGCGCGCCACCGGCGACGGCTAGCCCGCTCGCGCGGGCGATCACTCTCTTTTTCTCAACAGCAATAACCGCACTGCCGCAGACACCGACCAAAAGTTTTGTCCGTTTCATCGCTCAGGAAACAACTATGTACACCACCACCCAAACCTACGCGACGTTCCAGCGCGCCAAAACGGTGATGCCGCTGGGCGTCACCTCCAACTTTCGCTACAGCGGCGAGACCACGCTCGTTATCAAGCGTGGCGAGGGCGCCTATGTCTGGGACATGGACGACAATCAGTACATTGACTATCGACTGGCCTACGGCCCGGTCATCCTCGGCCACGCCGACCCGCGCGTCACCCGCCGCATCACCGAGCAGCTGGCGCACGGCAACCTGTATGCCCATACCCACCCGCTCGAAATCGAAGTGGCCGAGCGCATCATCCGCATGCACCCCGGCGTGGAGAAGGTGCGCTACGCCAACTCCGGCACCGAGGCCACCATGCACGCGCTGCGCATCGCGCGTGCCTACACCAACCGCGAGAAGATTATCAAGTTCGAGGGCGCCTATCACGGCAACCACGACTACGCCCTCTGGTCCACCGCCAACATGGCCTTCCACTCCGGCGGCTCGCCGCGCAGCCCGCTGCCCGTGGCGCAAAGCTCCGGCATGCCCAACGCCGCCCGCGAGCTGGTCTACATCCTGCGCTTCAACGACTTCGAGATGGCCGAGCGCCTGTTCCGCGACAAGGGCCACGACGTGGCCGCCATCATCGTCGAGCCGCTGATGGGCAACGCCTCCTGCCTGATGCCGCAGCCCGGCTACCTCCAGCACTTGCGCGACTTGTGTACGCGCTACGGCGTGGTGCTCATCTTCGACGAAGTGAAGACCGGCTTCCGCATTGCGCCCGGCGGCGCCGCCGAATACTTCGGCGTCACCGCCGACTTGTACACCTTCGCCAAAGCGCTCGGCAACGGCTTCCCCATCGCGGCCATCGGCGGCAAGGCCGAAATTATGGACATCATCGCCATGGGGCAGGTGACGCATGGCGGGACCTTCTGCGGCAATGCTGTGGGCACGGCGGCGGCCATGGCTGTCACCGACGCCATCTTGCATGACAACGCGCTGGGCATCGTCCGCGCCCGCGGCGAGCGGCTGATGGCCGGCCTGAGTGAAATCCTCACCGAGCAGGGCATCCGCCACGTCATCTCCGGCACGCCTGCCATCTTCGGCGTGATGTTCGAGCCGAAGACCGAGCATGTGCGCGAGTTCCGTGACGTAATTAACACAAACTTCCAGATGTACGTGGACGTGGCCTACGCCCTGCGCGAGCGCGGTGTGGACATTGAGCCGGACCCGCGCGAGCCGTTCTTCCTGAGTGCCGCCCACAGCGAAGCCGACATTGACGAGACCCTCAACCGCTTCAACGACGCGATAAAGGCCGTGAAGCGCAAAGCCTGAGCGCCGCTGTTCCGCTCACCGGTACCCGCCCTCCGCTCTGGAGGGCGGGTTTGCTTGATTCAACCCGGCGGCGTAGCAGCCACCTTTCCTATTGCGAACAAGTCAATACAGGGATACGCTGAGCCTACCGGTACCGGCGTAACGCTTCAAGCCTATACCGTTTTCCGAACCGGGGCTGCGGAACGTGGCCTATGCTCTCTTTTCGCAACCGAGTTCAAGGTTCTTCCATGTGTCACCTATTACCGGCGGCTCCTCCTTCCAATCTGCCCGGGCGCGGACTCATCGTTGCGGCACTCGGCGCGCTGGGCCTTGCGCTCATGGCGCTTCTCATCCTGCTGCCCGATCGGCTCGTATTCGCCGCCAGCGTAGATGTCGGTGTGACCCAAACCGGCTCGACGGCTTTTCCCGTCGTCGGCGCGCCTTTGACCTACACCGTCGTTATCACCAACGGCGCGACCCAGACCGACGGCCCGGTACTTTTCACCGATACCCTGCCGGCTAACGTCAGCCTCGCCGACGTTACAACCACCCAGGGGGACTGCAACGCCGGCAATCCTGTCACGTGCACGCTCGGGCCGACGCTGGATGCCAACGCAATCGTGACCGTCACCATCGCCGTCACGCCAACCGCGGCCGGGCCGGCTGACAATCAGGTAGCTATCACGGTCACTGCCCTGGATACCGATACTTTCGCCGACAATGACACTTCTACCCTGCCACTCACCATCGGCCCCGGAGCTTCCACCATTACCATCACCGACAACAACCCCAACCCATCCTTCGTCGGTCAGTCCGTCACAGTAAGCTTCACAGTGGCCGGCCCAGGTGTCACGCCCACCGGCTCGGTCACCGTCACCGTCAACGGCGGCCCGGAGACCTGCACCGGCACGCTGGCCGCAGGCAGCGGCTCGTGCTCCCTGACCCTCAACTCCGCCAGCACGCACACGCTTACTGCCAACTACGGCGGCGACGCCAACTACCTTACCAGCTCCGTCAATGTAACGCACACCGTCATTCCAGCCAACACCACCACAACCCTGGCCACTTCCGGCTCGCCCAGCGTCTTCGGCCAGAGCGTGACGTTCACCGCCACCGTCACTGCGCAAGCCCCAGGCAGCGGCACGCCCACAGGCACCGTCACCTTCTTCGTGGACGGCTCGCCCGTTGTTACCCCCACCCTCAACGCCGCCGGCCAGGCGACCTTTATCACCTCCACCCTGCCGGTAGGACCGCACAACCTCACGGCAACGTATAACGGCAGCGCCAATTACAACGCCAGCTCTTCCCTGACGCTCACCCAGCAGGTCAACCCCGCCAACACCACCACAACCCTGGCCACTTCCGGCTCGCCCAGCGTCTTCGGCCAGAGCGTGACGTTCACCGCCACCGTCACTGCGCAAGCCCCAGGCAGCGGCACGCCCACAGGCACCGTCACCTTCTTCGTGGACGGCTCGCCCGTTGTTACCCCCACCCTCAACGCCGCCGGCCAGGCGACCTTTATCACCTCCACCCTGCCGGTAGGACCGCACAACCTCACGGCAACGTATAACGGCAGCGCCAATTACAACGCCAGCTCTTCCCTGACGCTCACCCAGCAGGTCAACCCCGCCAACACCACCACAACCCTGGCCACTTCCGGCTCGCCCAGCGTCTTCGGCCAGAGCGTGACGTTCACCGCCACCGTCACTGCGCAAGTCCCCGGTAGCGGCACGCCGAGCGGCACGGTTACGTTCTATGATGGCGGCAATGTTCTCGGCTCGAACACACTGAACGGCGCCGGCGTCGCCAGCATCTCCACAGCGGGCTTGTCGCTGGGCACGCACACCATCACGGCGACATATGGTGGTAGCGCCAATTACAACGCCAGCTCTTCCCTGACGCTCACCCAGCAGGTCAACAACCCTGTTCCCGTGCTCAACAGCCTGTCACCGCTGACGACGACCGCAGGCGCATCGTCGCCGTTGGCACTGACCCTGAACGGTGTGAACTTCGTAGCCGGCGCAGTGGCGCAATGGAACGGTGCCGATCAAGAGACCGGGGTCATAAGCCCAACGCGGCTCCTGGCAAACATTCTCCCTTCCAATCTGGCCTTTGCGGGCGTGTTCAGTATGACTGCCGTCAACCCCGGCCCGGGCGGGGGCGTATCCAACGTCCGCATCTTCACGGTAACCAACCCTATCCCGACCGTGAGCGGCCTCAGCCAAAACACGGCCATCGCCGGCGGCCCCGCCTTCACCCTAACGGTTAACGGCAGCAACTTCGTCACCGGCCCCTATCCATCAGTAGTGTTGTGGAACAATACACCGTTGGCAACGACCTTCGTCAGCGCCTCGCAACTCACCGCAACGGTTACAGCGGCGAACATTGCCAGCGCCGGCAACTACACGGTCACCGTCGCCAACCCACAGCCGGATGGGACGCGCAGCCTGGCGCAAGTGCAGAACTTCACCGTCGTCAATCCGAGTTTGACCCTGACGCCGTCCACGCTCACGCTTCTCACCGGACGAACCGATAATCTAACGGTCACCATCAACGGCGTGCAGGCGGCCGACCGCATCATCAGCCTGAGTTCTTCCAATGCGGGTGTAGTCGCTGTGCCCGCAAGCGTGACCTTGCCGGCCAACACTGCCTCCGTCACTTTCACCGTCACCGCTGTGGCCAGCGGCACGGCTACCGTGACGGCGACGCTGCCCTCTGCTTTGGGTGGCGGCGGGGCCAATGCTAATGTGACCGTCAACAACCCTGTCCCCTCCATCACCGGCCTTAATCCGGTGACGACTACCGTCGGCGGTCCCGCTCTGACGCTCACCGTCAACGGCAGCGATTTCGTCAACGGCTCGGTCGTGCGCTGGGCAGGGAGCAACCTGGCGACGAGCTTCGTCAATTCGACTCGGCTGACCGCTACCGTGCCGGCAGCGAACCTGACCGGCGTTGGAACGTTCAGCATCACCGTGTTCAATCCTCCGCTGGGCGGCGGCCTCTCCAACGCCCTGCCCTTTACCGTCACCTACCCCGCTCCCGTGCTTACGGCCATCAGTCCGCTTACGGCGACGGCGGGCAACCTGACAACGACGCTGATCCTGACCGGCTCGAACTTCGTCACGGCCTCGGTCGTGCGCTGGGGCGAGAGCGACCTCAACACGACCTTCGTCAGCAACACGCGCCTGACCGCCGTCATCAGCGCCACGCTTCTGGCTGTGCCCGGGCCGGTGGAGATCAGAGTGTTCAATCCTGAACCTGGCGGTGGCCGCTCGGCCCCTCAGACTTTTACCGTAGTGAGCCAGACCCCGCTGGTGCGCCTGGGCGCTTCCAGTTACGTGGTCGGCAAGAACGGCGGCACCATCGCCATCCCGGTGCAACAGCTTAGCCCCATCGTCACGCAGACCATAACCGTGACTGTGGCTACGACGGACGGCACGGCACAGGCGGGACGGGATTACACCGCCATCCACAGCAGGCTTGTGTTCCCGCCCGGAACCTTCGTGCAGACCGTGATGGTGCCGATTCTGAACAACGACTTCTACACCGGCAACCGGCAATTCACCGTTCTGCTCTCCGAGCCGGTCAACACATTAATCGGCAACCCATCAACGGCGTCTGTAACGATTGCAGAGACCAACGCGCGCACCGGCTGCACCCTCCATCGCAACTCAACCTCTCTGCCGATCCCGGATAACAACCCGGCGGGCGTCGAGTCGGTTATCACTTTATCCAGCCCTAACGTCTTCGTGGATAATCTGAACGTGCGGATAGAGTCGCTGCAGCATACATACCTCAGCGACCTCATCCTAACCCTGATTGCGCCGGATGGGCGACGTGTGACCCTTTTCAACCGCTTCGGCGGCGGTGGCGATCATCTCCTGTTCACCGTGTTTCAGGATGGCGGCACTCCGTTCACCGCTGTACCGAACGGCGCTCCGTACACCGGGGCGTTCAACCCGGCCTCGAGCCTAGGTGTCCTGCGCGGAACGCCCGTCTCCGGCGCGTGGCGGCTGCACATCGCGGATAACGTCTCCGGCGATGAGGGCGAGCTGCAGGCCTGGAGCCTGGACATCTGCGGCTTCACCAGCTATCGGGTCTATCTGCCGTTCATCCGGCGCTAACGGTTATGCGGAGGCCGACTTAAGCTTGAGTGTATCGTGTCCATGCCCTTATCGAACAGGCTACGCCCTTTCGCCCTTTCCAACGGCGTGCATACCGTTGCATTCTCCCTAGACGGCCGGCAGATGTTGTACTCACTCTCACCCAAGCTAGAGGGCCGGCAGTGAGACCGGGCCGTGGGCGACGGATGGGCAAGACGCCCGGTTCCACGCCCTGTACGCCTCTTGACGCTCTGAGTTCATTTCGGCTGACGTGTGCACGCAAAACATGTCAGCCGCACCCTGAGCGGACGCTGAGCGAAGCGAAGCGGTAGTCGAAGGGGCGGCACGTTCCCTGACAACCTTTGCATGCACACCGGCTGACAAAATCCTTGTTGCTTCAGTGCACCCGGCGCTTTTACGACTCGGCACGCGCTCGCACATGCCGGCGCTCCAACTCGGCCTCCACCTGCGCCAACGTCAGGCCGCGCGCCGCCAGCAGCACCAGCGTGTGATAGAACAGGTCGGCGACCTCGGCGATGACGCGCTCATCTCCCTGCCCTTTTACTGCCAGGATCACTTCAACAGCTTCTTCCCCAACTTTTTTCACAATCTCGTCCTCTCCAGCAGCAAAGAGCCTGGCCGTGTATGAGCCGGTGATCGGGTTGGCTTTGCGATCTTCGATGATTGTAAAAAGTTGGTGAAGCATGGCGGGATTTTTTTCAGACACGAGTGAGCACGAATAGCGGTTCCGGGGTACAGGGTTCACGCCGCTCGGAAGCTCAATCTCCCCCGGCCTTCTCCGGCCCGGCATGGGGACGCACCCGGAGCAGCCGGAACGCCCACTGCACCGACGGCCCGATGAGCAGCGCGAAGGCCAGCGTGCCCAGGCCCACCGGCCCGCCGAGCAGCCAGCCGGCCAGCACCACGCTCACTTCGATCACGCCGCGCGCCAGGCGCACGCTCACGCCGAAGGTGCGGTTGAGCGCCAGCATCAAGCTATCGCGCGGCCCCGCGCCCGCGTTGACGCCGATGTAGATGGCGCTGGCCAGGCCCATGATGACCACCGCTGCCAACAGGTAAGCGATCTGCACCGGCAGGTTCGCGGTGACGTCGGGCAGCAGCCACAGCGAGATGTCAATCCATGGGCCGATGCACAGGATGTTGGCGAGCGTCCCCCAGCCGACCTGCTCTTTGAGCGCCACCGCGCCGGCCAGCACGGCGAAGCCTACCAGGATGCTGGCCATGCCGACGGAGATGCCGGTCAGTCTGGAGAGGGCGACCTCGAACACCGCCCACGGGCTGGCGCCCAGGTTGGCGCGGATGAGCAGCGCAATCGCCAGCCCAAACAGCGCAAAGCCTACCTGAATCACCGCGAAGTCGCGAAGAAACGACTGCCCATTGATGGGTTTGAACATGACTTTCTTTCGCTGTCTTCTCGGAAGTGGGAGTAAGTTCGGCTACTCGTCGGCCAGCTGAGCAGCTGCCTCGATCAACTCATCGGCAAGCCGGTAGCCGCCCTGACGGATGGCAAGGAGGGTATCGCGCGCCGACTTCAACAAATCGGCACGCTTAGCGAGTACACACACGCCGACCAGACCAGTGACAGTCAGGCCAAGGCTCCGGGCCGCCTGACGTCCAAGGCGATCATCCATCACAAGAGGCAATTGCTCTTGATAAGCCAGCGCCACCGCCTCGCGTTCACCAGCATCGAGCGCCCGTGTAACTGTCTCAACGACAGAGGGAATTACAGTCTGAGCGTTCACCTGTACAAAATCAGACAGCGCTCGCCTGAGCACTGCCGTTTCCGGGCCGGCCTTCGCTAACAACTCGTACTGAACAGCCGATGGGATCAAAACCTGCCCAAACAAGCTCTTGAGCAGGTCGAGCCGATCCACTTTGGCCAGCGCAATCAACGGGCCGGTGTTTGAGACGACCTTCATTCCCGCGCCTGCTGCGCCGCCTGAAGATCAGAGCGTAGTTCTGTTTCTATTTCTTCTGGTGTGTAATTGAACACCGAGACGCGATAACGCCCACACGTCTCCAGAAATTCCACGCGGGACATCCCAGCCAGCTGCGCGGCCTTGCCTGAAGAAAGTTTGCCTAACTCAAACATCTTCAAAGCAGCCATCAGCCGCACTTGCATACCAAATTCTTCCGGCGTCAGCCGTATGGCCTGTTCAAAGCCCGGCGGCACATCCAGGGTCAGGTGACTCATCGCAGACTCCTCTCGCTCAGCATGCCAACCGATTTTAGCACTCCGCCCCGCCTTTGCGCCTCATCCGGGTCTGACATGGTACTCACCCTCCGCCACCCACTTGTACGTCGTCAGCTCACGCAGGCCCATCGGGCCGCGGGCGTGCAGGCGCTGCGTGCTCACGGCCACCTCTGCGCCCAGGCCGAACTGTCCGCCGTCGGTGAAGCGCGTGCTGGCGTTGACGTACACCGCCGCCGAGTCCACTTCGGCCACGAAGCGCCGCGCGTTGGCCTCATCGCCCGTCAGGATGCCGTCGGAGTGGGCGGTGCTGTGCGCGGCGATGTGGGCGAGGGCTTCATCCAGCGAGTCCACCACCTTCAGGCTAAGCACAAGCGAGAGCCATTCGGTGTCGAAGTCGGCGGGGCCGGCGGGAAATACATGACTCATGAGTGAAGATTGGAGAAGGCCGAGGGCACGCGGCTCGGCGCGGAAGGTGACGCCGGCAGGTGCGAGATGCTCGACAAGGCGCGGCAGGAAGTCGGCGGCGATGGCGCGATGGACGAGCACGGTATCGAGTGCGTTGCACACCGTCGGGCGCTGCGTCTTGGCGTTGTGGATGACGGCCAGCGATTTCTCCAAGTCGGCGCTCTCGTCCACAAACAGGTGGCAGATGCCGATGCCGCCCGTCATCACCGGGATGCGGCTGTGAGTACGGCAGAACTCGTGCAGGCTGTTGCCGCCGCGCGGGATGATGAGGTCCACGTAATCTGTGAGCTGCAACATTTCGAGCACCAGGGCACGGTCGGTGCTGTCCACGAATTGTACGGCGTCGGTGGGCAGGCCGGTTTCTGCCAGTGCTTCACGAATGACGGTCACGAGCGCGCGGTTGCTGCGCAGTGTCTCGCTGCCGCCGCGCAGGATGACGGCATTGCCGGACTTAACCGCCAGCCCGGCGATATCCACCGTCACGTTCGGACGTGCTTCGTAGATGACGCCGAGCACGCCGAGCGGGACGCGCCGCTTATGCAGTCTCAGGCCGTTAGGCAAAGTCCGGGCATCGAAGACCTCGCCGACCGGGTCGGGCAGCTCGGCCACATTGCGCAGGTCGGCGGCGATGGCAGCCAAACGCTTCTCGTTCAGCAGGAGGCGGTCGAGCAGGTGCGGCTCGAGGCCTGCAGCTTTGGCCTGCGCCATGTCTTCGTTATTGGTCGCCAGGAGGTCGGCGCAGCGCGCCATGAGGGCGTCTGCCAGCAGGCGCAAAGCAAGATTCTTCTTTTCGGTTTCGGCGCGCGCCAGTTGCCGCGCCGCAGCCTTTGCGCGCCGGCCCATTTCAGTAAGCATAGTCGAGTCCATTGCAAATCACCACTGAGAACGCAGAGCGTGCGAAGCAATCAACTGTGCAGAGAAATCAGTCGTGCGGAGAAATAATCGAGAAAGAACTCTGTACTCTCCGCTTTTGTTTTTCTTTAGCGTTATTGGCATCTTCGTCGTTCAAATGCCATCGCTCTCTCCGACCGCAGACGGCGGCGGATCATCAAACGATTAGCACCAAATTATTCCGGTGAATGACTTCGTCGCCGTAATGATAGCCGAGGATGGATTCGATCTCGTCCGAACGGCGGCGGCAGAGGCGATGCAGGTCGGAGGCCGCGTAATTGACCAGGCCACGCGCCACCTCCTTGCCCGATGCCTCCTGCACGCGCACCGCATCTCCCCGGTCAAACTCGCCCTCGACGCGAGTGACACCGACCGGCAGCAGGCTGCTCCCGGCCCGCAGCGCGCGCGCCGCACCGTCATCCACGAACACGCTGCCTGTCAGGCCGCTCGAAAGGATATAGCGCTTACGGCTCTCGATGGGCGAGGTCAACGGATGAAAGCGGGTGCCCAGCGCCTCGCCGTTCGCCACGCGCAGAATCACGTCGGCCTCGGCCCCGCCGGCAATGACGACCGTGCAGCCGGAGCGACGCGCCAGCTCGGCGGCTTGCAGTTTAGTGACCATGCCACCGGTCCCCAAACCGGTGGGCGAGCCACCGGCGGCCTCCCACAACGAAGCGGGGATTTCGTCGCGCACTTCGGTCACCAGTTGCGCATTCGAGTTGCGGCGCGGGTCGGCGGTGAACAGTCCCGGCTGGTCGGTGAGCAGCACGAGCAGGTCGGCTTCCACTAAGTTGGCGACGAGCGCCGAGAGGTTGTCGTTGTCGCCGACACGGATTTCTTCGGTGGCGACGGTGTCGTTTTCGTTGACGATGGGAATGACGCGCTGGTCGAGCAACGCGGCGAGGGTATTGCGCGCGTTGAGGTAGCGGCGGCGGTCGGCCAGGTCGGCGCGGGTGAGCAGCACCTGCGCCACGGTGACGCCATACAGGCCAAAGAGCTGCTCATAGAGCGCCATCAGGCGCGGCTGGCCGATGGCGGCGAGCATTTGCTTCTTGGGGATGTGCCGGGGCAACTGTGGGAAGTTGAGGGCCGCGCGGCCGGCGGCCATCGCGCCGCTGGAGACGAGGATGACCTGATGCCCCTCGGCCCGCAACTGCGCCATCTGGCGCACCAGCTCGACGAGGCGCGGCGGGTTGAGCTGCGCGGTTCCGGCGGTGAGGGTGGAGGTGCCGAGTTTGATGACGAAGCGCATTTGGGATTGCTGATTGTTGATTTTGGATTGCGGATTGCCAGGCTCAATCGCTCAACACGTTGAAGAAACAGGAGCGGGCGCCGGTGTGGCAGGCCGGGCCGGCGGCGTCCACGAGCAGCAACAGCGTGTCGCCGTCGCAGTCAGCGTGAATTTCGCGGACACGAAGCACGTTGCCGCTGGTGGCGCCTTTGTGCCACAACTCGCCGCGACTCCGGCTCCAGAACCAGGCCTCGCCCGTTTGCCGCGTCAGCCGCAGCGCCTCCGCGTTCATCCAGGCCACCATCAACACTTCGCGGGTCGTAGCGTCCTGAACGACGGCGGTGATGAGGCCGAGGGAGTTCCATTTGAGATGGGAGATGGGAGATTGGAGAGGGGTGGTCATGCCGATGGCTCCGTGAGACGAATGGGCAGGCCGCGTTCAGCGAGGTAGCGCTTCACTTCGGCGATGGTCAGCGTGCCGTAGTGGAAGAGCGAGGCGGCCAGGGCGGCATCGGCGTTGGCGAGGGTGAACACGTCGGCAAAGTGCTCCAGCCGCCCTGCCCCACCGGAGGCGATCACCGGCACGTTCACCGCGTCCGTGACGGCGCGCGTCAATTCAAGGTCATAGCCGTTCTGCGTGCCGTCGGCGTCAATGCTGGTCAGCAGAATCTCGCCTGCGCCCAGCGCCACCGCGCGCTGCGCCCACTCCACGGCGTCGAGGCCGGTAGGGACGCGCCCGCCGGAGATGTAGACCTCCCAACGCGGTTGTGGGCCAACTCGTTTTGCATCAATTGCCACGACAATGCACTGACTGCCGAAACGTTCCGCGCCCTCCGTGATCAGTTCGGGTTGGCGCACGGCGGCGGAGTTGAGGCTGACCTTATCCGCGCCGGCCAGCAGGATGGCGCGCATGTCGTCCACACTGCGCAGCCCGCCGCCCACGGTGAGCGGAAGGAACACCTCATCGGCGACGCGACGCACCATCGGCGCAACGGTAGCGCGGCCTTCGGGCGTGGCCGAGATGTCGAGGAAGACCAATTCATCCGCGCCGGCCCGGTCATAGAGGCGCGCCTGTTCCACCGGGTCGCCCGCATCGGCCAGGTTCACGAAGTTGACGCCCTTGACGACGCGGCCATCTTTGACATCGAGGCAGGGGATGAGGCGTTTGGCAAGCATTAAGTCATCGGGGATTGGGTCATTGAGTCATGGTCAGCACATCACGTAGCCGAAGGCGGCCTTCATACAACGCGCGGCCGATGATGACGCCGGCGAGGCCCGCTTCGCGCACGCGGCGAACATCCTCGAGGCCGGCCACACCGCCGGAAGCAACGACGCGTAGGCCGGAGGAATGAGCAAGTTCGGCGCTCGCAGCCACGTTCACGCCCGCGCCCACCCCATCGCGCGCCACGTCGGTGAAGATGCACCACTCCACGCCCTGGGCACGCAGGCGCTGCGCCAGCTCCGGCGCGGTTACCGCAGCAACTTCGGCCCAGCCGCGCACGCGCACCCGACCGTCGCGCGCATCAATGCCGACGGCGACGCGCTCCGGCCCATACTCGCGCAGCGCCCAATCCACCAGCGCCGGGTTCTCCAACGCCGCCGTGCCGAGGACGACGCGCGCCACGCCTGCTTCAAACGCACGGCGCAGGCTTGCAGCATCACGCAAGCCGCCGCCGAACTGGATGAGGAGGCCGGTGGAGGTAAGAGAAAGCAGAGACTGATGATTGATGACGGATGACTCTCCGAAGGCCCCGTCGAGGTTGACGACGTGCAGCCACTCTGCGCCCTCGGCCTGCCAGCGCTCCGCCACGGCGCGCGGATCATCGCCGTACACCGTCTGCCGGCGGGGGTCGCCCTGCGCCAGCCGCACCACCTTGCCACCGCGCAGGTCAATGGCCGGGAACACGGTGAAGCGCAGAGCAGGTGCAGTAGTCTGCGGTCTGCCGTCTACGGTCATCTTCAGCCTCGCTCCACAAAGTTCTTCAGCAACAACAGCCCGACCTGCTGGCTCTTCTCCGGATGGAATTGAATGCCGTACACGCGCCCGCGTCCGACGATGGACGGATATGGGCCGCCGTAGTCGGTGATGGCGAGGGTATCGGCAGGCTGCGCCTCGCAGTAATAGCTGTGATTGAAGTAGGCATACGCGCCGCGCGGCAGGCCGCGCAGCAGCGGGCTGTCGGCACACGGCTGAATTTGGTTCCAGCCGGTGTGAGGGACTTTGAGATGAGAGATTGGAGAGGGAGACGATGAGAAGGAAAAGCGCCGGACACGACCGGACAGCAGGCCCAGCCCCTCGTGTTCGCCGCGCTCTTCGCTTGCTTCAAACAGCACCTGCATGCCGAGGCAGATGCCGAGCAGGGGCGTGCCGCGCGCAGCGACTTCGCGCACCGCTTCGGCGAGGCCGCGGGCGCGCAGGCCCTTCATCCCGTCGCCGAACGCGCCAACGCCGGGCAGCACGACTTTCTCGGCGGCCAGGATGACGGCGGGGTCGTCGGTGAGCGCCACCCGCGCGCCGACATGCTCCAGCGCTTTTTGCACAGAGCGCAAGTTGCCGATGCCGTAGTCAATCAACACGATCACGGCTTGGTCTCAGGCTCTGCTGCCGCCAACAGGTCTTCGATTTCACCAATGAGCAGAGGCAGATTGGGCTGTGAGAAGCTTATGCCGGGCGCCGGCACGCGATTGTGCTTGATGTCGGGCGGGATGTGCTTATGGTGGGGATATGTGCTGGCCAGAGCCGGTTCGGGATGCGGTTGGGGATCATACCAGGCCAGTTTATCAGCGCCGCGCCAAAGCTCGTAACCGTATGACTCGATGAGTAAGCCCTCGGCCTGTACAGACAAGCGTTCTTTGACCGTGAGGCGAAAGCCCTGGGCGAAAGTTACCTCCCCCTGAACAACCGCAATGCGTCGCCCGCGCCGGATGACGACCAACGTCGAGCGCTCGACGGAGGCGAAGTTTTGCTTGAGTGTATAGACGAACGCCTCGTAATCACGAAGTGACCGGAATGGGTTCATGCCGAGCCGTCTTGCTGATCACATCCGCAAGCGTGGGGGCCTGCTCGCGCAAGGCCTGGATGGCGCGCTGATACTCCTCGGTGCGCCTGAGCAGGAGGCGATAGGCCCCAGCCCAGTCCGACCAATCCAGCACCCAAGAATCATCCTGTGGCTCTTCGCCTCTCAAGTATGACTCGTAGAACGTCTCGGACAGAACACCGTACTTGCGTTCATAGACTTCGATGTCCTCACGCAGCGCATGAATATCCGCCAGGATGTCTTGCAAAGTCGTCGTCATAGCAGCCTCCGCAGCAGATTATAAGTCATGTCAAACTCCCCTTTGTCGAGGGAACGGCCCCGGCGCGGCGCGGGTCGAGGCGGGTCGCGGCATCCAGCGCGCGGGCGA
>JAVQXV010000399.1:0-1588 GCA_033577755.1 Anaerolineales bacterium
CCCAGTTGCAGATAAGCGAGCCGGCCCGCCTCCCCATCGGCATGAATGAACACAGACCGGCCATCCGGAGACCAGTCCCAGTAAAACGGCGCGCCGGTGTCTACGATCTGCGGCTCGCCGCCGGCGATGGGCACCATTTTGAGCGCCAGCGTGTTGGAAAGCTGCGCAAGCAAGCCGATATTGCGGCCATCCGGCGACCAGTGGTAATACACCATGTAATTACTGCTCTTGTACGCCTCCCTTAGACCTGAACCGTCCTTGTTCACCACGATCAGGCTGTTGTGAGAGAGGTCGTCTCTGCTGCCTTCGTACCCGGCAAACGCCAACACTTCGCCATCGGCTGCCCAGATGGGGACGCCGTAAAAGCGAAAATTCGTCTCGTCCAGATATGCATCGTTGGTGAGTTGTACCTGATTGCCTCCGCCCTGATCGATCGTGTAAACATTGCCGTCCTGGCCGAGGTAGGCAATCAGCCCGGACTTTCGTCCAAGCGCGGAAGTGAGCGGGCTTTCGGGGAGCCGCACCCCTTCAGGCAAGCAGGCCGTCAGCATCAACATACCGGCGAGCCACATACCACTGAAGAAAGACCACCGTTTCATAGGCTTGCCAACCTTTTCTATACCATAGCTGCCCGGAAATTTTAGCACGAGGCGTGCCTGTTCCTGTTTTCAGAACTCGCCTGTGACAAAACAGACCGCCGCCCCCAGGGCGGCGGTTGCGTCACATGCTTGGCGTTACGTTATGCGACTTTCTCTTCCTTCTTGTCGTCTCTATCCGACTCGCCGGATTTTTTCTCTTCCTTTTTTTCAGCTTTCTCGCCGCCGCCGCTGAGGCCCTCGCGGAACTGGCGGATAGCGCTGCCCAGCTCGCCGCCGATTTTGCCGATACGGCCGACGCCGAAAATGAGCAGCACAATCACGAGGATGACGATAAGTTCTGCGCCCGCGGGCAACCCTGGAATCATGTTGAAGTCCTCAGTTTCTTACAAGCTGCTGTGATTATAGCACTGGCTGCAATATCTTGCGGGAAGCCTGTCCGTCTGTTACACTGCTCTGGCGATGCCCACGCAAGCCCTTTACCGCAAATGGCGTCCGCAGTCTTGGGACGAAGTGGTCGGACAAGACCATGTCGTTCAGACCCTGCGTCACGCGCTCGCTTTAAATCGGGTGGCGCACGCTTACCTGTTTGCCGGACCGCGCGGTTGTGGTAAGACGACCACCGCGCGCCTCGTCGCCAAGGCCCTCAACTGCCTTGACGCTGAGCCGTCCCAACGCCCCTGCAATACCTGCGAACACTGCGTGGCTGTGAACGAGGGACGCTTCCTGGACTTGATCGAGATAGACGGTGCGTCGAACAACAGCGTCGAGAACATCCGCGAGCTGCGCGATAAGATCAATTTCGCGCCCAGCCAAGGTCGCTTCAAGGTCTACATCATAGACGAAGTTCACATGCTATCGCTGGGCGCGTTCAACGCCCTGCTCAAGACGCTCGAGGAACCACCTGCCCACGCTGTTTTCATCCTGGCCACCACCGAGAGTTATAAAATCCCGGCGACGGTTGCTTCCCGTTGCCAGCGTTTTGAATTCCG
>JAVQXV010000400.1:0-1588 GCA_033577755.1 Anaerolineales bacterium
CCGGGCGTGGACGGCGACCCGCGCCTGTACATCCTGTACGTGCGCGGCCTCGGCTTCGGCACCCTCGGTTACTACTCGTCCGAAGACCAGTACACCCGCCAGGCCAACCCGGAATCCAACGAGAAGGAGATGTTCTACATCAACGCGGACATCACCGAGCCGGGCGACGACATCATCGCCTCCACGCTGGCGCACGAGTTCCAGCACATGATCCATTGGTATCAAGACCGCAACGAAGAGACGTGGCTGAACGAGGGCGCTTCGATGCTGGCCGAAGTGCTCAACGGCTATGACCCGCGCGGCTACGCCGAAGACTTCGTCGCCAACCCCGACCTGCAACTGACGACCTGGCCGGAAGACGACACCATCCCGCACTACGGCGCTGCGATGATGTTCATGACGTATTTCCTCGACCGCTTCGGCGAAGAGGCGACGAAGGCGCTGCTGGCGGAGCCGCTCAACGGGATGCGCGCCGTGGACGCCGTGCTGGCGGCGCGCGGCCTGACCGACCCGGCCACCGGTGCGCCGCTCACCGCCAACGATGTCTTCGCCGACTGGGTCATCGCCAACTACCTCAACGACGCGCGCGTCGCCGACGGCCGCTTCGTTTATTCGCGCCTGCCCAACCCGCCCCGGCCTCAGCCCAACGACATCTTCTACTCCTGCCCGGTAGAGACACAGACGGAGAAGGTCAGCCAGTTCGGCGCGGACTACTACGAGTTTCAGTGCGAGGGCAGGGTGACGCTCAAATTCACCGGCGCGCGAACCGTGCCGGTGGTGGATGCGCAGGCGCGCAGCGGGCGCTACGCGGTGTGGAGCCACCGCAATGACGAGTCCATCACCACCTTCACCCGCGCCTTCGATTTCAGCGGATTGAGTTCAGTCACGCTCACCTACTGGCTGTGGTACGACATCGAGACCGAGTACGACTACGCCTATCTCAAAGTCTCCGAAGACGGGGGCCGGACATGGGCGATCGTGCGCGCGCCCGGCACCACCGACCGCAACCCGAATGGCACCGGCCTGGGCTGGGGCTACACCGGCAACTCCGGCGGCTGGGTGGAGGAAAGCGTAGACCTGAGCCGTTACGCCGGCAAGCGCGTGCTGGTGCGCTTCAGCTACGTGACGGACGCCGCGCTGAACCTGCCCGGCCTGCTGCTGGACGATGTGAGCGTGCCGCAGCTAAACTACTTCGAGGACTTCGAGAACGGGGCGGACGGCTGGCAGGCGCAAGGCTTCACGCGCATGGACAACGTCCTGCCACAGAGCTTCATCGTGCAGGTCATCCGCCGGCGCGGGCGCGAGACCACCGTCGAGCGCCTGACGCTGGACGAGGCCAATCGCGGCTCGCTCACGCTCGACCTGCAGCGCGGCGAGCGCCTCACCCTCGTCGTCTCCGGCACAACCCCCTTCACCACCACCCCGGCGGCGTATCAGTTCAGCGTTGACCGTTGAGGGTGGATTATTGCGTATTGCGTATTGCGTATCACGTATTGCGCATTGCGTATTGCGTAGGCAAGGCTTCAGTTACAGAGTGTGCACGCAAAGGTTGTCAGGGAACGTGCCGCCCCTTCGACTGCCGCTTCGC
>JAVQXV010000077.1:0-14146 GCA_033577755.1 Anaerolineales bacterium
TATTGCGTATTGCGTAGGCAAGGCACGCAGCACGGAGCACACAACGGCGAGGCAAACATGGATTTCACTTTCAGCCCCCAACACATTGCCCTGCGGCGGCTCGTCCGCGAGATTGCCGAGGAAGAGATTCGTCCGCGCGCGAAGAAGATAGACCGCACCGGCGAGCCGGATACGGAGCTGCTTCGCATTATGGCCGAGGCCGGCCTGTTCGGCGTACCCTTCCCGCAGAAGTACGGCGGCATGGGCGCCGGTGAGATCGGCTATTGCATCCTGATGGAGGAGATTAGCCGGGTCGACTCATCCGTCGCCACCATCATCGGCGCGCACATCGGCATTGGCGCCATGAGCCTGTATCTGGGCGGCTCGGAAGCCCTGAAGATGAAGTACCTGCCCGACCTCTGCGCCGGCAGGAAAATTGCCGCCTTTGCCCTGACCGAGCCGAACGCCGGCTCCGACGCTGCCGGCATCCAGCTGCGCGCCACGCTCGAGGGCGACTCGTACTTCCTCGACGGGCAGAAGATGTGGATCACCAACGGGCCGATCGCCGACGTGGTGATGGTGCTGGCCGTCACCGATCCGGCGCTCGGCGCGCGCGGCGGCGCAACGGTCTTCGCGGTCGAGAAGGGCTGGGAGGGCTTCTCCGCCGGCAAACCGGAGAAGAAGATGGGCCTGCACGGCTCGCCCACCTCCCTGCTCAACTTCGACAACGTGCGCGTGCCCAAGGAGAACGTCGTCGGCGAAGTCGGCATGGGCTTCATCACGTTCATGAAGACGCTGGACATCGGGCGCGTCTCACTCGGCGCGGCTACGCTCGGCGGCGCGCGCGCTTCGCTCGAGGCGGCGCTGCGCTGGGTCAAGGCGCGCTCGCAGTTCGGACGCCAGATCGCCCACATGCAATCGGTCCAGTTCATGCTGGCCGATATGGCCGCCGAGATCGAAGCGTTGAACGCGCTCGTCTATCGGACGGCCTGGCTGGTGGATAACGGCAAGCCGTTCATCAAGGAAGCCGGCATGTGCAAGCTGCTCGGCTCGGAGATCGGCTCACGCTGCATTGACCGAGCGGTGCAAATCCACGGCGCGCTCGGCCTCTCACGTGAGTTCCCGCTGGAGCGCGGCTGGCGCGACGCCCGCATCACCGAAATCTTCGAGGGCACCAACGAGATTCAGCGCATCGTCATCGCCAGCGAGTTGTTACAGGAGATCGGGGTCCGCATCCGGCCCTAAGCAGGGAAGAAGGGAGAAGGGAGATTCATATCGTCTTTCTTCCTTTTGTCTTCAGTCTTCAATCTTCACCATGAACACACTTGTCATCCTCCGCGCTATCCAAGACCCGGCCGGCCTGAGCGTCAACCGCCGGGCGCAGAAAGTCTTCATCAACCGCGAGCAGTACATCTTCAACCCATCAGACCGCAACGCGCTCGAAGCTGCGCTGAGACTGGGCGGTGAGGTCACCGTGCTCGGCGTGGGTGGCGCGCCGGTCGCGCAGGTGCTGCGCGATGCCCGCGCCATGGGCGCAGCCCGTGCCATTCAGGTTACGGATGAAGCGCTGAAGGACGCCGATGCCCTTGTGTTGACCCACGTATTCAAACGGGCCATCGAGCGGGTGGGCGGCATAGAACTGGTGGTGCTCGGCGCCGAGGTGCTGGACAGCGACGGCGCACAGATCGGCCCGCGCCTGGCCGAGGCGCTCGATTGGGCCTTCATCGGCAATGCGCACGAGCTGAAGGTTAACCACAACACGCTGACTGCCATCGTCGCGCGAGGGCGCGCCTTCGCCCGCGTGGAGGCCGACCTGCCTGCCGTGGCCGCCGTTGCGCCGGACAGCAACAAGCCGCGCTACGCACATGCAGGCCGCGTCATCTCCATCTTCAGCGATGCAAACGCTGTGGAAGTCTGGTGCCTGGCCGACCTTGACCTCAGCGAATCCGAATTGCAGCCGGTGACCGAGCTGCGCGGCGAATCCTTCCCGCCCGAACGCGAACTGGGCAAGCGGCTGGAAGGCGATGTGGTGGCGCAGCTGGCGGAGACGTTGAGGAGAATTTAGAAAGTAGAAAGTAGTTTGCTCACTACTTTCTACTCACTACTTTCTACTCACTACTTTCTACTCGCCACCCAAAGGTAAAACACTATGGACATGGACGCCCTTTCCGCCCTGATGGGCGAAGACCTCGCCGCCGCGATTTACGCCGATATCTGGGTCAGCGCGCCCGACCCCGCCGACCTACCCCTCCTCGGCGAGGCACGTCGCCTGGCCGACTCTCTCGGCTGCTACGTGCACGCCGTCATCACCGATGAGACCCAAGCCGATCGCGTCATCGCGCTCGGCGCGGACAAGGTGCACGTCGCCGGCCGGCCCGACGAGTTCCTGATGACGCAATACCCGGAGTTCTGCTTCTTCGCCGTGAACAAGCTGCATCAGGCGGCGCGCGCGGCGCAGCGCCACAAAGCCGGCCTCATCAGCGATGCGCGCAATTTGCGCGTGGACGAGGTCTCGCGTGCCCTGCTCGGCTCGCACCCCGTGTACGGCGGTGAGTATCTGCTGGACTTTGCGCTGACCTCGCCCGCCAAGTTCGCGACGATTGACCCACGCACCCTGCCCGAGCCATACGCCGATCCAAACCGCAGCGGCGAGGTGGTGCCCAACAACTTCGTCGCGCCGGAGCCGCGCGTGCGCGACCTCGGCCCGGTAGACTACACACCGCAGGCCTGGCGCCCACTGACAAAGGCAAAGGTCATCGTCTCGGTTGGGCGCGGCATCAGGGATGCCGAGGGCGTGGCGCTGGCGAAGCGGCTGGCCGAAAGGCTCGGCGCGGAGTTCGGCGGCGACCGCTCGGCGCGCGACTCCGGCTGGGTGGACGAAGAGCATGAAATCGGCCTGACCGGCGTGGAGGTCGCGCCGAAGGTGTATGTGGCCGTCGGCGTGCGCGGCGACACGGTGCACAACGCCGCCATCGCCCGCGCGCAGCACATCATCGCCATTTACCCCAACCCGGAGGCACCCATCTTCGCCGTAGCCGATCAGGTCGTAGTCGGCGAGCCGAAGGAAGTGCTCACGAAGCTGCTGGCAATGCTGGGCTGAGCGCAACGAGCAGAGCAGATAGTCTCTTTTCGTTCGATAGACCGCGCCGGCGAGCAGAGCGTGAAGAATGCGCTTTGCCCGAAACCGGCGCGGCCTTGCTTTATAATCGCGATGTCATGAACGAGCCGGACGATGAACGCGCGCAAGTCGAACAGGAACTGGTGCGGCGACTGCGCGCCGGCGACAAGTCCGCCTGCGCCGAATGCATCGAATTGCATGCGCCGGAGGTGTACCGGCTGGCCCTGCGCCTCACCGGCGACGAAGCCGACGCCGAAGATGTGACGCAGGAGACCTTCCTCAACGCCTTTCGCGCCATTGACTCCTTCGAGTGGCGAGCCGGGCTGAAGACCTGGCTCCACCGCATTGCCTACAACGCCGCTATGCAGCGCCTGCGCCGCCGTCCGCCGCCGAGCGTGCCGATGGAAGCCGCCGACGAAGAAGAAGAAGCGCCGCTGCCACACGAGCTGTTCGACTGGTGCTGTTTGCCCGAAGCCGACTTCGAAAGCGCCGAGGCCCGCGCCGAATTGGAGCGAGCGGTGCGCGAACTGCCCGATAACCTCCGGCCGGTCTTCGTGCTGCGTGAGATAGAAGAGCTTTCCACCGAGGAGACGGCTGCCGCCCTCGGACTGACCCCGCAGAACGTCAAAGTGCGCCTGCACCGCGCCCGGCTCTGGCTGCGCGAGCGCCTGGCCGGTTACTTCACCGAGCTGGCCCGGCGACGCAACCCCGCCGCCTCTCCGCCTGCATAAGCATCACCCTCCACAAGTGCACAACCTCAAGCGAAGCCATTAAGCCGATGCTTTGCCGTCGTCGCTTCGCTTGCTTGGAGACGTTCCGAGGCCGATAGCGAGCTGATGCTCTGCACATGGTGAAACGCATCTCCTTCACCGCCCGACCCCACGCTCACCTCCGCTCACTGCCCTTTTCCTGACACCCGTCATCCGATATGCCGTCATCCGTCACTACAGCTCTTGCTCTCATTGGCATAGGCTTGACCGTAAGCATCGTGTGCACGCAAAGGTTGTCAGGGAACGTGCCGCCCCTTCGACTGCCGCTTCGCTTCGCTCAGCGTCCGCTCAGGGTGCGGCCGAGATGTTTTGCATGCACACTAGAGCGAATTCCTGATTGATTTACGGTTCCGTAGACTGAAAACAGGTCGAATTTCGCATGCCTTGCCGTAATTCAAGCTGGAAACTGCTCTAAGCATCCCCCCTTTGAGGTGAGGAATGTCCAAGCGCGAAAAAGTCATGATTGACGGCAACGAAGCCGCTGCCTCCGTTGCCTACCGCGTCAACGAAGTCATTGCCATCTACCCCATCACCCCATCTTCCGCGATGGGCGAGTGGGCCGACCAGTGGGCGACTGAGCACAGGAAGAACATCTGGGGCACCGTGCCGTTGATTGTGGAGATGCAGAGCGAGGGCGGTGCGGCCGGGGCCGTGCACGGCGCGTTGCAGACCGGCTCGCTGGCCACCACCTTCACCGCTTCGCAGGGCCTCCTGCTGATGATTCCCAACATGTTCAAGATCGCCGGCGAGCTGACCCCGACGGTCTTTCACATTGCGGCGCGCGCCGTGGCCACCCACGGCCTCTCCATCTTCGGCGACCACTCCGACGTGATGGCCGCCCGCGCCACCGGCTGGGCGCTGCTCTGCTCCGGCTCGGTGCAGGAAGTGCACGACTTCGCCCTGATTGCCACGGCGGCCACGCTGGAGGCGCGCGTGCCGTTCCTGCACTTCTTCGATGGCTTCCGCACCTCGCACGAGGTGATGAAAATCGAAGCGCTGAGCGACGACGACTTGCGCGCCATGATTGACGAAGAGCTGGTGCGCGCACATCGCGCCCGTGCCCTGACGCCCGAACGTCCGGTGATTCGCGGCACGGCCCAAAACCCGGACGTGTTCTTCCAGGCGCGCGAGGCCGGCAACCCCTACTATCGCGTTTGCCCCGCCATCGTGCAGAACGTGATGGACAAATTCGCCGACTTGACCGGCCGCCAGTACCGGTTGTTCGATTACAGCGGCGCGCCGGACGCCGAGCGCGTCATCGTCATCATGGGCTCCGGCGCGGAGGTGGCCGAGGAGACCGTGGCCGCGCTGCAGGCTGCCGGCGAGAAGGTCGGCGTGCTCAAGGTGCGGCTGTTCCGCCCCTTCTCCGTGGAGCACTTCGTCCGCGCCCTGCCGGCCACCGTCAAAGCCATCGCCGTGCTCGACCGGACGAAGGAGCCGGGCGCAATCGGCGAGCCGCTGTACCAGGATGTGGTGACCGCGCTGAACGAAGACCCCGGCGACCTACAAACGCGCCCGGTCGTCATCGGTGGGCGCTATGGCCTCTCCTCCAAGGAGTTCACCCCGGCCATGGTCAAGGCCGTCTTCGACGAGCTGAGGAAGGACAAACCCAAAAACCACTTCACCGTCGGCATCACCGACGACGTGATGCACACCAGCCTGAACTACGACCCCTCCTTCAGCACCGAAGACCCGCAGACGGTGCGCTGCCTGTTCTACGGCCTGGGCGCGGATGGCACCGTCGGCGCCAACAAGAACTCCATCAAAATCATCGGCGAGGAGACCGATTACTTTGCCCAGGGTTACTTCGTGTACGACTCGAAGAAGTCCGGCTCCACCACCATCTCCCACCTGCGCTTCGGCCCGAAGCCGATTCGCTCATCGTATCTCATCACCTCCGCCAACTTCATCGCCTGCCACCAGTTCAGCTTCCTCGAGAAATTCGACATGCTCAAGGCGGCGGTCCCCGGCGCGGTCTTCCTGCTCAACAGCCCGTATGGGCCGGAGGCCGTCTGGGACAAACTGCCGCGCCCCGTGCAGGAGCAGATCATCGCTAAGAAAATTCGACTCTATGTCATTGACGGCTACCGGGTCGCCAGAGAGACGGGCATGGGCGGGCGCATCAACACCGTCATGCAGACGTGCTTCTTCGCCATCAGCGGTGTCCTGCCCAGAGAGGCTGCCATCGCCGCCATCAAGCACGCCATCGAGAAGACCTACGGCAAGCGCGGCGAAGCGGTGGTCCGAAAGAACTTCGAAGCCGTAGATAAGACGCTGGAGAACCTGCACGAAGTGGCCGTTCCGGCGCAGGTCACCAGCACCATCGAGCTGCGACCTGCGGTGCCCGCCAACGCACCCGAATTCGTGCAGAAGGTGACGGCGCGGATGATCGCCGGCCGGGGCGACGAACTGCCGGTGAGCGCCCTGCCGGTGGACGGCACCTTCCCCACCGCCACCAGCCGGTGGGAGAAGCGCAACATCTCGCTCGAAGCGCCGGTCTGGGACCCCAAGACCTGCATCCAGTGCGGCAAGTGCGTCTTCGTCTGCCCGCACGCCGTGATCCGCGAGAAAGTGTACGACCCCAAGTATCTGGAAAACGCGCCCACAGGCTTCCCCTCCGCAGCAGCGCGCTGGAAGGAGTTCGAGAACTGGCGCTACACTTTGCAGGTCTCGCCCGATGACTGCACCGGCTGCGGCCTGTGCGTGGAGGTCTGCCCGGCCAAGAACAAGAGCGAGGCGCGGCTCAAGGCCATCAACATGACGCCGCTCAACGCCGACGGCGCAGGCGGCCCAACGGTGCGCGAGCGCGAGAACCGCAACTGGGAGTTCTTCCTGCAACTGCCGGAGGTAGACCGGCGCGGGCTGAACCTGGCCACAGTGAAAGACTCGCAACTGCTCCAGCCGCTCTTCGAGTTCTCCGGCGCCTGCGCGGGCTGCGGCGAGACGCCTTACCTCAAGCTGCTCAGCCAGCTCTTCGGCGACCGCGCCATCATCGCCAACGCCACCGGCTGCTCCTCCATCTACGGCGGCAACCTGCCCACCACGCCCTGGGCGCAGAACCGCGAGGGGCGCGGCCCGGCCTGGGCCAACTCGCTCTTCGAGGACAATGCCGAGTTCGGCCTGGGATTCCGCCTGACGCTGGATAAGCAACTGGAGCACGCTCACGAGCTGCTCCGGCGCCTCTCCGGCGTGCTGGGCGAGAATCTGGTCAGCGGGCTGATCGGCGCGGATCAATCCAGCGAGGCCGGCATTTATGAACAACGGGCGCGCGTGCACCTGCTCAAGTCCGCCCTGAACGACCTGCTGCTCAAAGGCGACCCGGCCACGCAGTCCGACGCGCGCAACCTGCTCAGCATCGCCGACGTGCTGGTGAAGAAGTCGGTCTGGATCGTCGGCGGCGACGGCTGGGCCTATGACATCGGCTATGGCGGCCTCGACCACGTGCTGGCCTCGGGCCGCAACATCAACGTGCTGGTGCTCGATACCGAGGTCTACTCGAACACCGGCGGGCAATCGTCCAAGGCCACGCCGCGCGCGGCGGTGGCAAAGTTTGCCGCCTCCGGCAAGGAGACGCCCAAGAAGGACCTCGGCCTGCTGGCCGTCTCCTACGGCACCATCTACGTGGCACGCGTGGCGATGGGCGCAAACGAGGCGCAGACCATCAGGGCCTTCCTCGAGGCCGAGGCCTACAACGGCCCGTCACTCATCATCGCCTACAGCCACTGCATCGCCCATGGCTACGACCTGCGTTACGGCCTCGACCAGCAGAAGAAGGCCGTGCTCTCCGGCTACTGGCCGCTCTTCCGCTACAACCCCGACCTAGCGAAGGAAGGCAAGAACCCGTTCCAGCTCGACTCCAAGCCGCCGAGCCTGCCGCTGCGCGATTACGTGTACAACGAGACGCGCTACAAGATGCTGACGCAGAGCGACGAGGAGCGCGCCGAGCTGCTGTACAGACAGGCACAGGAGGACGTTTACAGGCGTTGGAAGCAATATGAGCAACTGGCGCAGGCGCCTGCGCCGGCATGACGGGTGGCCGGGCCGACAACCCGGCCCCTTGTCCCCACCGGGAGGTGAAGTATGAAGTTCGATCCGGTGTGTGGGACTGCCATCAGCCCGGAGGCCGCCATCTCGACGGCCCGTTATCGCGGAGAGACCTATTACTTCTGTTCGGTGAAATGCAGGCTGGCCTTTGACCAGGACCCGGGCGCGTACCTCAAAGAGCTGCCGCGCCCGAAAGATGCCAACCCGGTAAGCTGGAGCTTGCAGGACTCGGCCGGCACGACGCAAGCCGAAGCGCACTAGCACTCTAGAAACGCAGACAGCTGCTGCTCGACGGCGCAACGTCCACAACAATCCGCTTCTCGCAGCACGTTTTACGCTCCACGTAATTACGGAGGTGCCCCATGCCAGATTTCTCCACCACCTATCTGGGCCTCAGCCTGAGCAGCCCGCTGGTGCCCTCGCCTTCGCCGCTGACCAACAAGCTGGATAATCTCAAGCGCCTGGAGGACGCCGGCGCCGGAGCAGTCGTGCTCAGCTCGCTCTTCGAAGAGCAGATCAACCACGAGAGCCAGTCGCTCGACTTCTATCTGAGCCACGGCGCGGAGAGCTACGCCGAAGCGCTCAGCTACTTCCCCGCTCAGCGCTCCTTCCGCCTCGGCCCGGAGCAATACCTCGAGCTTATCCGCAAGGCCACCCAGGCGCTGGACATCCCCGTCATCGCCAGCCTGAACGGCGTCTCCAGCGGCGGCTGGGTGCAACGCGCGCCGCAGGCCGACTGGATCAAGTACGCGCGGCTGATGGAGCAGGCGGGCGCCGACGCACTGGAGCTGAACCTGTACTTCATCCCCACCGACGCCGACCTGCTGGGTGAGACAGTGGAGGACATGTACGCCGACCTGCTGATTGACGTGAAGCACACCATCACCATCCCGCTGGCGATGAAGATTAGCCCCTACTTCAGCGCCCTGCCGAACATGTGCCGCCGACTGGTGCGCGCCGGCGCAGACGGCCTGGTGCTCTTCAACCGCTTCTATCAGCCGGACCTCGACATCGAGAATCTAGAGGTGGTGCCGCACCTCCACCTGAGCACCTCCGACGAACTACGGCTCCCGCTGCGCTGGATCGCCATCCTCTACGGGCGGATCAACGCCGACTTGGCGCTGACCACCGGCGTGCATACGGCGCAAGACGCCATCAAGGGGCTAATGGCCGGGGCGACCGTCGTGCAAATGGCCTCAGCCCTGCTGATTCACGGCATTGACCACCTGGCGACCGTGCGCGCCGACATGGCTCGCTGGATGGAAGAGCACGAGTACGAGTCGGTGGAGCAGATGCGCGGCTGCCTGAGCCAGAAGTCGGTTCCCTTCCCGGCCGCCTTCGAGCGCGCCCAGTATGTCAAAATCGTCGGCACGCTGGAGCCGACCGCGGCGGCCTGACGGCATCCGCGCACAATGGCGCAGCGACGTTTGCCATTCCGGTTCTGTGCACGCAGGAGTGTCCCGCCGCCTCTGGCCGTCGCCGGAGCGCCGCTTGCTCTCTTTGCGGCGCGCGCAAATGGGAGTATCCTCGGGGGCAGCCGCGATGCGCCCTCGCACCAACTTGGCCGCCTACAAAACCGACGTGCGCGAGGCGATGAAGTCCGTCCCGCGCGAAAAGTTCGTCCTCCCGCGCGATGTGCACCTCGCCTACAGCGACCACGCCCTGCCCATCGGCTACGGTCAGACCATCTCCCAGCCGTCGCTCGTCGCGCGCATGACGTATCTGTTGGAGCTGCGCCCTGGCGACCGTGTGCTGGAGATCGGCACCGGCTCCGGCTACCAGACGGCAGTGCTGGCCGCTCTCGGCTACGTCGAGATTTACACCGTCGAGGTCATCCCTGAACTGGCCGCCGCCGCCCGCGAACGGCTGGCCGGCCTGGGCTACAGCAACATCCACTTCAAGCTCGGTGACGGCTACCTGGGCTGGCCGGAACACGCACCCTATGACGGCATCATCGTCACCGCCGCGCCAACCCACGTCCCGCCGCCCTTACTCGAACAGCTGGCCGACGGCGGCAACCTGGTCATCCCCGTCGGGCCGGCCGGTGAAACCCAGATGCTATGGCGCATCCGGCGCGATGGCGACAACTTCATCCGTCAACAGGTGAGCGCCGTAGCCTTCGTCCCGCTCATCCACACGGACTTTGGCCCTCCAAAGGTTTCAGACCCCGACGGTCATAAAGACTCATAGCCTTCGAGACTGGTGACAGACGACGAAGGCCGGGTGGATATTGGTCACTATTGGCCTTCGCCGACGCTGGCTAACCTTAGAACACAGGCATATAACAAACTCGAAAAGGCAATCGCTTTTGCTTTCTGGGCGGTGCGGGAGGCCACGATGTTCAAGAAACTCCTTGTGCCACTGGATGGTTCGCCGCTGGCCGAGCGCGCTCTCCGGCTGGCGCTCTCGCTGGCGCGCCAGCCGGGTGTGGAGGTGCTGTTGCTCCGGGTGGCCTATGCCGAAGCATTCATCATCCCGGAAGTGGGCGTGCCCGGGGCGCGCGGCCTGGCCTGGCCCGGCCAAGCGCTGGCGCACGCCGCCCGCGAAGCGCGCGACTATCTTACCGGTTTGCAGATGGCCTACGCCGCGCCCGAACGCCTCATTTGGTCGAAGGTCATCACCGATGAGACGCAGTCGCCCGACATCGCCGCACACATCATTCAGACGGCGCGCGACGACCACAGCGAACTAATTGTGATTTCTTCGCATGGCCGCTCCGGCATCCAGCGCTGGATGTACGGCAGCGTGGCGGAGCGCGTGCTCAGCGCAGCGCCTTGCCCGGTGCTGGCCCTGCGCAGCGCCGCCATGCCCAGGCGCGTGCTCATCCCGCTCGACCGTTCGCCGCTCTCCGAACAGGCGCTGCAACCGGGGCTGGATGTGGCGCACAGCCTCGGCTGTGACGTGACGCTTTTACATGTGATTGGTCAGACCGCGCCGAGCGGCGTGCTGCCGTCGCACCCGCTCTATCACTTCTACGCCCGCCAGGTGCGCGCAGACATCCTCGACAAACCCGGCCAGCCGATGGAGCCAAAGCAGCGCTTGCTGGACCAGCTCCACGATGAAGCCGCGGCCTATCTGCAGCAACTGGCTCTGCAACAGCGCTACGTCGGCCTGACGGTGCATACCGCCATCGAAGTTGGGCCGCCTGCCGAAACCATCCTGGAATACGCCGATACGCACGACATTGACCTGATTGCCATGGCAACCCACGGTTACACCGGCCTGCGGCGCTGGGTATACGGCAGCGTCACCAACAAGGTGATGCGGCAGGGCAAACACAGCATGCTCATCATTCGCCCACCGGTGTAGGGACGCCATCCACCCGGAGCCATTTTCGTCGAATAGCGATTTGCGCAAAGCGCTCAATAGGATGAGGCCCGCAATGAAACGCCCGACCGGAGTCACCCTGATTGCACTCTGGCATCTGTTCATTTGCACATCCATATACCTCGATCCGCTATGGACTTCCCCTCTTCTCTGCTGGACGCCCTGCGTCGCGCACGACATGTGGCCGCGTTGACCGGCGCCGGCATCAGCGCCGAGAGCGGCGTGCCCACTTTCCGCGACGCGCAGACCGGCCTGTGGGCGCAATATCGCCCGGAAGAGCTGGCCACGCCGCAGGCCTTCCGCCGCGACCCCGCGCTCGTTTGGAACTGGTACGAGTGGCGGCGCAGCCTCGTCCGCCAAGCCGCGCCCAACCCCGGCCACCTCGCACTGGCCCACCTCGAAGACCGCGTCCCGCGCGTCAGCGTCATCACCCAGAACGTGGACGGCCTGCATCATCGCGCCGGCAGCACACGCATCATCGAGCTGCACGGCAACATCGCGCGCACCGTTTGCTTCGATTGCAGGCGGCAGGTGGAGAGCTGGGCAGGCGACTCGCGCGTTCCGCCGCATTGCCCGGCCTGCGATGGCCTGCTGCGCCCGGATGTGGTCTGGTTCGGCGAGTTGCTGCCGCGCGCCGCGCTGGCCGCTGCCTACGAAGCCGCGCAGCAGTGCGACGTGTTCTTCTCCATCGGCACTAGCGGGCTGGTGGAGCCGGCGGCCTCCCTGCCCTTCGAGGCGCTGCGCGCCGGCGCGGTGGTAGTAGAAATTAACCCACAGGCGACGCCGCTCAGCGACCATGCCACCTACGTCCTGCGTGGGCCGAGCGGCGTAGTCCTGCCGGCGCTGCTCGCGGCGCTCTGAACTTTCGCAAACATTCCTCAGGCATGGTGTGCACGCAAGACGTCAGCCGCACCCGGAGCGGACGCTGAGCGAAGCGAAGCGGCAGTCGAAGGGGCGGCACCTTCCCTGACAACCTTTGCGTGCACACCGAGCATGGAACGGCGCCGAACAGGCGAGAGCCTGTGGTAGACTTTTCGCCGTGATTGCCCACGACGTTGACAACCTCCGCTACTACACCTTCCGCTCGTTCGATTGGCCTTGGCTCGTACACGGCATCTTTGCCCGGCACGGTGGAGTCAGCCCAAGCCCCTGGTCGTCGCTCAACATGAGCATCAGCGTGGGGGACAGTCGCGAGAATGTGCGCGCCAACCGCGAACGCGCCTTCCGCGCGCTGGGGCGCGACCCGCGCTCCGTGGCCGACACCTGGCAGGTTCACTCCGCAGACGTAGTCGTTGCCGAAGCACCGCGCGACCTGAGCGTGGATGCGCCCAAAGCCGATGCGCTCATCACCGACCGCCCTGACATCACCCTCTTTCAGCGCTTCGCCGACTGCGCGCCGATTTTGCTGGTGGACCCGAAGCGCCGCGCCGTGGGGATCGTCCACGCCGGCTGGCGCGGCACATTGAACCGAATCGTGGTCGCCACCGTGCGTGCGCTGACCGAACGCTACGGCTCGCGCCCCGCCGACCTGTTCGCCGGCATCGGCCCCTCTATCGGGCCGGAGCGGTACGAAGTGGGGCCGGAGGTCGTGGCGCAGGCGCGCGCCGTGTTCGACGGTCGCGCCGAGCGCGTGCTCATCTCCCGCGAAGGTCGCTGGCATCTGAACCTTTGGGCTGCCAATGAGCTGTTGCTGCGTGACGCCGGCGTCGGACAAATCGAAATCAGCGGCCTGTGCACTGCCGGCCGCACCGACGAATTCTTTTCGCATCGCGGCGAGCGCGGGCAGACCGGGCGCTTCGGCGCATTGATTGCGATAGATTGAAGTGATTGCAGCTGGCGAGGCAAGCCGAGAGATGACTCTCGCGGAGAACGTGGCCGCAATCCGGCGGCGCATCGCAGAAGCGGCGGAACGCGCCGGGCGCGACCCGGCCTCGGTGACACTGGTGGCCGTCACCAAAACGCATCCGCCGGAGACCATCCGGGCGGCGATGGAATGCGGGCTGAGCGATTTTGGCGAGAACCGGGTCGAAGAAGCGCTGCCGAAGATGGCGCAACTGCCCGAGGTGCGTTGGCACATGGTCGGCCATGTGCAGAGCCGCAAGGCGAAGGACGTGGTGCGCGCCGGCTTCGTGCTGGTGCATTCGGTGGACACGCTCAAACTGGCCGAGCGGCTGAGCCGCTTCGCACAAGAGGTCGGGCGCATGCAGGAGGTGCTGCTGGAGTGCAACGTCTCCGGCGAGGCCAGCAAATCCGGCTTCGATGCTCAAGACCCGGCGGCCTGGCCGACGCTGCTGGATGAGTTCGGGAAAATCGCTGCCCTGCCCGGCCTGCGCGTGCGCGGGCTGATGACGATGGCGCCGCTGGGAACCGATAACGTGACCGCCCGCCCGTTCTTCCGCCGGCTGCGGGAACTGCGCGACGCTGCTCGTGAGCGCTGGCCGCAGACGGACTGGTCTGCCCTCTCGATGGGCATGACCGACGACTTTGAGGGCGCCATTGCCGAAGGCGCTACGCTGGTGCGGATTGGCCGGGCCATCTTCGGCGAGCGCGCGACCTGAACTGACGATGCCGCAACAAACAACGAGGAGACATCGTGGAGCGAAGCCTAATCACCATCATTGACATCATCGTCAACACCGTCAGCATCATCCTGATCCTGCATGCGCTCATGTCCTTTGCGCCGCTTGACCCCTATCACCCTGTGCGGCGTATGCTGGCCGACATCGCCGAGCCGATTATCCGGCCCTTTCGCAATCTGATCCCGCCGGTAGGCATGTTCGATTTCTCCGTCATGGTCGCGATCATTGTTATCCAAATCGGCGGCGAACTGCTCAAGGCCATGATCCGCTCCGCCTTCTAAAGTTGGAGGACTAACGATGACAACGTTTAAGGATGTCCGGCTGGGCGC
>JAVQXV010000078.1:0-14061 GCA_033577755.1 Anaerolineales bacterium
AGCGGCACGTGGAGCCGCTGCACAAGCTCAACGAGACGCACCTGATCCCAGAGATCAAGACCCCGGTCGCCGGCCTGTACCTGGCGACGACGGCGCAGATTTATCCGGCCCTCACGAACGGCGAGAGCGTGACGCGGCACGCGCGGCAGGCGGCGGAATTGCTGGCCACCGCTCAACCGGCCACCGGCAGGCGAGAAGCCCTGCCCGCTGCTGTCGCGTGAGCAACGAGCCATGACCTCGCATTCTTCGGCTGCTTCCACTTCATCCCGCGCCGATATTGCCCAGATGCGCCTGACGCTGGAGCGTCTGGCCCTGATTGCCGGCGCCGGCCTTGTCCTGTTCCTGGCCTTCTACAACCTGACCGATTTCCCGCTGACGTGGTTCGATGAAGGCTCGCACCTGCACGTGCCGAAGACGCTGGTGCGCTACGGGGTCTATGCTGATTACAGCAGCGACGGCTTCCGACACTATGGCCCAACGGTCGGCGTCGGGCCGACGGTGATGCTGCCGGTGGCGCTGGCCTTTCAACTCTTCGGCATCGGCCTGCTTCAGGCGCGGGTAGTGATGGCCTTGTACCTGTTGGCAGCCATTGTTTCAGCGTTCTTCCTGGCGCATCAATTGGGCGGCCCGCGCCTGGCTTGGGTAGCGACGGCGCTGCTGGTGATGACGCCCGGCATTGACCTGCTTGAGTATGGCCGGCAGGTTATGGGCGAAGTGCCCGGTCTGTTCTTTACTCTGGCCGGTTTTCTCGTCTGGTTCACAGCCTGGGAAAAAGCCCGTCTGCCTCGATTGTTGGGGGTCGGGTTGCTGTTCGGGCTGGCGATGGTGACGAAGAACCAGTACCTGCTCGTCCTGGCGCCTACGCTGCTCTTTGCCTGGGTCGCCAACCTGCTGTATTACCGCTCTGCACCACAGCAGGTCTTTCTCATCCCCGGTATCGTCGCCGCTGCGTGCTTCGCCCTGTGGCAGGCGATCCTGGTACTGTATCTTGGCCCCTCAACATTGAGCGTGAACCTTGCCCTGCTCCGCGAGTCAACGGCCGGCGCGGCGTTGGTGTTTTCGCCTGAGCTGATGCGCCGCGCCCTGGGCGAACTCTTCAGCGCCAAAGTCTTTTTGTGGACATTGCCGTTGATCCTGGCATATGGTGCGGCCATAGCACTCCCGCGGCAGCGCGAGGGGCATCAGTGGGGCATCCTGTTCTTTCTGGTAGTGTTCAATCTGGTCTGGTACGTTGTCGCTTCCATCAGCTGGTTGCGATACGCTTTTCCGGCTCTTGCGATTAGCTGCCTGTTTGCGGCGCGCTTCTTCCGCGACCTGACGCAGGATTTCCGTCTGGAGGTATGGCGGAGTTGGCGGGCGCTGCGGGCGGAGGGGTGGCGGCACGGCACACGGCGGGTCGGCGCGATGCTCGGCCTGGCCTGGCTATCGCTGGCCCTGGCGCTTTCATCCGTGCGCGTGGTCAGAGATATTGTCTTTCCGCCGTTCAACGCACCGCTGGCCGTCGCCAATTATCTCAACACGCATGTCCCGCTCACTGCTCGCATCGAGACCTGGGAGGCGGAGCTGCCGTTTCTCACCGACCATGTGTATAGTTCGCCGCCCGCCGCTCTGTTGCCGAAAGCCGTGAGCTTCATCTGGCAGGGCGGACCGCCGCCGGCGCAGTTTTATGATTTTGAGTCTAATCAACCGGATTACGTGGCCGTTGGCGCGCTCGCCGATTGGGTCGGCATCTATCCGCCAGAGAAACTCAACGCAAGTTATCAACTGGTCGCAACGATCGGTAGCTATCGCATCTACCAGGTAAAACCATGAGCGCAGGCCTGCGCCTGCTCGTAGTCTATTGGTCATCCCCGGCCTTCGCCGGGACAAGCCTCCTATACGCTGGCAACTTGTTTTTCGATAAGTTGGCGCAGTGAAATCCGTATCTCCTCAATCGCTTTGCGCGAAGAGCCGGCTTCCGGCTCTCGTTAGCAGGGCATTGGCATGCTGGCGGCCTCTGCCCACCTTCCCTTCTCGGAGGAGCTGTTACCTTGAACATCTTTGTATCCCGCGACGGCTTACAGCGCTATTCCGGCCTGGCTCTCATCTCCGGTAGTGTGCTGGCCTTGCAGGTCATCTTCACGCGCATCTTTTCACTCATGATCTGGCACCACTTCACCTATCTGGTGATCGGCGTGGCGCTGTTGGGCGGCGGCGCCGCCGGCACGTATCTGGTGGTGCGGAACTGGAGCACGGAAAAGCTGGAACGACGCCTGGGCAAGCTGGCGGCGGCCTTCGCTCTAAGCATCCTGCTCACGCTGCTCATCGTCCTGCTGCTGCCCTTCGATCCGCTGCGAAAGAGCGAACTGCCGCGCACCGTGCTGGGCCTGACGGCTTACTTTGCCACGCTGTTCACGACATTCTTCCTGGGCGCGCTGGTGATTGTGGCCGTGTTCCGTCTGCACGCGCGTGACGCCACCCGGCTTTATTTCGCGGATTTGTTCGGAGCGGGCATCGGTACGCTGACCGTGATTGCCGTGGTGTGGTGGATCGGCGGGCCGAGTGCGATTGTGCTGGCGAGCATGCTGGCGACGGCCGGCGGCCTGCTGCTGGGCCGGGCGCTGACCCCGGCCTGGAGACGCGGCCTGCAGGCGATGTTGGCCGCTCAGATTGCTTTGTTGATCTTCACCCTCGTCAACCCCATTCAGCTCTCTGTGCCCGAGTCGAAGGATTTGGGCTGGGCAATGCGGAACTTCGGCTTTGAGCGCCCGGAAGAAACACGTTGGAACCCGGTGGCGCGCGTGGACGTGCTGCCGGCCATCGAGGTGGCCGAGCCGATGATTGTCGGCGGCGTCAGCTCCCGCTATCTGTCGCAGCTCGACCCCGGGCACCGGTATCAGCTGCACCTGGTCACGCTCGATGGCACTTCGATGACGGGCATCTACCGCTTCGACGGCGACCTGTCCCGCTTCGACTTTCTCAAACACGCCATCATCAGTGCTCCATACCAATTGGGCCTCGATAAACCGTCCACATTGAAGATCGGCGTCGGCGGTGGGTTGGATATCCTACTGGCCAAGCTCTACGGTTCGGAGCAGATCGTCGCCATCGAGCTGAACGCCGACGTCGTGGACCTGCTGCGCGACAACTATGCCGCCTATTCCGGCCACCTGGCCGACGATCCGGCGGTGGAGCTGGTCGTCGCCGAGGGCCGCAGCTTCCTGATGCAGGACAAACGACAATATGACATCGTCCAGGGCATCGGCCTGGATAATGTGGCGGCGCTCTCCAGCGGCGCGTACGTGCTGGCCGAGTCTTACCTGTACACCGTAGAGGCCATCGGCCTGGCGCTCGACCGACTGACGTCGCAGGGCGTGTTCTCCTGGTCGCTAAACGACAGCGCGCCGCCGCGTACCACGGTGCGGCTGGCCGGCCTGGCGGCGGAGGCGCTGCGGCGGCGCGGCGTGACCGAACCTGGACGGCATATCGCCATCGTTGCCAACGAGTCGAAAATTACCGCGACCGTGCTGGTGCAACGCCGACCTTTCACCGAAGAGTCCATGAAACGCGTGCGGGCCTGGGCGGAGGCGAACGGCTTCACCCTGTTGCACGACCCGCTCTTGCCGCTGGACACACCACATGCCCAATACCTGAACGCTTCCGACCCGCAAGCCTTTGCCGAGCAGTACGTCTTTCAGGTGTTCCCGGTGACCGATGACCGCCCGTTCTTTTACAACTACTTCCGCTGGTCGGATATGCTAAAGAGACAGGAAGTTAGCGGCAGTGTGTTCGCGCGTTTCCCCATCGGCAACCTCATCCTCCTGACTTTGGCGACGCTGTCGCTGCTGTCGGCCATCGTCTTCATCGTAGTCCCGCTCCTCCGCTATCAGCGCCACGGCCTGCGCGCGCCGGCAGCCGCGCCGATACTGATTTACTTCAGCATGCTGGGCATCGGTTATATCTTCATCCAGGTGGTGCTCATCCAGCGCTTTACGTTGTTCATCGGCTACCCCACCATCGCCATCACCACGACTATCTTCAGTATGCTATGCTTCTCGGCGCTCGGCAGCCTGACCAGCCGGCGCTTGATTCGTAGCGCGGCCCGCCTGCGGTTTGTCGTTCTGAGCATCGCCGCCCTGACGCTGATTTACGTTATGGCGCTGCCACCGCTGTTACAGACCCTGCAGCCTCTGCCCGACTCGCTTCGCACCCTCCTGAGCGTCTTCATCATCGGGCCGCTGGCTTATGTGATGGGCATGCCGTTCCCCACCGGGATGCGCCTGCTGGGCGAGCATGCGGAGGCGCTGGTGCCGTGGGCCTGGGGCCTGAACGGCGTGTTCTCGGTGCTCGGCTCGGTGCTCGTCATTCTGGTGGGCATGCAGGCCGGCTTCACGGCGGCGTTGGTCGTCGCGGCGACGATCTACGGCATGGCAGCGGCAGTGTCGCCGGCGCTGTGGCAAGCCGAGACGCTGAGCCAGATCAAACTGCCGGTGCAGCCGATGAAGATGCGGCGAATGATGCGGCCGGATTGGTCGGTCGGCACCGAATGAATGAACAAGGAATTTTATGAGCGATACAACTTTATCCTTCAGGCCAACGCGTGAGCAAGTGGCCGGGATCGTGATCGAGGCCGTGCAGGAGGCGCTGGCCCTCGCCGCCGCTGCCCCTGCCGCGCCCCAGCCGGTGACGGAGGACACCTTCCTCATTGGCCAGTCCGCCGTGCTCGATTCGATGGGCCTGGTCTCCGCCATCCTGGATATCGAGCAGCGCCTGGCGGATGACTACGACATCGTGCTCGTGCTTGCTGATGAGCGCGCCATGTCGCAGAAGAACAGCCCGTTCCGCTCGGTGCGCTCGCTGACCGATTACGTCTGCCGGCGCATCGAAGCACTGGCCGCCGAGCCGCACAACTGAGATGACCGAAACGCCGGTCGCCCTCATCACGGGCACACGCAAGGGCATCGGCCGTTACCTGGCGGAGCACTTCCTGCGGCAGGGCTACCGCGTCGAGGGCTGTAGCCGCAACCCGCCGGACTGGAGCACCGACGGCTACACCCATCACCTGCTCGATGTGGCCGATGAGGCCGCCGTCAAGGCCATGCTCGCGGACATCCAGAAGCGCCATGAGCGGCTGGACGTGCTCATCAACAACGCCGGCATCGCCGCGCTCAACCATGCCCTGCTCACTCCGCTGGCCACGGTCGAAAAAGTGCTGGCAACGAACTTCACCGGCACCTTTCTGCTGTGCCGCGAGGCCGCCAAGCTAATGCGCCGCCGGCGTTACGGCCGCATCGTCAACTTCAGCACTGTGGCCGTGCCGCTGCGGCTGGAGGGCGAAGCGATCTACGCTGCCTCCAAGAGCGCGGTGACGACGCTGACCCAGGTGCTGGCCCGCGAGCTGGCCGAGTTCGGCATCACCTGCAACGTGGTCGCGCCGACGCCGATCGAAACCGACCTGATCCGCGGCGTGCCCAAGGACAAGCTCGACCGCATCATCCAGCAGCAACCGATCAAACGGCTGGGCACCTTCGAGGACGTGGCGAATGTGATTGACTTTTTCGTGAAGCCCGAAAGCGGCTTCATCACCGGGCAGGTGATTTATCTGGGAGGTTTGCATGGCGATTGACTGGCTGATCGAGCGCATGGCGCAGTGGCGTGACGATCCGGCTTTGATCTGGGCCGACCACGTCGTCACTTACGGTGACATGCTGGAGCGGATTGACTTTTGGCGGCAGCAACTGGAGGCGCAGGGAGTGGCGCGCGGCCAGGTGGTGGCCCTGTGCGGCGACTACACCCCGCAGGCCTGTGCGCTGCTGCTGGCCCTGATTGAGCGCGGCGTGATTGTGGTACCGCTGACCGCTGCCGCCGAGGTGCATCGCCGGGAGTTCATGGACATCGCCGAGGTCGAGGTCGTCATCGGCTTCGATCAGAGCGACGACTGGCGAATCGAGCGCCGGCCTGTGACCGTGGTCAATCCGCTCACGCTGCAGCTGCGCGCCCTCGGCGAGCCGGGGCTGGTGCTGTTCTCCTCCGGCTCCACCGGCAGGAGCAAGGCCGCGCTGCACAACTTCACCCCCCTGCTCGAAAAGTTCAAGGTGCAGCGCCGGCGGATGAGGACGCTTACCTTCCTGCTGCTCGACCACATCGGCGGCATCAACACTCTGCTGTACACCGTCTCCAACGGCGGCGCCATCGTCTCCGTGCCCTCGCGCGATCCTGATGTCGTCTGCGCGGCGATCGAGAAGCATCGCGTCGAGATGCTGCCCACTTCGCCGACCTTTCTCAATTTGCTGCTGATTTCAGAAGCCTATCGGCGCTACGACCTCTCGTCGCTCAAGCTCATCACGTACGGCACGGAGGTGATGCCGGAGAGCACGCTCCAGCGCATCGCCGAGCTGTTCCCCAACGTCAGGCTCCAGCAGACCTATGGCCTCTCGGAGCTGGGCATCCTGCGTTCCAAATCGCGCGAGAACAACTCGCTGTGGGTCAAAGTGGGCGGCGAGGGGTTCGAGACCAAGGTGGTGGATGGTATTCTGTGGGTGCGGGCGAAGAGTGCCATGCTCGGTTACCTGAACGCGCCCAGCCCCTTCGATGCCGAGGGCTGGATGAACACCGGCGACATGGTCGAGGTGGACGGCGAGTACATCCGCATCCTGGGGCGCAAGTCCGAGATCATCAACGTCGGCGGGCAGAAGGTCTATCCCGCCGAGGTCGAAAGCGTGCTGCTACAGATGGACAACGTCAAGGACGTGGTCGTTCTCGGCGAGAAGAACCCCATCACCGGCAACATCGTCACGGCGCGCTTCAACCTGTTCACGCCGGAAGACCCGGCGGCGTTCAAGAAGCGTATGCGTGCCTTCTGCCGCGATAGACTGCCGGCGTTCAAGGTTCCGGCCCGGATCGAGATCATCGAGCACGACCAGTTCAATGCGCGCTACAAGCGCGTCCGGCGCGCCGAACCGCAGACCGGCGTTCCGGCGCGAGCTTAAGGTAGTACCGTTGGGCCGAGTGAAATCACGTCGTGGCAACATATTCGAGCGGCAGGTGAGGGTGTTTGTGAACGGCGCGCCGGCCGGGCCGGTGGCGATGGAGACGACGCTGATCCAAGGACCGTGGCTGCGGCTGGATGGGCTGGCCGGGTACCCGTTCTTCAACGGAGCGCTGGGCGAGATGTACATCTCGAACGTGGTGCGCTACACGGGGACGTTCATGCCGGCGGCAAGTTCGGCGGTGGATGCGAACACGCTGCGGCTCTGGCGGTTCAACGAAGGGAACGAGCAAGGTCAGTTCGGATGCTGCGTCCGGCGCAGTAGCGACCCTAGGGGCAACCACCGTCACCGGCTCCAATGACCCGGTCTGGATAGTGCACTAGAGCTTCGTGCGAAACCGATTTCCGATGGTACGCCGCTCGCTCGTGCGGCGCATTGTCTTTCGAGCTGAAGCTTTTGAGTGTCGCTTGGGCGTGATGAAGGTTAGGACTATCCGCCTACACCGCAAACGGCCTGGAGTGCACTAAAGTTTGGCGATGGGCCGAACGGCAACAACAACTTCAACCTTCTCCCTCGCCGACGGCCACCTCCATGACCGGCTCCGCCGGGGAAAACCGTTTGTATCTGCTGCTGATTTCGAGATAGCTATCGCATGAGCTTGATGCAACGACGAACTACCACGAACATAGAGAGAGCAGAGTTCTTCTTCGAGGTGTCTCCGCATACTCTGAGCGCTCTGTGTTGGAAATTATGGATAGGGATCCTGTGCCTGGCCGTGGGCGGAGGCCTGATCGGGCCGGCCTCGTCGGCGCGGGCGCAAGGAGGCTCGCTCTACCTGCCGCTCATCATGCGAAACTACTCGCCCGGCTCGGCGGGAGGCGGCCTGGCGCTGCGCTTCTTCGGCCACGGCCCCGGCGCGCCGCAGCAGGACCGCGTCAAAATCAGGATTGATGGCCCGCCCGTGCCCGCTGACATCGGCAGCGGCGACTTCACCATCGAGTTCTGGATGAAGGCCAACCTAAGCGACAACGGCGGCAGCGCCACCTGCAACGTGAACAACGGTGACGGTTGGATCACCGCGAACATCATCGTAGACCGGGACGTCTACGGGCCGGGCGATTACGGCGATTTTGGCATTGCGCTCAGCAACGGGCGGATTGCCTTCGGTGTGCACAATGGCAGCACTGGCAGCACGCTCTGCGGGAACGTCAATGTGGCCGACGGCGCTTGGCATCACGTGGCGGTGACGCGCAACGCCGGCACCGGCCAGCTGCGCATCTTCGTGGACGGCCAGTTGGACGGCCAGCGGAGCGGCCCGACCGGGAATCTCAGCTATCGCGACGGGCGCCCCACCGGCTGGCCCAACAGCGACCCCTTCCTCGTCCTGGGCGCGGAGAAGCACGACGCCGGCGCGGCTTATCCGGCCTACAACGGTTTCTTCGATGAACTGCGGCTCTCGACCGTGGTGCGTTACACCGGTAACTTCACCCGTCCATCCGCGCCGTTCACCACCGATGCGAACACGGCTGCGCTCTATCACTTCGACGAAGGCCCCGCCGGGCCGTGCATGGGCACGGTGCTGGATAGCTCCGGGGCAAGCGGCGGCCCAAGCCACGGCCAGTGCTTCTACGGCGGCGCAGGCCAGGCCGGGCCGCTCTACGTGACCGATCAGCCGTTCCCCTGAAATCGCTGGCATGTCCCGGCCCAATCTCTCGCGTCGCCGCTTCCTGCAACTGGCCGGCCTGACCGGCACTGCTCTGGCCGCCTCTGTAGGCGGCGGCGCGTACGCCCTCTGGCAAGCCTCCAGCGGCGAACTACCGCCCAATCTCTCTCCCTATTTCGAGCGTAACGCCTGGCGTTGGTCGCCGGCAGCTCCTCGCCGCCTCATCCTGGTGCTGACTCCGAATACCACCACCCCTCCATCACCCTCAAGGGGGCAAGGGATGGGCGCGTACCTGGCCGAAATCCTGGCCACCGAGGGCCTGAACAGTTTCCATCTCGCCACCTCGGACAAAGTCCCGGTGCAAAGCCTGGAGCAGTTCCCGCTCGTTGTGCTCGGCGAAGGGGAGTTGACGCCGGCTCAGGTGGAACGGCTGGCGGGCTATGTGTCGGCGGGCGGACGCCTGATTGTGATGCGGCCTCAGGCCCGCCTGGCCGAGGCACTGGGCTTTGAGCGCGCCGGTGGCGTGTCCAGGGACGGCTACTTGCAAATCGCCGGCGCACCCCCTAGCCCCCTGAAGGAGATGGGAGTGAGCGACGCCATGGTCGCCGAGCCGGTGCAATTTCACGGCGAGGCCGATCACTATCGTCCTAATCAGGCTGAAGTCGTGGCCTGGCTGGCCTCCGCCGAAGCGCGCAGCGACCGACCCGCCGTCCTGTGGCGCAAGGTGGGGCGGGGTCAGGCCGTCATCTGGGCCTTTGACCTGGCGCGCAGCGTGGCGCTCACCCGGCAGGGCAACCCGGCCTGGGCCAATCAGGTGCGCGCCAGCGACGATGGTTTCGTCCGGGCGCAGGATATGTTTCCGGGCTGGGTGGATGTCGAGCGCCTGGAGATTCCACAGGCCGACGAGCAGATGCGCCTCCTCAGCCGGCTGATCACCGAGCTGCTGGCCGAGGTCGCTCCGCTGCCGCGGCTGTGGTACTTCCCCGGCGCGGCGACGGCCATGCTCATTGCCACCGGCGACGCGCACCAGAATCCGGCCACGGCTGTGGAGGATGTTTTGCAGCGCGTGGAGCGGCGGAACGGGCATATGTCCGTGTATTACTCGCCGCCCTCAGATAGCGACTGGCGACGGATGATGCGGCGAGCGCGCGGACTGGCCGGAAGTCTGCCCGTCATCGGCGCCGAGATCCGCGGGCAGTATCCGACGCCGGCTCAAATCGCGGACTGGGTGCGGCGCGGCCACGAATTCGGCCTGCATCCCTACGTGGAAGAAGGACTGGAGCTGGGCTGGGCCAGGTATTGGGAAGATTTCACCGGCCTGGGCTATGGCTCGGTGTCGCCGACTGTGCGCACGCACCGCATCCTTTGGACCGGCTGGGTCGAAACGGCCCGCGTGCAAGCCGGTCACGGCATTCGCCTGAACCTGGACTATTACCATTACGGCGCTTTCCTGAGAAAGCGTGACGGCAACTGGGCCTTTGGCCACATGACCGGCAGCGGCCTGCCGATGCGGTTTGTGGATGAGCAAGGCCGGGTGCTCAATATCTTTCAACAACTCACGCAGCTGGTGGATGAGCAGATGATGCGGATGCCGTGGAGGTCCGGCGGCGAGACGGCGTTCACCCCCGAAGAGGCGTTGGAGGCTTCGCGCCAGGTGCTCACCCGCGCGCGGCAGTCTGGCGGCTGGGCGGCCATCGCGGCGCAGTTTCATGTGGATCCATTCGCCTTTGGCCCGCCATGGTCTGAGAAGTTTGGTCGCTGGCTGGAGGGCACGCTCGACATCGCCGTTGATCTGGGCATTCCCATCTGCTCCGCCGAGGAGTGGCTGGCGTTCATTGAGACGCGAGATGCGGCGATATTCGAAGACTGGCAGGTCGAAGGTGGGCGGGTAAGTTTTCAATTGCATGCGCCCGCCGAAGAAGGCATCGAGCTGGCGCTCATGCTGCCTGCGCGCTGGAGGGGCCGGCAACTCGAGGAGCTACGCGTGGATGGTCAAAGCATGACAACGGCAGCCCGAGTCGTCGCCGGTCTTGAGTACGGCTGGGTGACCATTGCGGCGGGCGAGCACAGGATTGAGGCAACTTATGCATAGCGTCTTCTTGTTCAAACGACTGCTGACCGTCGTCTGCCGTCTGCGGTCTGGCAGTTTGTTCGTTGCCCTCGTAATCGCGCTGCTCACAGCGAGCTGTGCGTCGCCGACCCCTGAGCCGACCGTAATGGCCACACCGGCCGCAACGCAAACGGCTATCCCGCTCACGGCCGCTGCGCCTCCCACCGGCGCTTCCCCGGATGTCTCCTATCCCGCCCCGACAGAACCGGCGACCGTTTCACTCGGCTATCCCGCGCCGACGCCGGACACGGCCCCGGTTACTATGATGCCCGATCCAACACCGACCGGCGCGCCCACTTCCCATTCCCTTCAGGGGGCCGGGGGGTCTGGCGGCGCCGGCTACGCCCTGCGCTTCTTCGGCACAGGCCGGGGCGACGTGGACCGCGTGAAAGTCGAGCTGAACGGGCCGGCCAACATCGGCCGGACGGACTTCACGCTGGAGTTCTGGCTGAAGGCGAACCCGGGCGAGAACGCCTCGACGACGGCCAACTGCGCTGCGCCCGATGGCTGGATCACGGGCAACATCGTCGTAGACCGCGATGTCTGGGGCGGGGGCGATTACGGCGACTTCGGCCTGTCGCTGGCGAACGGCCGGGTGGTGTTCGGCGTGGCCAAAGGCGAGAGCGGCGCAACGGTCTGCGGGCAGCGCGAGGTGACGGACGGCGACTGGCATCACATCGCCGTGACGCGCGAGGCCGCCTCCGGTCGCATCCGCCTGTTCGTGGATGGCCGGCTGGACGGCGAGGCCCTCGGCCCGGCCGGCGACGTGAGCTACCGTCTGGGCCGCGCGACCGGCTACGCCAATGACCTCTTCCTGGTCTTTGGGGCCGAGAAACACGACTACGATCCGGCGACCTACCCGTCTTTCCGCGGCTGGCTGGATGAGGTCCGGCTCTCCACCGTCATTCGCTATTCGGCGGACTTCGAGCGCCCGCGCGCGCCCTTTCAGCCGGATGCGGAGACGGCGGCCTTGTGGCACTTCGACGAAGGAGCCGGTGAGCTGACGGCGGACTCGGCGCCAGGCGGGGCCAGCCCCGGGCGGCTCAAGGTCGGTGGGCCGAACAACGGTCCGCAGTGGGTGCCCTCCGATGCACCGCTGAGCGTTGCGCCGTAATCACAGAGGGCGCAAATGAACACGGGTGAACACGAATGGGCACGAATGAATACGAATGAACACGAAGGGGTGCGGGTGAACACGAATGGGCACGAATGAATACGAATGAACACGAAGGGGTGCGGGGGAACACGAATGGACACGAATAGGGACGAATGAACACGAAGGGGTGCGGGGGAACACGAATGGGCACGAATAGGGACGAATGGGCACGAAGGGGGTAAAGCGAATCCTTTGCGCTCTTCACGGCTTTGCGGTGGGATCGCAAGTCTGCTGCGAATGAGTCGCCTAGTACCGAAGCGTTAGGACTGATACGCCATTGTGGCCGGCGGCGATCTGGATTACCGTCAAACAGAATAACCCCGTACTCGCCCGCTCTTTCTGGAGATTTCTTATGAACCAGTTCTTCAAGGTGGAACCGTCGCCGGACACGTTTCAGCGCAACCCCGGCCTGTGCCTGCTGAGCCGCCTGCTGCTGCTCGCAGTTGCCGTGACCGGCGCGTTGCTTTGGCTCGGGTTGGGGGGCGCCTGGCTCGAACAGGCTGCGCTGATCTCGCCACGCGTGGCGCACGCCACCGGCGGCCTTAGCGGCGTGATCACCCAGACCACGCCGGCGGATTTTGGCCAAGCCTGCACCGTGCTTCCGGGCGTACAGGCCAACCCTGTTCTGACCAACGTCAGCGTCATCTCCACGGCAGGCGGCGAACTGCGGTTGACCCCGACGCTTCAGGATTACTTTGACGGCAGCACAGTGAATGACACGCTCTGGCAGTCCGGACCGGTCCGCACCTGGTTCTCCGTCCCCATTACCGTCTCGAACGGCGTTGTGACTTTGAATGCCAATTACCTACGGTCACAAGACGCCTTCAGCCAGTCTGTGCGCTTCTTCGAGGCGCGCGCGTTGCTGCGGCCTGATCCCGACTCCCTGCCTGGCTGGCCTGATGTCGGCTTTATGAGGTCAGGTCTGCTTGTGGGCGACACCTTCGAACCGGCGCAACCCCCAACCGCTGACACCGGTAGCCGGGTCTTTGTCGCGCGGGGAGATTTCGACCAACTTGAATTGTGGGCCCGAGACGGCGATTGGTCCAATCCCCTGATCATTGAAAACTTGGGTGCCCAAGATCTTACCCGTTGGCGCGTCTTTGGTATTGAGTGGGACGTTGAGTCAAATGTAACGCGAGTTTACCTGGATGGGGAATTGCAGAGGACGCTTACGGCAACAACAGTCATCACATCCTGGGTCTGGCTCTACCATCGTGACCCCAACGCTAATCCGATCCAGGTGGATTGGGTGCGCGCCGGGCAGTACCCGCTCGGCGGCGGCTACCTGTCCTGCGTGCAGGATGCCGGCGGCGTGGTGAACTGGTCGGAGTTCACTGTTTCTTCCACAGTCCCGGTCAGCACCTCGCTCAGCTATCGCACGCGCACCTCGGTGGACGGCACAGTCTGGTCGGACTGGTCTGAGCCGCTCACCGGCACCCTTATCACCAGCCCGAGCGGGCGCTACCTCCAATATCAGGTCGAGTTCAGCAATACCACGCCTCTGCGCTCGCCGGAGCTGCAGCAAGTCGTCCTGCGTTACCTTGGGCCAGCGAGCATGTCCATCTCGCCCAACTCTGTGGTTCTCGATCCGGGAGCGTCTCAACAGTTCACGGCGCAAGCCTTTGATAGCAACAGCCGCCCGGTCACCGGCCTGACTTACACCTGGTCGCTGTCGGGCGAGGTGGGAGTGCTGGATGCCTTCGGGCTGTTCACGGCGCCGTTGACGGCAGGGACCTACCTAAACGCCATCGTTGCCATGACGCCCATTAGCGGTGCCGGAGACCTGGTAGGCTACAGCACGGTCACGGTGCGCGACCTGCCGCCCAACAACGTCAGCGCCAACGGGCCTTACACGGCCAACCAGGGCGAGACGCTGACGCACAACGGCTCCGGCAGCGACCCGAATGGCGGCCCGCTGAGCTTCGCCTGGGATTTGAACAACGACAGCCTCTTCGAACGCCCGGGCCAATCCGTCACCAACACCTGGCAGAGCGTTGGTGTGTTCACCATCGGCCTGATCGTCACCGATACCGGTGGCCTGACTGCTACGGTCACCACGACGGTCACGGTGAACAACGTCGCGCCGACCATCGGCTCGATCGCCCGCAACCCGATGACCGTCAATCAGGGCGAGGCGGTGACGGTGACGGTCACGGCCACCGAT
>JAVQXV010000079.1:0-14029 GCA_033577755.1 Anaerolineales bacterium
TCTAGCTCTGAAGCGAGGGTATTATGAGAAACAAGCTTAGTAAGCGGAATAGGCTTTTAGAAGGGGTATCAATCACGCTTCTTCTTATCGGTGGGCTGACTGCCTGTGAAGGCGCTGCTGCCAAAATAGCCACAGAGCCAGGTTATCCGCCTCCCGGCCTGACAGTCTCACCAACATCGATTGGGTATCCCACGCCGGCAACACTTGAACCCACTTCGACCAGAGTAGTCGAGTTTCCTGTTGTGGATACTCCCGATCCGACAATGGCCGCGTTAGCAATGATGATACCTGCTTGTTGCGACGGCAGTCTTGTAGCAACACTATCGCCTACCGAGACTGCATCCACTACGCAAGTAGCACTAACCAGTCAACCACCAGCAACCGTCGTTGCAACCTTTGAAAACCTAAGTACTACTTACCTCAGTCCATCGGAAAAATGGGTTTTGTTCACCCACGCAAAGCAACTCTATAGCTTTGAATATCCGGAAAACTGGTTTGTGTCTTACCAATCCTCGGGGCAGATCGTCACACTCTCCAATTTTCCACTTACTCAAGTTGAGAAAACCATTGATAGTCCGAACCGTTTTCGACTTGATATTTACTCGAGGGGTGATTTTGAAGGCTACACCTCGCTAATAACGTTTGCGGATGCGCAAAAGCTAGCCAGCAGCCCGGAAAAAGTTGTCGCTGAAACAGCCGAACAACTTGACAACGGCTATCTGGTGTTACGGCGTAGCATAACTACACCGCTCAACAACGAATTATTTGAGGTGTGGATAACGAATGGGCAAGCTGTGTACCAGATGGTCACGCCATCTGTCAACTCACAGTTCAATATCGTGTACGAGCGAGTCCTCAAAAGTTTTGTTATAGAACCAAGCCCTTGATGTGCAAGGATACTATAGGGATGAAGGAAAGACAACCATGTGGGCACGGCGTATTCTGTTTGTTGTTCCTGTAACACTCCTTTTCTTCTTCGCGCCTGTCTGGCTAAGTCCAAGTGGCGCAGTTGCGCAATCTTCAGCCACTCCTACAACTGCGCCGACTCCGAACCCAATCGCGCATGCTGTTTCTTGGCGATTGCCGATCAATGGCAGTGCATACATTAGCAATGGCCCAGGTGAGGGCTTTCATATAAACACTTCAGCGGAAGCTATAGACTATGCTCCGAGTCCAGCGCAGTCCATACAAGTTGTTGCGCCAGCGGATGGCACAGTAATTGATTATTTGGCGGGCTATAACGGGGGCTTTGGACACACACTTCGAATACATCATCCATCTACTAATTCTTGCAGCTTTTTTGCCCACTTGGATAGCGCCTTGGTTAGCGCCGGACAAACTGTTACTCAAGGGCAGCCCGTGGCTTGGACAGGGAATACTGGAAATGGTGCTGGTTTTCATTTGCATTTTGAAGCGCGCTCGGGCTGTGTGACTGGCAACGTTTTCAGTGGTAATCCAATTGCTTTACGTCCTCTGATGGGCAATTGGTGGAATGAATGGTATGCGCCGCCAGAACCAATTGCTACCTTAACCCACGATACAACCCGTTTCAGTGGCGGTGCTCAATATCCGGAAAATAGTAGTCCGCCAGGTCTGGTTGCAGGAAACAATCCACGTCACCTTGCCGGTAATGCTGCACCGAGTGGTTTTCCATCGGCTTATGCCTCAAACATTAGCCATGTACAAGTAGCCCTGCACATGGGGGCTTCTCCTGATGCGCCAAGTCTCTCGACTGATGCACATTTCCAAGTGCTGGAGTATCGGGATCGGAGAAATTGGTTTATCCTGCCGAATGCAAACCCGACAAACAACCCAACATACGTTCGAGCACTTCAAGCTTTCAATCAGTGTTTACCCACAGGCCAGTACTGCTATGCTGTGCTCACCAAACTGGTAAGTAGCCCGACTTGGAATCAACAGTCACGATACGTTGACATTTTGGCTAAACCAAACTCGCCTTATCTGATGGCTGCATACAACCGGGGTGAACAAACTGTATTTCTAGAGTTCAAAGCGCCTGATATTCCTCCGTACCAAACGACCTACTATCTCTATGAGTGGCATGGGGGCGAAGTGTTCGTGCGTTCGTTAGGCGCCACTTCTCAAATCACAGTAAACCGAATAGCTAATGCAATAAACGCCTATAACATTGCAGTGGACTATGGGCCCGGCCTATTTGACAATGTATCTACAGGCTGGGTGTATCTCCATGACAACAATGCCAATCTTTTCCCAAGTCGTGTCTATTTGCCCTTGATTCGGCGTGATTGATGAGCGAAGCTACAATTCGCAGTTCTGCATCCCCAAGAAGTGATATAGACATAGGGAATCTTCTGCGTCTTTGTGAGATACTTATTTAGATGGCCCGCTCCGCGTCCCCTCGCTCGCCCGTCACCGCCTACTTCCGCTGGCTGGCGCTAAGCGCGGCGATTGCAGCTCTGATGCTGACCCTGCTCAACAGCATCTCGCGCGCTGACGGCGCGCCGGGCTGCACCGGCTACTGGCCGCTGTGCAACGGCCGGTGGTTCGCGCCCGCCGAGGTCACCTACACCGGACTCAACTGGGTTGACCTGGCACGGCGCGCGGCCTCCGCCGTGGGCGCGCCGCTCTTCATCGCGGCGGCGCTGGCGGCGTGGCGCAGCTATGCGCGCGTCCGCTGGGTGCTCTGGCCGGCCTGGCTGGGCGCGGGCGTGATGCTGCTGCAATTCCTGCTCGGCCTGCTCCCGCCGCAGCCGGGCGTGCAGGTGCTGCACTTCGCGCTCGGCCTGATTCAAGTTGCGTTGTGGATCACGGCGACGGCGGTCGCCTTTCAACTCCACAAAGACCCGCGCCTGGGCGACGCGCTCTTTCACTTCGATGCCGTGAGCCGCCTGGCGGGCAGCGCGGTCGCCGCCGTCTTCGCGCTGGCAGTTCTCGGCGCGACGGTGACGGCCTTTGGCGCACGCTTCGCCTGCGAGGGCTGGCCGCTGTGCGGGAACACGCTTATTCCTACCGATGGCCTCGGCTGGCTGAGCTTCGCGCACCGGCTGGCCGCGCTCACGGCGGGCCTGCTGCTGACCGGCAGCGTCATCCAGGCGTGGCAGTTGCGGCGCGAGAACACGCCCGTCGTGGTCAGCGCCAGCCTGACGGCGGCGTTCTTCACCGGCCAAATACTTATCAGCGTGGCGAACGTGCTCAACGGTTTTCCACTGCGCCTCAACGCCCTGCACGGCGCGACGGCGACGCTCATCTGGGCCGGCGTGGTGAGCTTCGCCGTGCTGGCGATGCAGTACGTGCGCCTCTCTCCGCTCAAGTTCCCTGTGCCGGCGTGGGCCGCCTTCCCGCATACCTTGCGTGGCGCGCGCTTCAGCCTGAGCGATTTGCGCCAGACCTTCGTTGACTACCTGACCCTCACCAAGCCGGTGGTGATGCTCCTGCTGCTGGTGACGACGGCGGCGGCGATGGTGATTGCCGGGCGCGACTGGCCGCCGCTGGAGCTGTTCCTGTGGACGATGCTGGGCGGGGCGCTGGCGGCCGGCGGCGCGAGCGCCCTCAATCAGGTGATTGACCGCGACCTCGACCGGCACATGACGCGCACCGCGCGCCGGCCCATCGCGCAGGGCCGCATCTCCTGCGCCGCCGGCCTGACCTTCGGCCTGACGCTCACCGTCGGCGCGTTCTACGTGCTGGCGGTCTTCGTCAACTATGCCGCCGCGTTCTGGGCGATGGCCGGCAGCGCCTACTACGTGCTGGGCTACTCGCTGTTGCTTAAGAAGAGCACGGTGCAGAACATCGTCATCGGCGGCGGCGCGGGCGCCATCCCGCCGCTGGTGGGCTGGGCGGCGGTCAGTGGCGATGTAGGTGTGGCCGGGCTGTTTCTCTTCGCCCTGATTTTCTTCTGGACTCCGCCGCACTTCTGGGCGCTCTCGCTGCTGAAGAAGAACGACTACGCGCGCGCCGGTGTGCCGATGCTGCCGGTGGTCTGGGGCGAGGCGGAGACGCGGCGGCAGATCGTGTTGTACACGCTATTGCTGGTGGCGCTGACTCTGTTGTTCACGCCGGCGGGCGTCGCCGGGCAGGTGTACCTGGGCGGCGCGGCGCTGCTCGGCCTAGGATTCATCTGGCTGGCGCTCCGGCTCTGGCGCACGCCGAGCAATAAGGCGGCCTGGCGGCTGTATAAGTACTCCAGCTACTACCTGGCGCTGATGTTCGCGCTGCTGGTGGCAGACCGGTTTTTCTACATGGTGTAGTGATGAAGAAGAAAGAAGCACGGCGCAACTTACTGTTGGGCTGGGCGTTGGTCGGTATTGCGTTGCTGTTCCTGCTGGCTTCGCTGACCTACGCGCTGGCGATTCAGAATTGGATTGTGCAGGGAGTGTTGAACCCATGACCCCGACGAAACGGCCGCCCGAGAAAACCGTCAACGGCCATAACGTTCATTACAACGGCGCGCGTCTTAACGGTCAACCGGGCGGGCCGCCGCCGGGCTGGCCGCGCAAGCGCACCAGCGTCTATCCGTTCCTGCTCGACCTGGGTCTGGTGCTGGCCGCGTTCGGCCTCATCATCCTGCGCCCGCTCGTCAGCGAGCTGGCCGGCAACGTTGCCATCGTCATCGGCGTGGCGCTGGCCGTCGTGGCGCTGGTAGGCTGGCTGCGCGAGGCAAGGGCGGAGTACGAGGAGCTGTCGGACTGAGTCAACGGATTGAACGGATTGAACAGATGAAACGGATGGAGTGGGAACCGCGAAGGCGCGAAGGGCGCAAAGAGCATCGCGCCGGATTGGGTCAACGGATTGAACGGATGAAACGGATATAGTAGACGACAACAGATGAAACGGATTTTGATGTATCCGTTGTATTCGTACCTATCCGTTAGTGCACTGAAAAAGGATCATGATCGAAACGCTTGGCCACCATACCGCTTGGGTTATCATCTCGGCACCGGATATGGTGGCTTTTGCGTCTGAAAAGTAGTTTTTGCAGCGGACCTATTAAAATGATGAACAAAAAGCTGATTAATGCCCTTCGGCGCAGGGAAGCAAGCACATCGGTCGGCCCGTCCACAGTACGAAAAATGGGACCAAAAGGAACGGTCCCTGCCGCGCGCGAATACCTTGCGAACCTCAACTTGAAGCATTTCGCAACAAAGACGGAACAGGAATTCCAAACTGTATTGGATCGCGCCACGTACCGATTTTTGCGCTTTTTGCCAGAAGAAGCGAGACATTGGGGTGTGGCCAGAAAGCTCTTGAATATATTCTTGCGAGGAGCTGTTTATAACCGATTTCTCTGCAAACACTATGGTCTCCATCGCATTGAACAGTGGCTGGAGTTACCACTCGATAGCCATGTGGCAAAGGGACTCCGTCGAGAAAAAGGCGGCGAGAAGCTTTCGAAATGGACAAAGGTAATCAGCCTGGACAAAGATATGAATCGGCAATATCAGGAGTTTGCGGCACAAGTAGCAAAACGCAAGAAAACCTATCGCGTCCACCTCGACGTGCTGTACTGGCGTGCCGACTTTGTCATGGCAAACAACGGGTTCCAAGTGACGACGCATCGGCGCCGCCGCACCAGAACCTGAGCGATGCACACTCCACTGCCTACAAGACGCCTGGCTCTTGAAGCTGTTGTGATCACGGCCATGATCCTGAGCATGGCGCTGTTGGCCTGGCAACTGCCGCTGCAGCCGCCGGCGCGCACCGCCGAGTGGTCGGCGCAGGCGGGGCCGGAACTGACGGCGCGCGGCAGCCTGGAGCCGGCGACGGCGGGCATCAACCGCGTTCGCCTGCAACTGGCAACGGCGGACGGCACGCCCGTGTCCGGCGCACAGGTCGAAGTCACCCTTCTTCCGCTCGACGGAGCGGGCGCTGTGGCAGCCCGCCGCACGCTCGGCGAAAGCGCGCCCGGCGACTATGCCGCCAACGGCTTCGGCCTGACGCATGCGGGCCGCTGGCAAATGCTGGTGATGGTGCAGCGCGCCGGGGCCGACCCGGCCTTTGCTGTGGTAAATTGGGAACTCGGCGTGGACGGCGTCCTGCGGCGCGCGGATGAGCCGATACCGTGGACGACGGCGCCGGTCGGCTGGCTGAATGCGAATGGCCGCTGGACGCTGAGCGGAATCGCACTGGCGCTGGCGGCAGGCTGGGGCTGGCGCGTCTGGCGGGCTTTGCCGCCCGCTTCCCGACGCTCGCCAGTATGGTGGCTGGCGCCCGTCGGGCTGCTCCTCGCCCTGGCCGGATTCGTGCTGGCGTGGTTGAATGTGTGAACGAAGAACTCTGCGCCCTGAGCGCTCTCGATGATTCATCTCACGGTGGATTCGTCCACCGTTTCCGCTGAGGAGGCTGACGTTGCATCGTAATCGCCAAACTCTCTTATTCGTGTTCGTGCTGCTGGCGGTCACCGGCATCGGTGTGCTGGTGACGGCACAGGGCCTAGGCAACCCGCTGGATTTCTTCAACACGCGCGAGGGCTTCCTGATACTGGTGACGCTCGGTGTCATCGTCGCCTTTGGTGCGCTGGTCGTGCTCGGCCTGATCTTCGCCGGCATCGTCAACTTCATCGCCGCCGCGCTGGCGGAGGAGAAGGCGATGGAAGCGGCGCGCGGCAACCCCGCACTCCGACCCAACCCAACGGCGACCGCAAAGGCTGCTGCAAAAGAAACCGAAGGCCCAACACCGCCGCCCGGCGTGCCGTTGTATGACCAACGCCAGTTGATCATCTTCTACACCGTGCTGGCGCTGGGCGTGTTCGGATTTCTGACAGCGCGGGCGCTGGCTGCCGGCGCACCGCCCGGTTATCCCCTCGACCGCCTGCCCGACTTGAATAGCGTGGTGCTGAGCGTCGCCGGCTTCGACCTGACCGTAGGTCTCGGCCTTGCCCTGATCCTGGGTGTGACGCTCGGCGCGGTCATCGTCACCGGCATCGTGCTGGCGTTGACCACGGCGCGTTTAGGTAAGGCCTCGCAGATTGTCGAAAGCAAGGTCAAGGCGTCCGAGGAACCTGCGAAGAAGGCTGCCGGCCCGGCGGCGCGACCAGCGCCGACAGAGAAGTCGCCCGCGCCCGCCGTGCCTCTCACCGACGATCGGTCCCTCGCCATCTTTTACATCGTCCTGGCCGTAGGCGTGCTCGCCTTCCTGCTGCTGCGCTGGCTGGCCTCGGGCAGCGCGCTTGGCTACATCCCGGCCTTAAACTCCGAGTTGATGCGGCTGCCCGGCGAGCCAATCCCCGGCTGGCCGGAGTTCCTGCCCGGCCCCGGCCGCCCGCTCACCGAATTGCACGCCTTTGCGCTGCTTCTGCCGGTCATCATCGTGGCCGTCATCGCCGCCGGCATCGGCCTGGCGCGGCTGGTTGCCCAATACAGCGCGGCGGAAAAAGCACTGGCGAACGCTGCGCCCGCCTGGCCTGCGCCGCAGCTCGCCGCGCTCGAACCGCGCATCAAGCAGACGCTGGCGACCGCCATCCCCAAACGCCTGACCCTAATAGACCGACTCATCCTCGTATTGTTCGGAGCGGTTGTCGTGGGTGTGTTGGCGTGGGTGCTGCCCGGAATCTTCGCCGTCGTTTCGGTAGACCGGGCGGTGGAGGCGACGCGCATCGCCGCGCTGTGGACGCCTACACCGCAGCCCGGCCCGACCCCCACGCCCGGCCCCGGCCCGGATGAGCTGTTCGCGCAGTTGCCGCCCGGCAATGTTGCCTCCGGCGAAGCGCTGGCGGTGAGTCAGGGCTGCACGGCCTGCCACATCGCCGCCCAGCCCGGCGCGTCGCTCATCGGCCCGGCCTGGCTGGCGGCGCAATCCACCGACGGCAAGGGCATCGCCGACCACGCGACCGAACGATTCACGCTTGCGGCCTACACCGGCCGTGCCACCAATCCGCAGGCCTACCTGTACGAGTCCATCGTCAATCCGAACATCTACGTTGTGCCACCCTTCGCTCCCAACATCATGCCGGCCACCTACTCGGCGCTCGAGCCGCAGCAACTGGCCGATCTGGTTGCGTACCTCTCGCAGCTGCGCTGAACGTCGAACCCGGCCTGCTTCATTCGAGCGACGCGACCCTCAAGGTGCGTCGCTTCTTTTTTGTTCCGCCGCCCACTGCGCCAGTGCGATGACGGCGAGGGTGCGCGCAGGCGGCTGCGTCCACCACAAGTGGTCGAACAGGCCGGTGACGACTATCGCTACAAGCGCCGCCGTCCAGAGCGCGCTGCCGATGGTCAACGCGCGGCGGCTGCGCCACACCTGCGCCACAACGACGCCGAACAGCGCCAGCATCGCCGCGCCGCCCGGCACGCCCGTCTCCGCCAAAACCAACAGCGGGACGCTGTGCACCGGCTGGAACGGGTAGGCTTCGCCCGTGTGGCGCGCCGCCCACTGCACGAAGCCGCCCGCGCCCACGCCCGTGAGCGGCGCAGCCTGCCACGCCTGTAAACTGTAGCCAACCAGCAACGCGCGCTCCAGAGACGAGGCCGCCTCCAGCCGGTTGGCCGGCTCGACCACGTTGACGCGGCTAAGCAGGTACGGCGCAAGGGGCAGCAGGGCGAGGCCGCCGGCAACGGCGCTCACCGCCAGCGCAATCCGCAAGCGAGCACGCACAGTGCGCGGCGTCAACCACCACGCAGCAGCCGCGAGGGCCAGCGCACCGAGCCACGCCGCGCGTGAGAACGTCAGCGCCACAGCCGGCGCGCCCAGCACGAGCACGCTCAACCAGCGTCGTTCGCCGGTCGTAAGCCAGCGTTCGAGGGCCGCCGTCGAATAGACCAGAAGGAACGCGCCCAGAACGTTCGGATGCGAGAGCGTGCCATAGGCGCGCAGCCAGCGCTCGCCCGCCGCATTGAGCACCACGCTCGCGCCGGCGGTCTGCGCGTCGAACGCGCCCGGCCACCTCAGGCCCAGCTCGCGCGGGATGACGGAGCTTTGCGTGATGATTTGAGCCAACGCCGCCGCGACCTGCGCAACCACAACCGCGCCGAAGATGTAGCCAAGCCGGCGTGCACCCGGCGGGTCGTTGAGCCACAGCACATACAGGCCGGCGAGCAGGCTCAGGTGCAGGACGAACGCGAGAGTCAGCCCCGCATCCTCCGAGCGCCATACCGAGAGCGCGCTTGCAACGATGACGGCCAGTCCCGCCCACAGCACCGGGCGCGGCCCAAGTGTCAGCCGCTCGCCGCGCGCGCCGACGGAGCCGGCGTTGGAGAAGCGCGTTGCGCTTCTCTCACGGCAGGCTTTGCCTGCCGCGCGCTCCAGCAACCACACGCCGAGGGTGAGCGTCAGCACCACATCGCTCGCAAAGACCAGCACGCTCCGGTAGCCGAAGTAGATGTGAGGCAGATCGTCCGCGCCGACGCGCGCAACGTGCACCCACCACAGTGAGAGCAGGACAACGGTCAGCGTGAGCAGCCCGCGCCGCGCGTCGGTCAGCACCTCGAGGATTGCCCCGCGTGTGATTCGCAAGCGCTGCGGCCAGGCCAGCGCGAACGCTGCGAGCAATAGCGCGGCCAAAGGTGTGCTGCCCCACCACCGTGCTGCCCACACATTCTCCGGCGGCGGCGTCACGGGCCGCGGCCGCACCTCCGCGCGCTCCCACGCCTTCACCGCGCCCACATCGAAGCGATATTTCCAGCCGGTCGCGCCCAGCACCGGCTCGTAAGCGAGATGATTGGAGAAGACCCAGCGCAGGCCGTAACGCTGCGGCTCGCGCAGGAACGGCGCAACGGCCCAGACGCCCTGCGGACTCCACAGCGCGCCGTCGAGCGCGCCCAGGCCACTGGCGCGCAGCTCAGGCAGCGGGCGCGCCGTGTGATACGTCCCATCCGGCGTGCCGTTGCGCGTGAGCGTTGCCAGCTTCGCCAGCTGGTCGCCGAAGCCGAGCGTGAGGTAACGATACGGCTGCTGCGCCGGCTCGTTGAGGAAGCGGACGAGAGGCGCAAGGTCGAGCGCAGGCGGCTGCGCGCGAACAAGCACCGAATGAAAACCGGCCAGATAGCCGGACGCCGCCAGCACGCCAACGGCTAACAGCGCTGCAACGCTCCCGAAGCGCCGTAGCAGGAACAGCAACGTCGCGCCGGCGGGCGGCAGCAGCACAACGCTCGCCCACAATCCGAAGCGGTCATACGTCAGCCATTCCCAGGCCGCGCCGAACAGCCAGCGCGGCAACGGCGTGGTTCCGCCGAGGCTCAGCACAAAGAGCGCCAGCCATGCGAGGGTCAGCAACCGCAGCCGCCGGACGCGCCACGCCAGCCGGAGCGCCGCGGGGATGAACAACAGCATCGGCCCATGCAACGGCCAGAAGAACACGAGCGCGGCCTGCGGCCGAGTCAGAAAGTTGTAGCGGCTGGCGTGGTCAATGGGCGTCTGCAAACTCTGCCCGCGGCTCCATTCCAGGAACGGCCAGAGCACGAGGGCGACGGCGAGGGCGGAGAGCATAGCCCAGATGACAAGACGTATTGCGTATTGCGTGTTGCGTGCTGCGTATTGCGTATTGCGTATTGCGTGACACGTGACTCTTGGCCCGTGACACTTGACACCCACAACCGCCAAAGCTCCAAACGGCGCGAACAGGAAGGCGGCGTGATGAAGCGCACCGGCCAGCGCCGCTAGCGCCAGCGCCTGCAACAGGTCGAGCCGTCGCCCAATTTGTAAGAAGGCAGCGCCACGCGCCAGCGCCAGCAGCAACGCCGTCGTCGCCGCCAACGTAGGCAATTGCCCGAAGGCCCAGCCCGAAAGCGCCGACGCCGGCAGAAACACCGCCAGCACCATCGCCCAATCCGCAGCCCGTGGCCCGACAAAGACGCGCGCGAACTCGCGCACTGCCAGCGGGAAGGCGCACAGCACGGCCAGCAGCACAACGACGTACGCAGCCTCCAGGCCCAGCCAGCGGAACGCGCCGAGGTAAATCTCCGGCTCCGGCGCGAACGCCGCGATGACGGTGCTGAACGGCCAAGACAGCAGCGCAATCAGTTGATGAACAAGCGGCGGGTACGAGGCGACCGAGAAGCCCAGATACCAGCGAGGCTCCCACAGCGTCCACCAGTCCTGCCGATAATGGTCGGCGAAGAAGATGTGGGTGTAGGCGTCGTACGAAGCGCGCTGCACGCGCCACAGCACGAACGGCAAATTGAACAGCAGGGCAAAGATGGGCGCAACACGCGGCCGGAGAAGACGCAACCGTAACGCCTTCATGCGCGGGTCAGGCCGGTGAGCAGCTCCGCGTAGCGCGCGCAGGTGTGGGCGAGGGTGGCGCCGCTCAACGCGCGCAAATTGTGCTGAGCGAGGGCGGCCTGCTGCGCCGGGTCGGTCAGCAGCGCGCGGAGCGCCTCGGCCAGTGCGGCGGGGTCGCCGGGCGGGGTGAAGATGACGCGCAGGCCCGCTTCTTCGGCGACGGCGCGCGTATCCGGCAAATCGCTGATGATGACGGGCCGGCCCACCGCCGCCGCTCGGTACATCACCGACGATGCGCCCGCAGTCGCCAGATACGGCAGCGCCACCACGCGCGCCCGCGCGAACAGCAACGTCAGCGCCGCCTCCGGCTGCGCGCCCAGCCAGTGCAGACCGGGCTGACCGTTGCGCGAGGCGCGCAGTGCCGCCGTGTAGCCGGGGTAGCGCGGATGGTCGCCGCCGGCGATGGTCAATGTGGCGGCGGGCAGCGCACGGCGCACGGCCTCGAAGGCCTCCAGCAGGACGGGCAGGCCGCGATGCGGCGCGTGACTGGTGAAGCAGAGCGTCTCCAACGGCGGCGCATTGTCGGGCCGGGGCAGCGGCGCGACCGGCGTAAACGCGCCGTGCAGCAGGTGATGAACGTTGCGCGCGCCGTAGCTTTTGCGCAGCACCTCGGCGTAGCGTTGCAGCGTGACGACCACCGCTTCTGCCTGCAAGAGCGCGCGCGTCGCCAGGCGTGCGCCCCAATGCGTGAACGCGCCGTTGGGCGCGCCCAGGCCGGTGAGCGGCGCCGCCTCCACCAGCTCGTGCAGCGTGACGAGCGCAGGCACGCGCAGCCGGCGCGCCAGCGCCGGGACGAGCAGGCCGAGGAAGTTCGCCGGCCGCGTCCGCCCGAACATCGTCAGCCCGGCGTTGAACCAGAGCGCGTCGGGGCGCTCGGCGGCGAGGGCGCGCAGCAGGCGCAGCGCCGAGGCCGGGTCATCGCGCCGCCAGACGCGCTTCACTGTCACCGGGCCGTCGAGCGCTGTTGCTTCCGCCGCCGGGGCGCGCTCGGCCAGCACGGTGATGGAGGCGAAGCGGCCCGTAGCCGCCAGGCCGCGCGTGACGTGCCAGCCGTACTGCCCCACGCCGGAGAGCGCGGGCGGGAAGGGCGAGATGATGCTTAGCTTCATGCGCCCCGGCATTGTACCCTGCCCGCCCGGACAAAGTCGGTGCGCCGCCGGGCGGAGTCTCGTAGTATGATATGTTCAGCTTGTACAAATGCCTACGATGTCCCTTGAAGGAGGCGCTATGTTTGCCACAAGACTCAAGGGCCGGGTGACGGCCGATCGCCAATTGATTGTGACCATGCCGGAAGAGATTGCGCCGGGCGTCGTGGAAGTGATCGTGCTTCATAACCGGCCCAACCGGACGCTGCGGCGGAGAGCAAAGGGCCGGGCTGCACACCCCGCCTTCGGACTTTGGGCAGACCGCAAAGATATTACTGACTCCGCCGGCTACGCCGCCCTGCTAAGACAGCAACTCCAAAGATGAGCGAATTCCTCGAAGTAACACTTGACGAGCAGGGGCGCATTACCATTCCCGAACGGCTCCGGGCGCGGTAGGGCCTGTTGCCCGGAATGACCATTTTGCTTGAAGCGGAAGAGGAAGTGCTTCGTTTACATCCCGGCGAAAGAACGGCGCGCTTCATCGAGAAAGACGGAATCCTGGTCGCGACCGGCGAACTGGAGGCCGATCCCACAGACCTGATTTCGCGGCTGCGCAAACACGAAGTCATCACACCCTAGCAACCCCACAAGGACCCACTCATGGCCATTCGCCCACTCGACACCTCTCACCTCGCCCCGGTCTGGGGCCGGGCCGTCGCCGAGACGCTCATCGCCGAGCGCGGCGAGGGCGCCTACCTGTACACCGTGGACGGTCGCAAGCTGCTCGACTTCACCTGCGGCATCGGCGTGACCAACACCGGCCACGCCCATCCCAAGGTGGTCAAAGCCATCCAGGAGCAGGCGGCCAAAATCATCCACAGCCAGGCCAACATCAGTTATCACCTGCCGATGCTGCAACTGGTGGAAGAGTTGCTGCCGCTGGTGCCGCCGCAGCTCTCGTCGTTCTACTTCTCCAACTCCGGCGCGGAGATCACCGAGGGCGCGGTCAAGCTCGCCAAGCAGGCCACCGGCCGGCCCAACATCATCGTCTTCAGCGGCTCGTTCCACGGGCGCACGCATTTGGCGATGAGCATGACGACCTCCAAGACCATCTACCGCGCCGGCTACCAGCCGCTCGTGCCGGGCATCTTCGTCGCGCCGTACCCCTACGCCTATCGCTTCGGCTGGGACGAGGAGACGACGACCGAATTTTGCCTGAAGGAACTCAAGCACCTGTTCAAGTCGCAGACCGCGCCGCAGGAGACCGCCGCCGTCATCATTGAGCCGGTGCTGGGCGAGGGCGGCTACGTCGTCCCGCCGGTGCGCTTCCTGCAGGAGCTGCGCGAACTGTGCCATCAGCACGGCATCCTGCTCATCGCCGACGAGGTGCAGACCGGCTTCGGGCGCACCGGGCGCTGGTTCGCCATCGAACACTTCGGCATCACGCCCGATATCCTGACGATGGCCAAGGGCATCGCCTCCGGCCTGCCGCTCTCCGGCCTGTGCGCCAGCCCGGAGCTGATGGCCAAATGGCCGCCCGGCTCGCATGGCGGCACCTTTGGCGGCAACGCGGTGGCCTGCGCCGCGGGCGTCGCCACCATCCAGGTGATGCGCGAAGAGAAGCTTATCGAGAACGCCGAGCGCATGGGCCAACTGCTGCTGGCCGGCCTGCGCCGTTTGCAGGAGGATTACCCGGAGATCGGCGACGTGCGCGGGCTGGGGCTGATGATTGCCACCGAGTTCACCAC
>JAVQXV010000080.1:0-13956 GCA_033577755.1 Anaerolineales bacterium
GATGAAAAAAAGAAAGAAAAAGAACAAGAATGAACAAGATGGAATCCTGGTCATGGTTCCGACAGTCGTGACGGAAGTATGACCCAGTGTTCTTTTTTTTATTTTTGTTCTTTCTTTTGCTTTTTCACTTTTTCACTTTTTCACTTTTTTCATTATTTCACTGTGCGATGGTGCGCCCTTCATGCCTCATAGCCGCTGCACGCCGCCGCCCCTTGCCATCATGCGAGCGTCGAATTGGGCAACATGGGCATGTGCGCTCACGGCGATGCCCTGGCGCTCCAGCGCCACCAGCGCACCAGGATGGCAGCGTTCATCGCCGACCGCGTCCGGTGCAGCGCTTCAGCAGCGTCAGCACGCCAGACCAGCGCAAACGAGCGCATCCGCGCTGCATCTGCGCGCACCCGTTTGCCGTCCTGCTGACATCCATACGCGCGCTGATGCCCAGCATGCCGCGATGACCTCACCGGAGAAACAACAGGAAGGAGATGCGCCGCATCTCAGAATCCGCGCTCAGGCAACCAATGAGCGGCGCTTCGTTCCGATCCTTCACCTTCCTGCTTTGCCTCTGTGACCAGAGACGGAGATGTCCGCGCGCAACGCCGCAGACACGCATCAGCAGCCAGCCACTCCGATGACCAGATCCGGCGGCGCACGCCCACGACGAGACAACACACACGCGCTCTGCGTCGCTTCTCCCCCTTCGGGCGCACATGGCCCGCAGCAATCGCGCAGCGCCGCATTCCAGCGCCGTTGCTTTAGGCCTTGCAACCTGGAATATGAACAGAGCGCGCCCTCGCACGCGCCTCGTTGACCGGTTCTGCGCATATTCTGCGCATATTCTCGTCGCGTGCGCGCCCGGATGCACGCCCGGTGCGGGCATGGTGCGAGCCCGATGCGAGCCAGCGATAGCCAGACGCGCCTGGATGGCGCTCCTGCGCAAAACAGCCATACCACGCAGACGCACGCCGTTCACGCCCGGATGTTCCCGGCGGCGCACCCTCACCCTACGGGAGCGACCAGCAGATTGCCCAGACGGTCGGCGCTTCGGACCGGACGATCCGCACGCGGCGCACGCGCCAGATCGGCGCCAGATCGACGCCTGCTGCGCCGAGACCGCCGCCCTCAGGGGGCTAGGCTCTCAAGTGGAGCATTTTTCGGGCACGAGGGTATTTGGCAGGTCCTGACGCCTTTTTTGCCCTCATCTCCCTGCTCCCTTCTCCCGCGTGCGGGAGAAGGGGAATCTGGGGCGTCGCGATGTCCAGCGAGCGATTCAACGTGAGGGCGTGACGGAAAACTCTCCCCTTGTGAGAGAGGGCTAGGGAGAGCGCCCCTGCCGCCGCGCTCTGCCCGCGACGAAGCGGGCTGACGAATATATATGCAGGTAGCGCAGCGGTTCTCGTCGTCGTCATCGCGCCGCACGCCCTGACCTCCGTGGCGTTCGCCGGGCGCGCAGCGCGCTCACCGTTGCGGCAGACGCATCCAGGGTGAACTGACGAGTGCGCACGCCCGGCGAAGACGCCAGGGCAGCAACGCAGAGCGACGCGTTCCCGGCACGTGCAACGATTCCGCTGCCATCGGGGCGGCAGCCAATCGCGACGCTGTTGCGCAGTGCCGCGCGTGATCGGATGCTGGTCCGCCAGCATACCCGGTTCGGCGCGCGTGCACCCCTGTTCGGACGTGCACGCCGAACCGTTCTTCCGGTGACCGCACATGCCGAGAGGAGGAGCGCAATGAGGCAGGGACGGCGCGGCTAAGGATGGGACGGCGCGGCCGTGCCTGCGCCGCTGCTGGTCAGTCAGTATCGGGTGGCGGCGCCGCTGCCCGATGGGCGCAGCACACGACGGAGACACCTAGCAGTGCAGCGGCGCAGGCGCTGCTGCAGCAGTGGACGGCGCAGGGTCTCCCAGCGCGCCTGGAGGTCATCGGCGTCTCGCCGCGCTCGTTCGCTGACGAGCCAGGCATGGTCGCCTATCACCTGCTGCGCGAGGGGCTGTGGGTCTATGCGTGGCCGGAGAACCTGGCGCGCTGCCTGGTGCAGGCGGAACGGTGCGACTGGGATCCGGCGCTCGACCAGATCGCCCAGTGGCTGCAGACCCGCCCGACGTGGGTTGCCAGCTTGCGCGACCTGGACAATGAGGCGATCGATCTGGCGGAGCTGCTGGAGCTGCAGCCGGTGCTGGTCGTGGTGTCGCTTGAGGAGGCGGACCACGTCGTGCGCCCCAGTCGCCTGCTGCTCGGCGTGATCGCGCGCGTGCCGCTGCACATCACGGCGACGTGGCCAGAAGCTTGCGCTGAGTGACGCGCTCGAACCGGCGAACCTGGTCGTGCGCGGAGGCGCGCCAATTCCGGCCGTTCTCATCCAGGCTCCCTTGCGTCGCGCCGCCGCCAGAACATGACGCGGCGCATCAAATACCGGCGCCCGCACGTTCGTTCCGAGCAGACATCCTGCTTCGCAGGGTTGCTATGCCCGAGCACCAGACGCAATCCGGATCACGCTTAAGATAGCCTGTGCTTCGTTTAGCCCATCCAGGTCAAACTGGTCGATCTCGATCTTGCTGACCGAGATGCCCCACGGTGTGGCCATCTCGCTACGGATGACGTTAATCTCGCCCAGGCATCCCAGGCGCGTCAACGCCGTTATGCGGAATGGCTCCCCACTCGTCGTAGGAGCCAGGTCTCCACAGCGATGGTCAGCATGCACCAAACCTCCATGATTGATCACCGTGACCCGTCCGGTGTGATAAGCGCCTGACAACCGCCGGAGCATGCTCCTAACATCCGCGTGATATACGCCTGAGTCGGGGCGCGCCAGGCGTATGTCAGGGGGTTATGAGCCGCTTGCATGGCGGCGCGGTCGTGCTGCGCTGCATCGGAGCGGCGTCAGCAGTGCATCTGGCGTCGAACAGGCGACTCTGCCAGGGAAGAGGAGTACACGACATCGGGTAAGTCCATGAGGCGGCGCGGTGCGTCGAAATCATGCCGCCCACGCGCCTGCGGCGCGTGGGCGGCGGACGGAGCGACCTGGACGGGCGCTCGACCAGTCCGTCCAGGTCAAACCGGTCGATCCCCGCCTTGTCGATGAAGATGACCGCCCCCAGCGCCGTCCCGCGCCGGAGCTCGCACAGCGCAGTCAGACATTCCGGCGGCGTGAGGCGCTCAGGAGACGCCCGATGGTGTGTGACGATCCGAAGGCTCATGGTGTACGGCGCGCGAACACGTGCGACATCCACAGTCTGGGCTCGCCGCCGCGCGGCGGCGAGCCCGCATCAGCGCTCAATCGTGCTCAACCATTCGAGGACGCTGAACATGGATCGCCTCGATGGCGCCTCTGCCTTCGATTGCACCGTGCATTGTCCTGCATAGATGCCAGCAATGATGTAAGGATGCACAGACGGCAGTCGCGCGCACACGCTGACAGCCGCATCGGACCGGGTAACGCGAAAGCGTTCAATCGCGAGCGCCTGCGCCATACCGACCAGACGCCGTGTTGACCGTCGATTGCAGGCTGCGCCGCATACCAGTCGCGCATGTAGCACCGCCTGATTGAGGATGCGCTGCATCCGCATGCGCTCAACGTTCTGGAGTGCGCTCGCGGCTCCTGCGCGATGCGCTGCTCATCGGCAGGGAGCGACCCTAAGCGGAAATCGCATTCCCCTGACAACGACCGCCACTCGACGCCCGCACTGACGATCGCTGCGAGTTGTGCAGCGCAGAGGCGCGCTCCTGACCACGCTGTTCGTCTGCGGAGCAGTGGCGGGAGGAGCGATGACAGATAGGCAGTCGCCAGCGATGGTGATTTCAATCCAAACCGTCACGCTGATGTTGCCAACGCCGCCGGTCGATGATGCGCCAATGGCGCTGACCTGCCGTGATGGAGCAACGCCATGCACGGCAGGTCAGCGCCATTCGGTCACCTGTTTTGCAGCGCCGTCTGGCGCCGCTCTGGGGCGTTGGATGCCAGGCGGCGCTTTGCTCCGCGGCCGAATGCCGCTGAAACGACGGCGCTGGCGCATGCTGAGTGCGGACGGACAATTTGTTCCTGAACCATGGACGCTCCCCAGGGTAATCAGGAGCGTTTCCCGCGCAATCCCAACGCCGATGCGCGTCGGCGCGGCGCGCATCGGGTACGAAGAGAGGCTCCGGCGGAGAGGCTCTGGCGCGCCGCGCCGACGTCGTTCCGTTGTGCAGCGCTCGGGGTCGCCGCCAGCGGGTGATCCGTCCAGATGTCTATGAGAGGCGTTCCCTTTGGCATGGCGGGGGACTCCCCTACGACCAGCAGCGCGCATGGCGCAGATGGGCGCAGATCATACGCGAACGCGCAACCACGCGCTGGCAGGCGACGCGGCCCACGGCGGCCCGGCAACGGGAGCAGCGCGGGATCCGCGCTGCCGGGCGCTGGATTATGGCTGCGAGCAATCGAGTCGACTGCAAACGATCTGATTGTAGCGCGTCCAGGCGTTCTTGGCATCCCATCTCAGCACGATACTGGCATTGATGGCATCGAGGTCGCCTGCGCGCAAACCGGCGCGCACCTCCGTCAGCCACGCGACATGCGCATCGACAGCCTCGCGCAGTGCAACGTGTTCTCGCCAGCACGAGGGCGGGATCTTCTTAATGTGCGGGAACTGATCAAGGCGAGTCAGCGCCTCATCGACACGCGCCTGCACGGTCTGGCGCCAGCTCGCATCTTGGATGAGCAGCGGATCGCGGCCGAGCGCAGCGAAATCCGCATCAACGGCGCGCGTCGCTGGACCGATGCTTTTCAGGTACGCACCTGTCTCCGCATCATACATTCCCACGGGATCGATCAAGGTGACGACTCTAACGTAGAAATCCAGAACTGACGCCACCATCACTGCCAGCAGCGCCAGGAAAAAGATGATTGTGCCAATCCGTGCTATCATCTGTTTCACTTTCTCACACAACGCGTCGCTGCCATCGTTCTGCCGCACGATGATAGCGGCACCGCTTTCCTGCCGCGCCTCAAGCGCACGCGGCGCCGCCGCATCCCCACGCCTCGCCATGCTAGCCGGACGCCTGGGCGCGCCTTGGGACTAGCGCAAACGCGCCAGGATGCGGACGCGCTGGAACCGCCGCATCCCCGCCCGATCCGCATGATCTCCTGATGATATATCGCAATCCTCGAAGATTCGTAACGGCATCGTCATGATTGCGTGCCGTTCGGCGCATCCGCCCTGCTGCAGCGGTTCCGCCCATGCAGGCGGGACGTACTGCCCTACCCGGCATCCGACGAACCAGTAGTCCAGACCCGCGCCCGGATACTGGCAGGAGCTGGTTCACGCCCTCCCCGCTGGCGCAGCGGGGACGCTTCCCGAGGCTGCGGGCATCGCGCCAATGATCGCGGCTGTAGGCCGTCGGTCCGGTCGCGCCAGGGACCCTCCAGCAACGGCCGGGCAGGGAGATGACGGATGTCACCCTTCGGGGCAAGACGCCAGACGCGCGCCTGGGAAGGACGCGCCCGCGTCCGCGGAGTCGGCGCCCGCGCAGCGGTCGAGCCGCGCCAGCGCAGTAGCGATCACCAACATCGGGATGACCTGCCGGGACTGTTCCGCACCGTGCAGCAGAACATGCCACTGGTACCGCTATCCGCCCGCAGCGAAGCGGATGGGCGGACGAGTCCGGAGCAAGTCCTGAACGGACTGGCGATGGCCATCCGGGCGTCTGCGCACTCTGCAACCTGTGCGGCTTCGCTCCGCATGAGTCAAACCGACCGCATCCAGCGCTGGACGCCATGCATGAACTGATGGCGGCGGCGGATTCGATGATGGCGGCGAGCAGCGCCGGATCGAAGATGAGAAGCAGACACCACCGTCAGTCCGACGACGGTGTCTGCTTCTCGGACAACGGCGCATGCATGATCGATAAAGCGCCGCTCGCCGCTATCGGATCGGTCACCCATGCAGCAACGATCAGGTTGATCAGGTGCGCCACGTCTGTCCCTACGCCCGCGTGACCCCCTGCCCCTGCGCCCACCGACGAAGCGATCCATACGATTTCCAGTCCGCCGCCGGCGTCCCCCTGCCCCTGCGCCCGCCGACGAAGCAACGACCCGCGTGGAACGCGCTGGATCGCGGGATGGCGCTGGACGCGGTCATTTCCGACGAGGAGACGGAGTGTGATCTGTTCGATCAGTCCGCACAGGACGACGACCGTCCCGCCCCCGGCGCCCGCGCCTGTCATCCCACGGTCCGGCACCCTGCGCGCTCCGCTGGGCCTTACCCGGACGCCCGCACCCTGATCGCGCGTGGGGTGCGAACCCTGCCCCTCCCATTCACTTCCTTCCTGCCCGTTAGCGCCGCATGGGCGGCACTGCGACGTTTGGCGTCGCGGGACGCCGCAGCGCACGTTGACTGACCCATGGACGCGGCGCGGATCACCGACGGCACGCGCCGTGCCGCGCCATCCCCAGCGGGTGCATGCCGCAATCCACGACGGTGGCATGCCGACCGGGGCAATGATGACGGTTCGGCGCAAAATGCCCATCGTACCAGCAGCGTCGGATCGGGCGGGCGGGCGCCGGCGCCGCCGGACGCCTGGCATGCGGCGCGGCGGCAGGGCAATGATGGCGGTTCGGTACAGAACGCCCATATCGGGAGGGGAGCCGGTCAGCGTCTGGTCTGCACCGGGTGGTTGTGGGGGGCATGGGCTGCGGGGTGTGGGCGGCGCGACCGATGATCGCGGCGGGCACCCGCCGTCCGCATCTGTTGCGGACAGCGGGGGCGCGGCGGTCAATGCCACCGCTCAGCTTCGACCGCGACGGGCGGCGCTTCCCAGCCCACCCACGCCTCCTGGTAGGCGCGGTCAGCGAGCCGCTGCAGCGCTGCGTTCAGCTCCTGGACGGAGGCGCACGCCCAGGTCTCATCGGAGATGATGGACGACCGGGGCGCCTATGCGTCCCCGGTCGTCCATCATCTCCCAGCAGGACACAGCCCACACCCCCATGTCATGTCAGGGATGGAGGCCGCCCCGGCGCCGGGGGGCGCGACGACCCCGGCGGGTCGCGTGCCAGGACCCCAGATCGCGTTGCGGTCTGGGCGCGCCCAGAAACCCTCCTGGACGACGCTGTCCGGGTCGGTCGTCCGCCACGCCCCCAGGCGGACACCCTCCCGCTGCTCCCGGCCGCGCTCCAGCTCGGCCAGCGCGACCAGCAGGTGGATGGCGCGACGCTGCGCCATCTCGTCGGAATAGGCGGGGTGGATCTGGGCGACCACCCAGATCAGTGGGTGGTCGCCTAGGATGATCAGCGTCGCAACGCCGGCAGCGTTGCGATGGATCTGCATCGCCTAGCCGGCGCGCCAGGCAACGGCGAAGATTTCGGTATCGTTCATTGACAGGACTTACGCGGTGGCGCGTTTTCTGGCTTCGCCAGCGCCTGCGGCAGCGCACCGCAAAAGAAGACAAGTACCGCTCTGCCGAAGGCAAAAAGAGCCGTCGCGCGGATCGCCCGTGAGGCGACCGCGTAACTCCTGTCATTGACAGGAGTTACGCGGTGGGTCTGAGCTCAGGCGGACAGGCTCGGAGTGGCGTTGGCGGTGTATCACCTGCCTGTACCACCGTAAGTTGCCAGCGCTCCTTGACCGTCCTGATCGGCTCGTGTACCGAGCAGCGCAAGAGTTGTAACACCACCAGCGCGCGCGCTTGCGCGCGATAACGGTCGTCAGATCAGCCGCCCCGTCGTTCGTCACCAGATACTCCCAGTTCCCGTGGCGGTTGTTGACCACGACCAGCCGGAGCTGGCCATACGTCGGGGCGGAGACCCGCAGTGCCGTGGCACGCACGCCCAACGGCGCGCGCCACTTCAGTTTGGTCCGCTCGGCCAGTGCGCGGACCGCCTGCTTCCACCCGCGCCAGACCACGATCGTCTTGGGGTCCAGCGTCCCCTGCCAGGTCAGCCCCAGCCGCGCCAGCCGTTTGGTGAACCAGTCCGCCGTGGAATGGGGGTCACAGACGATAGACTGGACCGGCAGCCGCGCCAACACGACAGTGTGCACCAACTGCTCGGCCAACTCCACCTTGGTGCGGTAGCGCTGTGGACGGCACGCGCGTTTGGGGCGCCACAGACGAAAGCCAACCGGGAGGCGCCAGCGTCCATTGCACGAGCGCCACAGCAGCACAACGATGTGCATGCCCCAGACCGTGCGCTTCTTGGCGAAGGAATAGACCCAGCTGGTCCAGGCCAGCCGCTTGGCAAACGCCTTCTCGACGATGACCTCATCCAGCGCCAGGGAGCCGTCTCGCCCCAGCCGCGCGGCGACGGCGACCACCAAAGCCATCAGGGCGCGGGTCGACCAGGGCATGGCGCTAGCAGGCGATGGAGCGCGTCGTGCTGCCGTCCCGGCAGGATGCGCACCACGCGGGTCTGCGTTGGCCGCGCATCCAACCGGATCAGGCCCGTCATGGCCAGGGTCAGCAAGGCTGCCAGCGTTGGCGTGCCCAGGGTCGTAATCCGCAGGCGCGTGAGCGCCGCCGCTGTCGCCAGATACAGCTGGCGTGTTGTACGATCGAGTCGAGACGCCATGAGGGTTTCCTCCGTTCGGCAGGTTGGTTGGGTGACGCTTCTAGTCTGCCGAACAATTGCGTCTCGGGTGTTGTTCACGTGTAGCCGGTGGGTTACCCCACCGCGTAACTCCTGTTACTGACTAATGATGCGGAATCGCCAATTCTAATCGGTATTACTTGTCGTCCGGGTGCCAGAGGTAGGATGTGGATCGGCCCGGCGGAATAGTCGCCAGACGCTGCAGGAGCACCCCGGTGCCGCGAACTTTTTCGTCGTGGTTCAGTCGGGCGGCGAGCGTGATGCTGCCGAACGTGCGATACGTCAATAGGAATCCGCCGATGTGGGTCAGACGGTCGCTTTCGTCGTGCTCCACCGTCCAGGAACCTCCCGCACCGTTCTCAACTGTCGTTAGGTTCGGCATGGTGCCCTCGTGTCACGAGCGTCGGTGGTGTCTCCCGACGCTCATCGTCGTTTTCTGTGTACCCTGCCGCTACTGTCTGGCGATCAGGCGAATTGCCTTTGACACCAACTCCAGCAACTCGGCGTTGTCTAGATCGTGCGCCCTGCGCTGCTTCAGGGCGTCGTCAAGGATGTGGCGGGCTTCGGCGTACACTTGATTCATCACGTAGACGAGCGCCTCGGCGGCGTCGTCGGGCTCCTGGGAGCCGTCGGCGAGCGTGTTGCGGTCGGCACGGAGCAGCAGGCGGGCCCGCTCCTGCCGCGTGCAGTTCAGGGCACGGCAGAACGCTTCGAGCGTCTCCCGGCTGATAACGACCTTACGCCCGGTCTCCAGGCGCGCAAGCCACGCCTCGTTAACCGCATCGGCAGTCGGGTCGTCCTCGGCCATCACGTACAGCAGCCTGGTCGCGAGCTGCCAGCGCGTCCAACCACGGCTCACGCGGAGCCGCGCAATCTCCTCACCGGCCCGCCTGGCGGCAGGCTCGGCGATGCCGTCCTTGCCCATAATGCCCCCGTTCGCAGTTCCTCTGCAGCGATATCCCGTGTCAAAGCCACCGCGGCTTTGGTGGAAAGTGGGGGGCTTGACTATGCTACTGCTGTAGTCGTTCTTCTCCTTGGCTAGTTACCCACTTTCCGGGGCTGCAGACTGTGAGTTGCGTTGGGCATGGTTGCTCCTTTCTTGGGCCACTGCCGCAAGGTCGGTTCCTTGCGTGCTTGTAGTTTATGACGTTGCTACCCCTGAAAGGTTGCGGAAATCCGACTCTTTTCTGGCATCAGCGGAGAAGTAGCGGGGGGAAACAGTCGAGCGGCTTTCCAACTCTCTGGCCACGAATGCTGTCCTATACTGCGGGTGCGCCGGTTCAATGCTACCGTACTGGGAGGAGCCAATGAAGCAGCCCGCTATCTCGTTCGCCTGGGGGCCGGTTCAGTTCATGATCAGCGAGCGCGCCCTGACCGTCATCCTCGCCTTCGTACTCGTGGTGCTCGGCCTGCCCCAGGTGCTGCCGCTGTAGGCTGGCAAGAGCCATAGAGAAAAGGGCCGTCCTCTCGCGAGGGCGGCCCTTCTCGTATCCGCTCGGGCTAGTCGTCCCCCCCCTTCTCAGATTTCCCCCTCCTCCAGCTCCTCGGCCTGCATGGGCTGCTGACAGTCGCCGCACCAGAGATTAACCGAAGGCTTGGCCCAGGCGTTGGCGCCGCAGCCCGCGCAGGTGTACTTGGTCTTGCTCACGGCCTTCTTCTTGCGGGTTTTCTCGCCCTCAGGGTCGTCCCCGTCAAAGGATGTCACCTGGACACCTATTGCCCTACACGCAACCGTGAAACAATACTGATAACGGTGTCACTTACCAGATGTTCTTTCCGCCCCACCCCCAATTGAAACAGACTGAAATGCCAGTGGCGCGCACTCCCATCATCAATCATGCGCCGGTAGCCCCGTTTGACCACCCAGCGCCCGACGCTGACCAGCCACGGATAGGCAATCGCCAACACCATCAGCAGCCGGTCGACCCGACAGGTATCCGTCAATCCACTCTGGTCCAGGTGAAAGCCCCCGCTCCGCCAATCGCGAAAGACCGTCTCAATCGACCAGCGTGACCGCTTGCGTTCGATCACGGTCGTCAGATCGGCGTGCCGCGCGTTCGTAACCAGATACTCCCAGTTCCCGTGGCGGTTTTTCACCACAACCAACCGGATGTGTCCGTACTTCGGCGCATCCACCCGCAGTGCCATCGCGCGCAGCCCCATGTGCTTGCGCCATTTCAGTTTCAGCGTCGGCGCCAGCGCGCGTCCTGGCTGCCGTTTGCCACGCCAAACCACGTGCGTTTTTGGGTCAAGCGCGCCTTGCCAGGTCACGCCCAAACTTGCCACGCGTTTGGTACACCAGCCGGCGGTAGAGTGCGCATCGCCGACAAGGTACGCAATCGGCAATCCCGAGCGGACAACCACCCTGACCAGTTGTTCGGCCAGCGGCAGTTTGGTCTGATAGCGCGCCCTTCGACCGAGCGCTTGGGGCGCCACGCACGAAACCCGACTGGAATGCGCCAGCGGCGATCAGTCGAGCACCACAGCAGCACCATCACTTGGAACCCCCAGACCGAGCATTGCTCGTTGAACGCGTACATCCGCGCCGCCCAGCGCAACGGTTTGGCGCGCGCTGTTTCGACCATCACATCGTCGAGCAGCCGATAGCCATCACGGCCCAATCGCTGGGCAAAGGCCAGCAGCAGCGCTCAGCGCACGACACGCGAAGGGCATCGTGCAGCGCAAGCGATGGAACGCGTCGTGACCGCGGGCCGACAAGAAGCGTGCGCGGCGTGGGTGCGTCGGTCGCGCATCCAGCACGATCAGACCCGTCACGACCAGGGTGATCAATGCTGCCAGGGTGGGGGCGCTCAAACGTGACATCTGCACGCGCAGCAGGGCGCGTTCAACCGCCAGATACAGCTGGCGCGTGGTACGATCGAGTCGAGACGCCATGAGGGTTTCCTCCGTTCGGCAGGTTGGTTGGGTGACGCCTCCAGTCTGCCGAACAATTGCGTCTCGGGTGTTGTCAATGTGCAAGCGGTGTTTCACCCCACCGCGTAACTCGTATCATTGACAGCAGTACTTGTCTTCTTAGTTGGTGCGGTGCGGCTTTGCCGCCGCACCGCACCACCTTAATCGGGAGCGCCACGCTGCCGCAGACTCTGGCGAAGCCAGAAAACGCGCCACCGCGTAAGTCCTGTCATTGATGATCCTTCCCTTGTCTTCCAACACACAGGACGAGGGCGTCATATGCGTCGGACCGCCCGTTGGCGATCCGCCCAGCGCGTCGGCGCGGGATGCATGGATGATACCTCTGATGCGCGCAGCCGGATCATGAGCAGGACAGAGGAACGCGGAGCGCCCAGGATAACGGGCGCGGGAGCGATGGTCGTGCGAACGGGGGCGCTGATGCGCCAGCCCGTCCGCGACCATGCGCGGGGCGCGGTGGGGCGACTGGCAGGCCGGCCTAAATGCGTTCCGAGAAATGTTCATTCTCGGAACCAATTCAGACCAGCCCGCCCCGCACCGCTGGACCGGGTCAGCCGCTCAGTGACGCCGGCGATACGCCTCCTTTCGTGCGACGATGGACACCGCGAAAACGATACGCTGATCGTCCTGAATCTCGTCGATCAATCGCCATGTGCCGATGCGCAGACGATACCGGTTTGCATCCTTCTTCAGCTTCGTGCCGCCGACCGGGCGTGGCTGGACTGCCAGGCTGCAGAGCTTCCGGTTGACCCGCGGCTGCACATGCTGCGGCAGGCGGCGGAGTTTCTTCTCAAACCCAGGCGTGCGGACAATGGTCCATTGTCCCATCGCCGTTCTCCTCTTGCCTTCCGTTGCGTCCCGATTCCATGCGGAACCGGGGCCGACGCCCGGAAGCGTCGCCCTCCGGGCGCCCTGACGGTTGCGCGATCGTCGTTGAACGACGCAGAAGCGCGATGGTCGCAGCGACGGCGCGAAGGACGGCGAGGGGTGCAAACGAGGCGATTAATCGATGGGACGCAGCATGCGGCGCGCTGCATCGAATCGCGCGCTCAGCGCGCGGCGCCTGCATGGAACGACGGCGGGCGGCGTTCGACGGCGGATGCGGCGTGGGAGACGACAGCGGTGCGCGGAAACGACGACGGGACGAAGAAACGCGAGAATCGAGGCGAATCGACGAAGAAACGGAGCATATCGATGCCTGGCGCACGGCGTACCGGTCAGTGCGCTCACGCATACGCGCTAATCATACCATAACTCCCGCGCGCGCGCAAGAGGGACGACGCGCAGCGCGGTCATGATCGCGCAACGCATCAGCCCCAACCGGACGACCACTGCGGGCGCCTTCGCCCGCGCCTGCCATCCGTCGCCCGCCGTTCATTACACGCTGCGTTCCGCAATGCTTCCGCTTCCACCCGTGCGGCCAGCATAGGTAGCATCCATGCATCCCGCGCTGAGGCGCTGGGCGGATCACCGACGGGCGGTCCGGCGGACATGACGCCTTCGTCCCGCGCATGCCATGCAGCGGGACGAGGAAAGGAGGGACCATGCGTGATGATGATAGGTGATGGGCTGCTTTGAACACCACTGCCAAGCGCCTGGCATCGAGGGGGTCTGACTCCCGCGCCGCATGAACCTGTCGCAGTGCGGCGCGAGGTTGATCAGATCGCCGTTCGATTTCTGGTATACTGAAGCCATGACGACCGCATCGACCAGACCGATTCCTGCCGCCGATGCGCCCGCTGAGGACCCGTTCCGCTACGGCTGGCGCTACGTGCCGCGCCCGACCCCTGACGACCCCCATCACTTCGACCAGGTTCCGCTCACGCTGGAGGATGTCCTGCACCCGGAAGTGGGAGATTTCATCGTGCACAGCGACCGTCACGAAACCGACCGGATGTACCTGACGGAGGTGCTCCGCGCGCGCCTGGAGACGTCCGGCGCGGCGATTGTGCTGACCGATGTGCGCATCGCCTGGGACGCGCCTGACCTGCGCCCGCACGGACCGGATGTGATGGTCATCCCCGGCGTCCGGGAACGGCAGAACTGGAGCACGTTCGACGTGGCGGTCGAGGGGGCGCGTCCGGCGCTGATTATCGAAATCACGTCTCCGGAGACGCGCGAAAACGACCTGGAGCGCAAAGTGGAGCAGTACGCGCGCGCGGGGGTAGCGCAGTACGTGATTGTGGATGATCTGAGTCGTGGCGGAGAGCGTCGCCTGCGCCTGCTTGACTACCGTCTGGAGGCGGGAGTGTACCAACTGCACCCGCTAGATGCAGCGGGGCGAGCGCATCTGGTCATCGCCAACCTGTGGCTGGGCGTGGAAGGGGATCACGTCGTCTGCTTCGATGAGCGCGGCGTCGCGTTTGGCGATTATGCGACGATAGTGCGGCAGGCGGCGGAGGCGGAAGAGCGAGCGCGGCGCGAAGCTCAGGCGCGCCAGGCTGCCGAAGAACAGGCGCGGCGCGAAG
>JAVQXV010000401.1:0-1559 GCA_033577755.1 Anaerolineales bacterium
TGAAACGGATTTCGTCGGGAAGATTGTATCGCCGAGAAAAACGAACGCCGCTCGCCGAGGAGCGGCGCCGGTAATTTAGCACTCGGCAACGTTGACGGGGATGTGCAGGGCCGCCGCGTATCGTCTCCCACAGCTCACGCAGGCCATTGAGTCGCCAATTCATTCTTCCCCACGACCCCGGTGATATAATCCTACGGATTGCAACATCATGCACACATTTATGGCCTCAAGACGCAATCTGCTGATATTTGGTCTGGTTCTGAGCGGTATCGCGGTGGCCGGGCTGTTCTTCTGGCAACAGCAACAGGCTGCGGCCCAGGCAGCCGCCGGTCAAATCCGGCAAGAAACGGTACAGCGCGGCACAATCCTATCCACGGTGAGCGCAACCGGCCCGTTGGTGACCGAGTCGCAGGTCAATCTCTTTTTCGGCGCCGGCGGCCTGACGCCGGTGGTGGAAGTGAACGTCTCCCTGGGCGACCGAGTGCAAAAGGGCGACGTCTTGGCGCGCCTGGACACAACCGATCTGGAGCTGGCGGTGGAGCAGGCCCGGCTCAACCTACGTTCCGCCGAGTTAGCCGTAGCCCAGCTGACCGCGCCGCCGCGCCCCGAAGACCTGGCCTTGGCCGAGGCCAATCTGCGTCTGGCGCGCGCTCAGCTCTATCAGGCATCACAGGGCAGCCGCAAAGAACAAATCGAAATTGCACGGCTCAACTTTGTGCTGGCACAGAACGCACTCGATGCCATCAACGAGCAGGTGGATAAACTTATCGAGGAGGGCAATTACGCTGCGAAAGCGCGGCTGGAGGCCCAACAGGAACAGGCGCGTGAGAACGCCCGCATCGCCGAGTTGCGCTACCGGCAGGCTCTCAACGCCGGCCGTTCGGGTGGCTCGGCGTTGGCCGCGGTGGAACAGGCGGAGGTGGCACTGGAGCGCCTCAAGCGTGGGCCTGACCCGGCCGACCTGGAAATCGCCCGGCTTCAGGTGGAGCAGGCGCGCGCCGCCTTGCAGCTGGCGGAGAATAACCTGAAGGATGCGCAGATTGTTGCGCCCTTCGACGGAGTCGTCGCGGCGGTGAACATCCGCGTCGGCGAAGCGCCCGGCAACCAGCCGGCCATCGTCCTGGTGGACGTCAGCCGCTACTATCTCGATGTCTCGGTAGACGAAGTGGATGTGTCGCGCGTTGCGCCCGGGCAGGCAGTCACCATCACGGTAGATGCGTTGCCTAACGATGTGTTCTCCGGCGTGGTGGAGAAGATTGCGCCGCAGGCTACGGTGAACGCCGGCGTCGTCAGCTACCCGGTGCGGGTGATTGTGGAGAGCAACGACCCGCGCCTGCGCGGCGGCATGACGGCTACCGCCGAGATTGTGGTACAGGAGCTGCGTGACGTGGTGCTGGCGCCCAACTGGGCTATCCGCCGCGACCGGGCGACCGGCAAAGCGTTCGCCAGCGTCCTGCGCAACGGCGAGATTGTTGAGGTCGAAGTACAGCTCGGCCTGCGCAATGAAAACTTCAGCGAGGTGGTGAGCGGACTGAGCGCCGGCGACATCGTAGCCGTCA
>JAVQXV010000402.1:0-1552 GCA_033577755.1 Anaerolineales bacterium
CGTTGCGATAGGTGGCTTGAAGAGTTACCGTTGTCATGCTAACCTCCCGTTCAGGCCCAACGGATTATAGCCCAGCCGAGGCGCTTATGAGCCGCCACCCCTTCCTCGCCGACCTTGCCCGCCGTTTCCCACCCGATCGCCTGCTCACCAACGCTGCCCACCTGGCCGCCTACGAATCTGACGCTCTAACCGCTTTCCACAGCAAACCTGCCGCCGTCGTCCTGCCCGAAACGCAGGCCGAGGTGATTGACGCGGTGAAGATTTGCCACACCCACGGCATACCGTTCGTCGCACGCGGCAGCGGCACCTCGCTCTCCGGCGGCTCGCTGCCGGTGAAGGACGGCTTGGTCATCGGCCTCAACCGGCTCAACAGGATTCTGCGGCTCGACCCGAAAGAGCGGCTGGCCGTCGTCGAGCCGGGCGTGATCAACCTCAACGTCAGCAAGGCCGCCGCGCCCTACGGCCTGTACTATGCGCCCGATCCTTCCTCCCAACCCATCTGCACTCTCGGCGGCAACGTGGCCTTCAACTCCGGCGGCGCGCACTGCCTGAAGTACGGCATGACGAGCAACCACGTGCTCGGCCTGAAAGTGGTGCTGCCCGATGGCGCGGTGGCGCAGCTCGGTGGCGAGTCGCTCGAAAGCGTTGGCCCGGACTGGCACGGCCTGTTCGTCGGCAGCGAGGGGCTGTTCGGCGTGGCGCTGGAGATCACGCTGCGGCTGCTGCCGAAGCCGGAGCTGTATCGCACGGTGCTGGCCGCGTACGATTCGATGGAGAAGGCCGGCAACGCCGTGGCCGCCGTGGTCGCCGCCGGCCTACTGCCCGGCGCGATGGAGATTATGGATCGGCTGAGCATCCAGGCCGCCGAGGCCGCCGTCCACGCCAACTACCCGCCCGGCGCGGCAGCGCTGCTCATCGTCGAGCTGGACGGTGAAGCACAGGCGGTAGAGGAAGAGTTCAAGCAGCTGATGCAGGTCATCAACGGCACCGGCGCCTACGAAGTGCGCGTGCCCAAAACCGAGACTGAGCGGCAGGCCATCTGGAAGGGCCGCAAGAGCGCCTTCAGCGCCGTAGGCCGGATCAGCCCCGATTACATCGTGCAGGACGGCGTGGTGCCGCGCAGCAAACTGGGGCAGGCGCTGGCCGAGATTGACGCGCTCAGCGCCAGACACGGCATCCGCGTCGCCAACGTCTTCCACGCCGGCGACGGCAACTTGCACCCGCTCATTCTCTACGACGGTCGTGAGCCGGGCGCGCTCGACCGGGCCGAGGCGCTGGCCGCCGAAATCATGGCGCTGTGCATCCGGCTGGGCGGCTCCATCACCGGCGAGCACGGCGTGGGCATGGAGAAGCGCAAGTTCATGCCGCAGCTCTTCACCGAGGTGGATATGGACATGATGTGGAATTTGCGCTGCGCGGTGGACACGCTGCGAATCGCCAACCGGGGCAAGATGTTCCCCGGCGGCGAAGCGCCCGCGCTTGCGCACCGCGGCCCGCATCCGCTGGAGAGGGCGGGGGTGATTTCGAGGGAGTGAAGATTGAAGATTGAAGA
>JAVQXV010000403.1:0-1542 GCA_033577755.1 Anaerolineales bacterium
TGTTGGGCGGTGCCAGTCACTCAAGAGTCGCAAACGGGCAGATGCTCGGCGTGACGTGGGGGTAGCAAAAGGTTATTCATCCCTCCCCGCCTCGCGATCTGCCGGGATGTAGGGGATCAGGCCCTTTCGATAGGCGATTTCCTGAACTTCGCGGGGCATGGAGCGCACGTCCACAATTAGGCCGTTGACTTCCAACATCCAGACCAGAGGATTCTGGTCTATTCGGCTTGGCAGGCACCAGCGCGGATCCATCGGGAACATGTCAAATAGGTCGCGGATGTATTTGGCCTTGGCCGAGGCGCTGCTCTGGCTCACACCGAACACGGCGCACAATTCGTCGGCGCGCATGTAAGGCGGCTGGGATTTGTCGAACAGGAAATTGATCGTGCCCAGTGCATACACAATCGCACAGGCCCAGATTTCGGGCTTGCCGCGCGCCAGTGGCGAAGGGCGTTTGCGGGCCAGCGCCGCCGCCAGCTTGCGGCTCAGGGCAGCATATTCGTCGTTCAGATGTTCCCGGCAAACGGCCTCGATCTGACCGACGATGGCGGAATAAGTCGGCCGCAGGGCAATTGGGATGGTCTCCGGGGCTGTCTCGCGATTGTGGCTCTCGGTCTGTTTTCGGGTGGACATGGCACCTCCTTATAGCCGGCCCTTGTATGTGGACGACCAGCCGAATAGTTTACGGAGGCGTTGCGAAGGATTGAAATTGAATTTGAAAACCCAGCTTTCTCGCTCCGGGCGTATGTAAAACGTGCCGAAGTTTTTCAACAAGACGCACACCCTGTGCTTTAGGGCCGCGTAGATTTCCTCGAGCGTCGCATCCACAATCTTCTCGACGGTTGCGGCGCTGTTGCCGGTGCGCCGGCTGATGCGTTCAACCAGTTCGTCTTTTTCGGTGCGATCGCTCATCTTTACTTCGTAACTTGAAGGAGCATGGGCGGCCTGCCTTCAAGGCATGCCTTACATGTGCATCGGTGCCGTCGCGACCGCTGAAAGCCGGTTAGCAACCGGCAGTGTTAGTTTCCCAACCCATCAACACGCCGTTCGGCTCAGGCCGGGCGCTGGGCGTTGACGGTGGGGTAAGTATAGCATGGCGCTATGCTCCAAACGGAGAGCACGTCCTCGTTGTGTGCATGCAAAACCTGTCAGCCGCACCCTGAGCGGAGTCGAAGGGGCGGCACGTTCCCTGACAACCTTTGCGTGCACACTCCTCGTTGTGTGCACGTATTTTCGTACACACTCATCATTAGCGGTTCTTCTTTCGAGTGGCGAATACGTTACCGGATTGCTTCCTCGTCAGACCGGACGGTAGCGGTCAATTAGACGGCGGCCAGATAGACCCTGCCTTGTTCGCCCTTGCGGGAACGAATGACGGTGATGAGTTGATGTCCGAGACGCCCGGCTCTGCCTTCTTGCTTGACGCAGGCCTGGTCCGCTGCCGTCCCACAAAGGCAGGCCACGTTGTCGCCCCTGCCTCTGGCTTGAGTTCTTCTGGCAGCGTCATAGTCTAATCCCCTCACGACGGACGTTCTCAAAGAA
>JAVQXV010000404.1:0-1537 GCA_033577755.1 Anaerolineales bacterium
TTGCGCCGCGAAGCCCGGCGTGGATCAGCCGCAGCGCTTCGAGCTGTGCGCCGAGCGCGCCGGCCTCCGGGTCGAGCGGCTTGAGGGCCAGCCAGTCATCCGGGATGCGGATGAGGTAGCCGTTGCCCTCGCGCGTGCCCTCCGGGTTGCCGCGCCACTCGTCGGTGAAGCCCCAGTCGCGCAGGCAAAAGGAGCTGGCGGGCGTGACCTTGACGAAGTCCCAGTCGTATTGAGCCTGCCATTCGAGCGTGGCGGCGGCCAGGTCTTCGGGGCGCTGGTCATCCACCGGGAAGTGCCGCCACAGCGCGACGGGCGGGCGGTCTACGGGTTCTCCCTGAATGGCGGCGTGCAGGCGTTGGCGCTTGTCCATTTTTCCTCTCTAGTGGTCATTCGTCATCGTCGTCAAAGTCGAACTCATCATCTTCCCAAATTTCGCGGGGGTCGAATGGTGGCTCGTTGGGGTCGTACCTTTTGGGTTTGGAGGGCGGAGGGATAGGCCGGCTGTAACGCGCACGGCGGATGATGTCGTTCACGATCTCTTTGTCGCGCCGGCCGAACAATTTGATCTGCCTCTTCGCCCATTCGGGCAGCTCGCCCGGCTCGCCGTCGTCGCGGTCGAGGAAGCTCCAATCCACGAGCGAGGGCGTGGTGGCGGGGAGGTTGGCGGGCAGCGCGCTGTTCACCAGCGCGGCCAGTTCGGGTGAGATGCTCGGCTGCCGCGGGCGAGCGGCCTTGCCGCGCTCGGCGGCTCTCTCGCGCAGCCAAGCGATCACTTCTTCGTCGGAGGGCGCCGTCGGGTCAATCTTCGCCATCATCCGCCGGTAGCGCGAGCCATCGCCGGGCGGCGGCAGCCAGGGCAGCCGGTGCGCGTTATCGCGCCACCACTTCACCTCGACCAGCAGGCGACGCCCGCCTTCATCCTCGAAGCGTGAGCACAGCTCGGCCAGCACTTCCACCGAATCGCCGAAGAAGCCGAGGTCGGCGTACTGAAAGCCGACGGCCAGCAGCGTTGCGCGCGGATCATCGGAGTGGGCGATGGCCTCGACGAACAGCGGCCAGGCGAAGGCAGTGGCCTCCTCATCGCCGAGGCAGTAGGCCTCCAGCAGCCGGCGGTGCGCTTCGTCGAGCAGTTGCTCGGTCTTTGAACGGGCGCGGCGCCCGGGACGCGGGAAGCGTGGCGCTGTGTATTTGCCCTCCCACCGGCTGCTAAAGCGCCACGAGAGCGCCAGCCTGCGGCGCTGCTGATGCGGGCGGTCGTCCCACTCGTCTATGTGTTGTTGCAACAAGTTGCGCATGTCGTAAATCAGCCACTCATCGCAGAACAGTTCGTAGACCAGCTCGGCGGCTTCGACGCAATCGGGGAACAGAGCCAGCACGTCGAAGCATTTGGCGGCGGCGTCGTACTGGCCGCCGTACCATTGGCCCTCCTCGCGAGCCGTAGCCAGCAGCCGATGGACGTAGTCGGGATAGGCCATGGGATGATTTACCTTCTTCGCTAGATGACTGTTTGACCGTCACCGGGCTGCAGAGCATCATC
>JAVQXV010000081.1:0-13712 GCA_033577755.1 Anaerolineales bacterium
AGGACGGCATCCACGGCGCGTGGAAGCGCATCGTCGGCGGCGAAGAAGACTGACCTGCCCAGGCTGGCCCCTGCCGCGCCAATCGCGCTTGCCTTTACCCGGCGCAAATTTGACCTTGACCGCGACACGGATGGGCGTCTGGCTTCGCCGGCATCGTCATGACTGGATCGCGCTGGCGGCGCTGGCAGGCCTGGCGCTCGTCTTTTTTTGGCCGGTGACGCTGGGCGTGGCGTGGATCCCGCGCGGCGGCGGTGACCTGGCTTCCTTCCTCTGGCCGACGTATTCGTACGCAGCGCGCGCGCTATGGAGCGGGCGCATCCCGCTGTGGAACGAGACGCTCTACGCCGGCATGCCCTTCGCCGCCGATAACCAGAGCGGCCTGTTCTATCCCCCCAACCTGCTTGCCTTTCTGCTGGCGCCCTCCTTCCCCTACCGCGCCATCGAATGGCTGGTGGTCTTTCACTTCTGGCTGGCCGGCGCTTCGATGTATGTGTTGATGCGCGTCCTGCTCGGCACGCAAGAGAACACTAAAGCAGGCGCTTACGCCACTCCGACCTCAACCTTCCTCCCTCTTCCTTCTCCCTTCTTCCCACCTTCTTCCTTCTTCCTTTCTTCTATTTTTGCCGCCGTCGCCTTCATGTTCTCCGATGTCCTGGTCACGCACATCGGCAACCTGAACATCGTCGCGGTGTCGGCCTGGCTGCCGCTGGCGCTGGCCTGTTTGCATCTCAGCCTGACGCGCCGCAGCGTGAACTGGGCGCTGGCCGCGGGCGCGGTGCTGGGCGTCGCTGCGCTGGCCGGCCACGCGCAGATGATGCTGATAAGCTTTGGGGCGGTGGGCTTGTTAGGTATATGGCGTATTGTGTATAGCGTATTGCGTGAACGAAATACGGAATACGCAATACGCTCTGCAACTCTTCTCTTCCTTGTCTTTCTCGCCGCCCTCGGCCTGAGCGCCCTGGCGTTGCTGCCGGCGCTCGAGCTGACGCAGTACACGGCGCGCGCGCGGCTGGCATACCCCGAAGCCGCGCTGTACTCCCTGCCCTGGGCGGGGCTGGCCGGCTTCGTCTCGCCGCTGCTCTTCGGGCGCGGCGCCGCGGATTACTGGGGGCCGTGGCCACGCGTTGAGCTGGGCTACCTGGGCGTCCTGCCGCTCGTCTTCGCCGGCATCGCCCTAATTGAAAGGCCCGGCACAACAACTTCGCGCAGCGGCTCTACTCAGCCCATCGCTCACTCAGCCGGTCACCGACTCAGCACCAAAGGGTTCTGGGCCGCCCTTGCTTTCCTCAGCCTGCTCATCGCCCTCGGCGAGAACATGCCGCTGCATCGCCTGCTCTACGAGTTCGTCCCCGGCTTCGCGCAGTTGCGCGCGCCGGCGCGGTTCGTGCTGCTGACCGACCTGGGGCTGGCCGTGCTGGCGGGCTTCGGCTTTCAGAGAGTGTTCACCCCAGAGAACGCGGAGCGCAAAGAGAGAGGGCGATGGGTTGCCGGATTTGGCGTTGTGGCTGTAGCAATCTTGGTCATTGCATATCTTGCCGTAGCGCCGGTCGGCGAGCGCGTGACGAACCTGCTCTGGGCTTTGGCCGTAACCCTCGCCCTGCTCCTCGCCGCCTACTTACTACTTTCTACTCGCTACTCTCGATCCTCCCTCGCCCCCGCCTTCGCCATCATCGTCCTCGCCGCCGACCTGTTCTTCCACGGCGCGTTCGTCGAGGTGGACTTCGCCGACCCGACGCTCGGCTTTCAACATCCCGTCGCCGTTGACTACCTGAAGAGCCGGCCCGGCCCGACGCGGATTGACTCGACCACGGGCGCCTGGGCGCCGGACGCGGCAGCGCGGCACGGGCTGGAGGATATCGGCGGGGTGAGCAACCCGCTGGCGCCGGCGGCTTATCAGACCTACATCGGCTCGATGGGGCCGCGCGGTGCGCCGCGCTACGACTTCCTCGGCGCACAGTGGATTGTGGCCGCCAAAGACCGGCCGCCCGCCGACGACCCGGACATCGTCCCCGTCTTCAACGACGACCCCGGCGTGGACATCTGGCTGAACACTAACGCGCAGCCGCGAATCAGCCTGAAGTACGCGGCGCGGGCAGTGCCGGACGGCGAGGCCGCCTTCGCCGCAATCGTGGCGCCCGACTTTGATCCCACACGGGAGGTCGTGCTGGAAACGTCTGCGCTTCTGTCGCTGCCCGATCTTCAACCTCCGAACTCAAATCTCTACTACCTGCACTATTCGCCGGAGGCCTACCACATCGCGGTGAGCACGCCGGCCCCGGCCTATCTGGTGCTGAGCGAAGTGTGGTATCCCGGCTGGCGCGCCTGGGTGAATGGAGTAGAGGTGGAAGTGCTGCGCGCCAACTTCGCCTTCCGCGCCGTGCCGCTGGCCGAGCCGGGCGAACACATCGTCGAGATGCGCTTCGAGCCATGGACGTGGCCGGTGGGACTTACGGTGAGCGCATTGACTGCAACGTATTCCGTATTCCGTATTGCGTATTGGTTCCGAAATAAGCGGGGCACACGATACGTAATACGCAATACGTGATACGCAATACGCGATACACCCCATGAGTCCCCGCCTCGAACTCACGCTGTTCAGCCTCATCCTGCTGCTGGCCGCTGCGTTGCGGCTGGGCTGGCCGGAGCTGACCGAGTTCAAGCGCGACGAGGCCGCGCTCTACTCGCTGGCGCTGGATGTGGCCGAGTTCAAGGCCCTGCCCCTGCGCGGCATCGGCTCCTCGGTAGGGCTGCCGAACACGCCGGTCAGCGTCTATCTCTTTGCCTTGCCGCTGTTCGTGTGGAAAAGCCCGCTGGCCGCAACGCTGTGGGTGGGTGCGCTGAACACGGCCTCGGTCGCGCTGGCCTGGTGGATGGCGCGGCGTTACTGGGGCGTGCGGGTCGCCCTCATCGCCGCGCTGCTGTATGCCGCCGCGCCGTGGGCCGTCCTCTACTCGCGCAAAATCTGGGCGCAGAATTTGCTGCCGCTGTTTGTAGTTGGCTACATCTTCTCTGCACTGCTCGCGTTTATCGAGGGCAGACGCCGCTGGCTGATCGTGCACTTCGGGCTGCTGACCATCGTCGCGCAACTGCACTACTCCGGTCTGGTCTTCGTTCCGCTCACCGCTTTACTGCTCCTCATCTTCCGCCGCAACGTGGACCGGCATAGCCTCGGCGCGGGCGCGGCGCTGGCGTTGTTGCCGGCACTCCCGTTCGTCGCCTATCTTCTCTCGCAAACGAGCAACGGCATCAGCGGGCAAATGCAAATTCCTCAGGCACGGCTGAACATGCAGGCGCCGGAGCTGGCCGCGCTGGTGGCGATGGGCACGGACATCCACTCGCTCGCCGGGCCGCAGGCGTTTCGCGATTATCTGGCCAGCGTCCCCGACTTCACGGCGCTGTTCTGGCTGGGCGGCGCGCTCACCATCGCCGGCGCCTTACTTGCCCTCCGCAGCCAGTTCCAGTCCGAGAGCCACCACGCAATACGCAATACGCAATACGCAATACGGAATACGCACCACACTTCCCTCATCCTCTTCCTCTGGCTCCTCCTCCCCCTCCTCGCCTTCCTCCCCGGCCTCGTCCCGGTCTTCCCGCACTACTTCATCCTGCTCTTCCCTGCGCCGTACCTGCTGGCCGGCATTGCGCTGGATGCGCTACTGGCGCGCTTTGAGGGGCGGCCCGTGCGGGTTCTGGTCTGGCTCATTCCCGCAGCCATCGCGGCGGCGCAGGTCTGGGCCTTTGCTGCGCTGTTGAGTTTCGTCGGCGCACGCGCCACGCCGGGCGGCTTCGGCACACCGCTCGGTCTGCTGCTGCACGTGGCCGGCTCCGTCCGCGGCGCGCCCGATGTCATCGTAGTCAGCACGGGCACAAACCCCGGTTTCGATGAAACGCCGGCGGTCTTCCACGCGCTGCTGCGCGGCGCGCCGCACCGTTTCGTGGATGGCCGCACGACGGCAGTGCTCCCCGCCGGCGAGGCGCGGGTGGTGCTCTGGCCGGGTGGAGTCAACGACTCGGTGCTGAATGTGTATCGGGCCGTTGCCGTGCACGAGTCGCTCACGCCGCTGCGGCAGGGCGAGGGCGAGGTTCGCACGCTCACGGTCTCCGGCGCGGCGGCCCTCTCGCCTCCCCATCCTCGCCCGGCCTCGGCGCTGCTGGCGAACGGCGCGGAGATTCTGGGATGGGGGCGCGATGCGGACTCGTGGCAATTGTGGTGGCGGGTCGCCCTTGAAGCGGATGAGGACGCCACGATCTTCGCCCATTTGCTGGATGCGAGCGGCAATCGCATCGCGCAGGCCGATGTGCCCACCTATCCCGCCTCGGGCTGGCGCGCCGGCGATTTAGTCATCAGTCATTTTTCATTGCCCATCGCCGAAGGCACGACCGTGCGCACAGGCATGTACGCATCGTTCTCGCTGCAACCGGTCGCGGTGCTGGATGCGGCGGGCAACCCGGCGGGGCAGTGGGTGGAGTTTCAGATCGGGAGATGAGAGAAACGGAGGGAATGAGGGCGAATGACCGGAACGATTTTGATTACGGGTTGTTCTTCGGGCTTTGGGCGGGCGACGGCGCTTCATCTTGCGCAGCGCGGCTGGCGCGTTTTGGCCGTAGTGCGCAAGGTCGCCGATGCGGAGAACCTGCGCGCCGAAGCGTTGCAGAAAAACATCACGCTGGAGCCGCTGGTCTGCGCCATCACCGACGACGCGCAGGTGGCGGAGCTGGGCCGCACGGTGGCCATGCTTTCGCCTACCCTGGACGCGCTGCTCAACAACGCCGGCACGGCCTACCCCGGCCCGCTCGAAATCCTGCCGCTGGCCGACCTGCGCGCGCAGCTGGAGATCAACGTCGTCGCGCAGGTGGCGGTGACGCAGGCGCTGCTACCGCTGCTCAAGGCGGCGCGCGGAACTATCCTCAATGTTTCGAGCATGGGCGGGCGGATGGCGTTCCCGGTGACGGGCGCCTACCACGCCAGCAAGTTTGCTTTGGAGGCCCTGAGCGATTCGCTACGGCTGGAGCTGGCGCCGTTTGGAGTGAAAGTGGTGGTGATCGAGCCGGGCGGCAGCCCGACGGCCATCTGGAAGGCCGGCGAGCAGAACGCGCGGGCGCTGTACACGGGCGGCAGGGCGGAAGCATATCGCGGGCTGATTGCGCGCTACGCGCAGCTGGCAGAGGCCACCGCTCGCGAGGGATTCCCGCCGGAGCAGTTCGCGGCGCTCGTTGAGCGAATCCTCATGACCCCGCATCCGCGCGCCCGCTATTCGTTCCCCTTCCGCACCACGCTCAATATACTGCTGCGCCGTTTCCTGCCGGACGCGGTGTGGGATCGGGTGATGCGGAGGCTGTTTCGCTGGTAAGGGCGGCACCATCGTGCGCCTTGCCTCTTCGCTCCAGCCAGGCCGGTGCACGGCCTGTGTGTAGTTCGCGATAAACTGCGATGATTTTATCGGCGATGAGCGGCCAGCAGTAACTGCGCGCGTACTCCGCCGCCTGGCCGCCCAGTTTCGCGCGCAGCAGCGGGTCGGTGATGATGTCGCAGATGCGGTCGGCCAGCGCCTCCGGGTCGCGGTCCGGCACGTGGAAACCTGTCTCGCCGTCCTTGACCAGGAAGGCCAACCCGCCCACTTCGGAGGCGATGACGGGTGTACCGCAGGCCATCGCCTCCAGCGCCACCATCCCGAAGGACTCGTAGTGCGACGGCATCACGACGGCGTCGGCGGCGGAATAGTAATCGGGTAGCGTGTCCTGATCCTGTTTGCCCAGGAAGGTCACCATCCCCTCCAGGCCGAGCCGGCTGCGCAGGGCCTTGATGCGCTCCATCTCTGCATTGCGCTGGGCGGCATCTTCCTCCGGGTCGCCGCCGATGATGGAGAGCGCCAGCTGGTTGCACTGGCAGACGCCGCGCTCCTTGAGAACGGCCAGCGCGCGCAGCAGAGTCTCCAGGCCCTTGAGCGGCTCGATGCGCCCGACGAAGAGGAGCAGGATGCGGTCGGGGTCCACGCCGATGCGTTGCTTCGCCACGTTGGCCGGGCGCGGGTAGAACAGGTTCAAATCCACGCCGGGCGGGATGATGACGGCGCGGCTGACGTCGGCGCCGTAGAGCCATTGCATCTGCGCAATCTCCGCCGGCGTCGCCGCGATCAGGCGGTCGGCCTGGGCCATCAGCTCGGTCTCCACCTGCACGCGCAGCGCGCCCTCGCGTTCGGCCTCGCTTTGTGCAACGCGGTTCTTCATGTGGCCGAGGGTATGGAACATCAGCACGAACGGGATGTGCCAGGTCTCACGCAAGCTGCGGGCCGCCACGCCGGAGAGCCAGTAATGGGCGTGGATCACGTCGTAGTGCAGGTCGTTGGCGCGCGCAAACTCGCGCACACCGCCGACGAACTCAGGCACGTGCTGGTAGAGGATTTCTCTGGGCAGCGGCACTTCCGGCCCGGCCGGGATGTGGATGACGCGGTTGCCGTAGCCCAGCTCCTCTTTGACGTGCGGCTGGTGCTCGTCCTGGGAGCGGGTAAACACGTCCACGCGCAGGCCGCGCCGCCCCAGCTCGCGCGTCAGGTCGCGCACGTAGACGTTCATGCCGCCGGTGTCTTTGCCGCCCAGCGTCGCCAAAGGGCAGGTGTGATAAGAAAGCATGGCGATGCGCATCGCGGGGAATTATATCCTTGGGTCTACGGCGAGGGGCTAACCGAAGAGAGCGCGTAACTGCTCAGACAATGGCTTCCAGCCGTTGAAAAGAATCCACAGATGTCACCGATGGTCACAGATTGCCTCTGCGAAAAGCTACGTAATCTGCGGATAAATCAGGACAGCTGAGCGGTTACGAGAGCGCAGCGTTCTTCATTCATATCCCGCGCACTCGGCGCGCTCTGCGGTAAAGAAGCAACTCGCCTTGCGCCGGGCGCCCACTCAGCGAAAAGCCCGCAGAAAGGCAACGGCGTTCTCGCCGAGCGTATCCAGCCGATAGCCGCCCTCCTGCACGATCAGCGTCGGCAGCGCCAGCGCCGCAATCCGCTCGCCGATGGCGCGAAATCCGGCAGCGGTTACCGCAAAGCCGGCCAGCGAAGCCGGGTCGCCTTGCGCGATGTCCAGCCCCAGCGAGACGATGAGATAACGCGGCGCGTAGTCGCGGATGGCGGCCAACGCCTGATCGAGCGCTGCCAGGTACTCGGCATCGCCCGTGCCCTGCGGCAGCGGCAGGTTCAGGTTGAAGCCCGCGCCCGGCCCTTCGCCGCGCTCCTCCGCCCCTCCCCAGAAGAACGGGTACTCGATATCGGGGTGAGCGTGCAGCGAGACAAAGAAAACGGTCGGGTCGGCATAGAAGATTTCCTGCGTGCCGTTGCCGTGATGATAGTCCACGTCCAAAATGGCGACGCGAGTCGGCTGGCCCTGTTGCAGGTAACGGGCAGCAACGGCGGCGTTGTTCAGGTAGCAAAAGCCGCCGATTTGATCGGCCAGGGCGTGATGGCCGGGCGGGCGGCAGAGCGCGTAGGCGGCGCGTTCGCCGGCAAGCACGGCGTCGGCGGCACTGAGCGCACATTGGGCAGACCAGTAAGCGGCCTCCCAGGTCCCTTCAAGGAACGGCGCTTCGATATCGAAGGCGTAGTAACCAATCTGCGCCCACGGATGCGGCGAGCGGCGGCGCATACTGCGGGTTGCGAAAGTATCGGCCTGAAAGAAAGCGGTAGCCGGGCGCAGGCCCCGGCCGGCAGGATAAATCGTCTGGAGGAATTCGAGCAGGCCGGGAGTGTGCACGGCCAGAAGCGGCGCCTGACCATGGTCGGCAGGCTCGGCCCAAGCAGTGAAGCCCTCCCTCAGCAACGCTGCGCGAATGCGCTCGGCCCGTGCCGGGATTTCCGGATAAGGCTCGTCGTGAAAGCGTATCGGCTCGGTCGCATGGCGATGGTGGCGTTCGGAAAAGAAGAGGCGCATAGAAGGACGCTCCTACCCGGGAGGGAAGATAGACCGGAGCAACGGGTAGTTCCAGGGCGGGATGGTGAGTCCGACGCGAACAGTATACACTCACCTGGAGTTAACCCTGAATGGTGGAACCGTGGACTCTGCGGACGCGATTCGTGTGCTTCTCGTAGATGACCAGGCGGTTATTCGTCAGGCCGTCGGCTCGTGGCTGGGCGCCGAACCGGATATGAACATTGTCGGCGAGGCGGAAGATGGCGAGTCGGCGCTGCAACTGGTGACACAGCTCCAGCCTGATATCGTGCTGATGGACATTGACATGCCGCGCCTGGACGGCCTGGCGGCGACCAGCGCACTGCAGGCCGCAGCCCCACAGAGCGCCGTCGTCATTCTCAGCCTGTACGACGACGACTTCTTACAAAGTCGCGCCCGGGAAGCCGGCGCAGCTGCCTTCGTCTCCAAGCACCAAGCCCTCGATGAGCTGGCGGCGGTGATCCGAAAAGTCGCGCGACCGCGAGCGGACACCGTACCCGCAGACAGGGCGGCTGGATAGTAGTCGCCATCCATAGCAGGATGACCGGCGTGCATTGGCCTGGCTTTTCTTCAAGTGGTTGCCCTGTTGTGTGCACGCAAAACATGTCAGCCGCACCCTGAGCGGACGCTGAGCGAAGCGGCAGTCGAAGGGGCGGCCTGTTCCCTGACAACCTTTGCGTGCACACTCCCTGTTTGGGCTTTCGTTGTAACCCCTCGGTGCAAGGCTGCCGGCACCATCATCGGCATCGCCTATCATAATTATGACAATAAATGCGCCAAAAAAACGCACCACAGAGAGTAGAGACCGCAGAGCTCTTCCTTGAACTCCGCGTGCTCTGCGACTCGGCGGTGAAACATCCTCAATGGCCGTCGCGACGCTGGGGCGACGTTGTCGAATGACAGCAACGGCACAATCGAGATGGCAGCAGCTACCGTCATCGGTGGCGTGCCGTAAGCGCTCTTAGCGCATCGGGCATCCTCCCGGCAGGCGATGAGCCGGCTGCTTTCCCCGTCCCCTTGCGAGTCGGTGGTCAGAGGCACCGGCTACCGGTTTGGCTTTCCCCGCCTGGCACGATACTTGCATCAGCGTTGACCGACATCCTAACCGAGTCTATACTCACGGCTGACCGTTCAGGCATGATGCTCAGTCACCGCGCCTTCCACGAACTTCGTCCGCAGACCACCGCTCATCTGGCTCAAACTATGACCTTTCTCCACATGTCCACGACGGAGCTGGAGGCGGCCCTGCGCAACGAACTCAACAAAAACCCGGCTCTCGAGCTGGTCGAAGAGCTGCGCTGCCCGCAGTGCAACAAGCGGCTCACCCGCTTGCCCTGCCCCACCTGCGCCGCGCCGCGCGAGGATGACCTGCCCGTCGTTTTCCTCTCGCCCCGCCAGCCCAGCGGCGGGCGGAACGCCTCGGATGGCGAAGAACGCGATAACGACGTGGAGGCCCGCCAACAGGAGCGGCTGGACGAGCATTTGCTGCGGCAGATTGCGCCGATGCTCGAGCCGCACGAGCGGCCGATCGCCGCTTACCTGCTGGCCCGGCTGGATGAAGACGGCTTCTTCGACGAGCCGCTGGCCGAGGCCGCCGCTTACCTGTGCGTGCCGCCGGCCGCCGTCGAGCGCGTGCTCGGCCTGATTCAGCGCGCCGACCCGCCCGGCGTGGGCGCGCGCACCCGGCAGGAGTCGCTGCTCATCCAGCTCGACTCGTTGGTGGAAGCTGAAGCTTGCCCTGTCGAGCTGGCGACATTCGCCCGGCAAATCATTGAGCATCACCTGGACGCGCTGGCGCGGCAAGATTACGCACGGCTGGCGCGCACCCTGCGCATTCCGCCGGCGCTCGCCACGCAGGCTGCGCAATTCATCCAGCGCAACCTGACGCCCTACCCGGCCCGCGCCTTCTGGGGCGAAGGCAAACTCCCGCACGACGACGTAGCCGGCTATCGTGAACCCGACATCACCATCTCGCAGATGCGGCACAGCAAAGCCCTCATGGTGGAGATTAGCACACCGCTCTCCGGCTGGCTGCGCGTCAACCCACAATTCAAGGCGGCACTACAGGAGAACACCGCCTTCGCCGGCGACGAAGAGCGCGAGAAGTGGGCGCAGGCTGTGGAGCGCGCAGCCCTGATTACCAAGTGCCTGCAACAGCGCAATCACACCTTGCGCCGGTTGATGGAGGTGATCGCCACCGAACAGCGCGATTTCATCCTGGGCGGGGACGGCGATCTGCGCCCGCTCACCCGCTCGCGCGTCGCGCGCGCCCTCGGCGTTCACGAGTCAACCATCTCGCGGGCGGTGGCAGGCAAATCCATCGCCCTGCCCAGCGGTCGCATCGTGCCGCTGGCCAAGTTCTTCGACCGCAGCCTCTCCGTGCGCGACCAGGTGCGCCGCATCATCGAAGCGGAGACGCACCCGCTGACCGACGACGAAATCGCCGCCCGCCTGGCGGAGGAAGGCGTCCACGTGGCGCGGCGCACGGTGGCGAAGTACCGCAACATGCTCGGCATCCTTCCTGCGCACCTGCGCGGCACCGCCCGAACACGAGCCGCAGCCCCGGCGCCGGTGACCGCCTATGCCTGATGAGTTCCGCTCCCTTGAGGACTGCGCCGCTTAACTCGCTGCGCACGCTCTTTCCGCCGCGCAATTACGCCACGCGCTTTCAGCACGTCATCGAGCAGATGCCAAGCGCGGTCTGGGTGGTCGTGCCGCGCACCGGTCAACTCGTCACCATCAACAGCCGCACCACTGCCCTCACCGGCTGGACGCGCGAAGAACTGCTCAAATGCGCGCTGGCCGAGTTCATCCTCTCGCCCGAAGCGCTTCAGGCGTTCCACGCCCTGCAACCGGGCAATGTCCGCCAACTGCTGGCCGTGCCCGTGCTCACTCACGGTGACCGGCCGCTGCCGATGGATATCCGCATCTCGGCCTTCGACGACGGCGGCGAAGTCCTGGTGCTGGCGCAGGCTACGCCCACGGAGGCGCGCCAGGCGCAGGAGCTGGAAAAGGCCCGCCATGAGCATCTCATCCGGCACCTGAATCTGGTGTTGGAACTGTTCGACGCGCCGACCGCCGAGACGCTGCCGCCGGCGCTGGAGCGCGTAGCCGCTGCCTTCAGCGCCGATGCCGCCGGCCTGTACCGAACCCTGCCGGAAAGCGGCGAACTCCGGTTGGAGCTCCGCCACAACCTGCCACGCCAGGTTCCACTCAGCCTGCGGGCGGAGCAGGCCGGCCCGCTCAAATCCCCGCTGACCTGGAACAGCACGCAACGCGCTGACAACCCATTGGCCCAGGCGTTTCGCGCCGCCGGCTGGGCGCACCTCATCGCTCAGCCGCTGGGCAAAGCGCCGACGCCGATGGGCGTGCTGTTCCTCGCCTATCAGGTGGGCAGCCCGCCGCCTCTTGCTGCCGCGCCCTATCTCGAAGTGGCTGCCTGCCACTTCACGCAGCTCATCCGCCAGGTAGCGCGGCACGCGCGCCTGCTCGACGCACAACGGCTGACCTACGTCCTTACCAACCAGCTCTCGGCTCTTCAAAGCCAGGTGAGCGAAGGCATCTTATTCGTCAATGCTTCCGGCGCAGTGGACGAACTCAATCCGGCAGCTGCCCGGATGCTCGGCTATCGCCCGGAAGACGTGATCGGCCTGAAGGTGGAGGATGTGCTTTCCCCCGACGAGACGCTGGCACGTGTGCTACAGGCCGCCCTCAACAACCCGACCATGCCCGGCGAGAAGGAGGGCGAAGTGCACCGACGCAACGGCGAGGCCCTGCCGGTGATGCTGCGCGTCCGGCCGTTGCCTCCGCCGGCGGGCGGCTGCGTCGTGGTGCTGAGCGACCTCTCGCAATTGCGCGCCGAAGAGCTGAAACGCGAACAACTCGACCATCTGGCCTACATCGGCCAATCCACCGCCGCCTTTGCGCACGAAGTACGTGCACCGCTCAACAACATCTCGATGGGGGTACAGTTCATCGCCTCTCGACTGAGCGAGGATGACCCGCTGCAACCGTCGCTCGCCAAGATACAGGCCGAGGCGACGCGCCTCTCCGAGCTGATGAACAACATGCTGGCCTGGACCAAGCCCATCGAGCCGAAGCTCCGGCTCACCGACCTGCGCCCGATGCTCGAACGGCTGCTGAGCCGCTGGAGCGCCAAACTCCAGCAGCGCAACATCATCCGCGCCCTGCATGTCCCCACCGAATGCCCGCTCGTGCTGGCCGATGCCGGCCTGCTGGAGCGCGTGTTCGTCAACCTGATCGAGAACGCCATCCAGGCCATGCCCACCGGCGGGCATCTCACCATTAGCCTGCAGGCCGCCGACCGCGGGCCGCAGGGCGCGTTCCTCGACATCAAAGTGGCGGACTCGGGCAACGGCATCCCCGAGGAGCATCGCAAGCGTATCTTCGACCCGTACTTCACCACGCGCGCCGACGGCACCGGCCTCGGCCTGGCCATCTGCAAGCGCATCGTCACCGTGCATCGCGGCGCCATCAGCGTCGAGAGTTTTCCGGGAACCGGTACCATCTTCACCGTCACTCTGCCGGCGCTGCCGCCGCTTTTATCGCCTACGGAGGCTAACGGGTGAACGCAACGGTCTTGGTTGTTGACGACGACGAAACCGCCCTGAGCTTTCTCGGCCCGCTGCTGCGCGACAACGGCTACGAAGTGCGCGAGGCGACCACACTGGCTGCTGCCCATGAGCACGTCAGCCGGGGCGAGGCCGACATCATCGTGCTCGACGTGCAACTGCCGGACGGCTACGGCCCCAACCTGCTCGAACGCATCCAGCGCGAGAACCTGCGCATCCCCACCATCCTGCTCACCGGCTACGGCGACATCGAGACGGCGGTGGAAGCGATGAAGCTCGGCGCGCAGGACTTCATCCAGAAGCCGGTGGAGATCAAGCGGCTGCGCCAGGCGCTGGACCGCGCGGCGGAGGCCGTGGCCATGCGCCGCGAGCTGGAACACTTGCGCCAGAGCCGCAACCCGCTGGAGAACTGGGTCTTCGGCGAGACGGCGGTGATGAAGAAGCTGATGAGCGACCTGGCGCGCGTCGCCCCGTCCAACGTCACCGTGCTGCTGACCGGCGAGAGCGGCACGGGCAAGGAGGTGATGGCGCAGACCATCCACAAGATGTCGCCGCGCGCGAACAAACCCTGGGTCGCCGTCAACTGCGCCAACTTCAGCGACACGCTGCTCGAATCCGAGCTGTTCGGTTACGAGGCCGGCGCTTTCACCGGCGCGCAGAAGAAGAAGGATGGCCTGTTCGTCACCGCCGACACCGGCACGCTGTTCCTCGACGAAATCTCGACGATGAAGCTAGACCTGCAGGCCAAGCTGCTGCGCGTGCTGGAGGAGAAGAGCATCCGGCGGCTGGGCGGGACGACCGAGACGAAGGTGGACGTGCGCATCATCGCCGCCACCAACCGCGACCTGTACGAGATGGTGCAGGCCGGCCAGTTCCGGCAAGACCTGTATCACCGGCTGGACGTGGTGCAGCTGCGCCTGCCGCCGCTGCGCGAGCGCGCCGAGGACATCCCCGCGCTGGTGGGGTTCTTCATCCAGCGCTACAACCGCGAGCTGGGCCGCAACGTGCAGGGCGTCTCCCCCGCCGCGATGCAACTGCTCAAGGCCTACCCCTGGCCCGGCAACATCCGCCAGCTGCGCAACGCCGTCGAGCGCGCTGTCCTCTTCGCCGACGGCGACCTATTGGACGTAGGGCACTTTGCGCTGACATAGCCGTTGGATTGCCCTTGGGCCTTCA
>JAVQXV010000405.1:0-1517 GCA_033577755.1 Anaerolineales bacterium
GGCCGAGCACGAAGGCGATTTGGAGCGTCATGAAGCGCGGGGATTATACAATTGCCGATTGCGGATTGCGGATTGTGGATTGATAATGTCCGGGTCTGTAATCACATCATTTCGGGATAAGCCCCGCTGCTATAGATTTACCGCGGAGAGATTGTCTCGCAGAGAGGAAATATACTATCCTTATCCTTACAACTCCCGCGGATCGGATACATCTGGAGAAGAAGCGCAAGATGATCAACTCTCGGCGAAGTGAGAATGACGAGGCAATGAACCTGCCGCCCAGGCACAATCGCCGGCAGCGCAGGACGCTGCAAGCGTCAAGAGACGCTGCTGACGAGTTTGCGGATCTGGAACCTCTCAATCAATTGATCTCCCTTCGTAATAAACGGGCCCTCATTACAGGCGCAGCTGCAGGTATCGGCAAAGCGATTGCTCGTCGCTTTGCTGAAGCGGGTGCTCACCTCGATCTGGTTGACATTAATGCCGAACGCCTTGCCGTTACCCGGTCAGAGCTTGCTCGGTTTGAAATTGATGTGAAAACTCACATCGTGGACTTGTCGAAGAAAGAAGCGATAGACCATCTATGGGGAAATTTCAATGAAGATACGCCAAATATCCTGGTCAACAATGCCGGCGTTTATGCCTTCAAGGATTTCGTGGACGTTGATGAAGACTTCTATCGCCGAGTCATGGACATTAACCTGTGCTCGGTCTATTGGATGTGTCAGCACCTGATCAAGAGGCGCCTGAAACAAGGTGGTATCATTATCAACATCAGCTCGATAGAGGCGATCCTGCCATTCAAAAAGGACTTGGCTCACTATAGCGTGAGCAAAGCAGGCGTTATCGCTCTAACCCGCGCGCTAGCAAAGGAACATGCCCGGCATGGGTTCAGGGTAAACGCTATCTTGCCCGGGGGCATCATCACCGAGGGAACAAAATCAGCAGCCATGCAGATATTGCAATTTAAATTTGACTTGTTACTGGCCGGGATTGACTTTGCACGGCGTTTGCCTGCCGGCCGACCTGGCCGGCCTGATGAAGTCGCCCGCATAGCTCTGGTGTTGGCGAGTGACCTTGCCAGCTATGTACACGGTGCAATAATACCCATTGATGGTGGTTTTTTGGCAGCATAATCGAATTCATCACAGCTTGCTCAACATGGCTTGCACCGGACGGTGCTTCGCCTCGCACCGACGGCGAAGCCCGATCGTCAGGCTGCCTTATTTCACCCAATAACTGACACAGTGCCTTTTAGACGAGGATGCTATGGGTTTCACCGAGTACGTTGAGCAATTCAAATGGGCGCTTCAAGATGAAATCACTGCTGTGCGCTCAAGCGGTGGACAGAAGACGTTTGTTAGCGACGGCCGCCACATAGCTGATCGAGAAGGTCTGAACATCTATTCTTTTACTGCTGATTCCGAATTGCGCTTTCCTGATGGCACACGCGTAGATATTGAAGAACTGATTCAACCTTTTTCTGCAAAGACATGCCGCAGATTGATTAGGGCAAA
>JAVQXV010000406.1:0-1505 GCA_033577755.1 Anaerolineales bacterium
GCCGCGCTGGGACGCCTGGCGGCGGGCGGGCAGCTGGCGAGCGACGTGGCCATCAGCCTGTGGCGCGTCGGCGCGGGCTTCGTGCTCGGCGCGCTGCCCGCCATCGCCCTCGGTCTGCTGATGGGCATCAGCCCCACGCTGCGTGCCCTCGTCCAGCCGCTGGCCGCCGCACTTTATCCGGTGCCTAAGATTGCGCTGCTGCCGCTCATCATCGTTGCCCTCGGAATCGGCGAGGAGAGCAAGATCGCCTTCATCGCCGTCAGCGTGTTCTTCCTGATGGTGCTCGGCGTGGCGAGCAGCGTGCTGCAGGTGGATGCCCATTACTTCGACGTGGCGCGCTCGTTCCGTGCCAAACCGTGGGACGTATTCTGGACGGTGGCGCTGCCCGCCAGTCTGCCCGGCACGCTCACCAGCCTCAAGCTCGGCCTGGGGTACGCGCTCACCCTCATCGTCGGCGCGGAGTTCGTCGGCGCGCGGGAAGGCATCGGCTGGCGCATTTGGGAGTCATACACCGTCTATGCGCTCGACCGCATGCTGGCGGCGCTGGTCGTCATCGCCCTCATCGGCTGGGCGGTGACGGTGCTGCTGGATGAGCTAGAGTTCGCGCTGCTGCCGTGGCAGGCGCGCAGCGTGCAGATTCACGAATCACGTGCGCGACAGCAGGTGCGGATATGGTGGGGCGCGGCCCGCCCGTGGAGTTACCCGGCGGCCATTGTGCCCATTGGGCTGGGGACGGTCATCGCCGCTGCCGACGGCTACTTCAACTTCTGGCTATTCGCGCTAACGCTGGTGGGCGGCGTGGCAATGCAGGCCGGCACGAACCTGGTCAACGACTACTTCGATTACGTGCAGGGCGCGGACGCTCAACGCACGCTCGGCACCCTCGGCATCGGCGGCGCCATTCAGCGCGGCGAGATGCGTCCGGCGCAGGTGCTGGCGCTGGGCCTCGGCTGTTTTGCGCTGGCCGCCCTCATTGGCCTGTACCTGGTCAACGTCTCCGGGCCGTGGTTGTTGTGGATCGGGCTGTTCGGCCTGCTGGTCGGCTTCTTTTACACGGCGGGGCCGTTCGCGCTGGCCTACATCGGCCTCGGCGAGCTGGCGGTGTTCCTCGCCATGGGGCCGCTAATGGTCATCGGCGCATACTACGTGCAGACAGGCACGTTCACCTGGTCGGTGCTGCTGGCCTCGTTACCGATCGGCTTCCTCGTCTCCGCCATCCTGCACGCCAATAACCTGCGTGACCTGGACGACGATCGTGCCGCGGGCAAACGCACGCTGGCGACCCTGCTCGGGCGGGCGGGCGCAAACGTGGAGATGTACCTGCTCATTGCGGGCGCGTATGTTACGGCGCTGATTGCGGTGCTGGCGGGCGCGGCCCCGGCATGGACGGTCATCGCGGCGGTCACGCTGCCGGCGGCCTGGCAGCTTGTGCGTCGCGTTTCCGTCGAGACCGAGCCGCGCGGCCTGCAGGCCGTGCTCAAGCTCACGGCGCAATTGCACCTCTA
>JAVQXV010000082.1:0-13427 GCA_033577755.1 Anaerolineales bacterium
GGCACGTGGTGGTTTAGCCGCCGCGCCCTCGCGCCGGGCGTCGCCTTCCTGCTTACACTGGCGCTGCTGGCCTCAGCAGTTGTCTTCGTCGAGGCCTTTCGCGGCGATAGCCTGCTCGTTTCCGGCTGGCGCGTTGCGCAACCGGTGGGGCTGGCGATCCTTGCTCTGTGCTTTCTCCTCATCCCTCGCTGGTGTCGTCGGTAAACGCTTAGACGAACCGGAACCTTCTCCGTCTACGACACGTCTAGCCGGCAAGGCCGTCAACTTTTTGACTCCAACTGAAAGCGCCGAGCGGTTTAGAACAGCGCGTTTGTTGGAGTGGCCTCTAATGTGTGATGTATTTCACTGCGCTAAAGGCCGACCGACGGCATACTGAGAACAAACAAAGTAGAGCGGCTCGGAGACGTGAGAACTGAGGAGACTTTGCCATGCAAACCGTTGAAGGTGAATCGAGACTCGGAATAGGCCGAGTTGCCGTTCTGGTGATTGTGTTGTTCCTGCTCGTGCGCATGTTTTCCATCGCGAACGGGCCGAAGCGGAGTGAGGCCGCGCCGCCCCGCATCACGCCGACCCCGGCCCTCACCACGACGGCCACGCCCGTCCCGCAGATTTTGCGGCCACAGTTTCTGGCCTGCGCCGGCTTGGAAGATAGGGTAGGTCTTTACACAGCTACCGACGCTATCTGTCGGCCGGCGAAGACTCTGACCTTTGAGCAGTTCGTGGACGTCAGTCGCGCTACCGGATTGGTGTTGGCGAATGAGAGTGTGCTTCGGCTGGGCTTGGAGGGCCGACCGGCCTGTGCCTATACCGTGACGGTTGAAGACCGAATCGTGGGTTGGCTCTGCACCGATGCGACCGGCCTGTACCGCATTAACAGTCAGGGCCAGGATCGGGATGGCGGCATCCGCTGGCAGTGGTCTACCGAAAACGGCGGCATCTGGCTCACCGTTCGTCTATAGCTCGGCCGGCTTCCCGGCGAACTTCCGCGTTGCATTTTTCTTGCAACAGCCTACAATCGCGGGCATTCCCAGTTCAAAGTGCGCTTCGTGCGAACTTGTGTCGAGTTTCTGCCCACGCAGGTTGAAGGAGGTTCATATGTTTGCTCGGAAGTTGTTACTCGCCGGCCTGACCGGTCTGGCCTTCCTGTTGGCGATTGGGCTGGCGCCATCCAGGAGCAGCGCGCAGGTGGCCCTCGCCGAAGAGGAGGGCGGTTTTTACACGGTCACGGTCAAACCCGGAGAAACGCTCGCCACCTACGCCCGTCTCTACGGCGTCTCCGGCGCCGCCATCATCGCCGCCAATAACTTGAAGGACGGCAATCTTATCTTCCCCGGGCAAAAGCTGGTGATCCCGGTGGTGCGTACCTTCACGCCCAGCCTGACTACGCCGTTTCTTTACACTGCCCAGCCCGGCGATACGCTCCTCTCGGTAGCAGAGCGATTCGAGCAAGACCCGGCCACGGTGGCGCGCGTCAACGGTGTGGCCGAGCTAACGCCGGGCCAGACCTACTTTATGCCCGCCGGCCCGCACCTCTACCGGCTGCGCCCAGGCGATACCATCGCAACCGTTGCTGCACGCTACGGCGTCACCGAGTCCTTCATCCTCAACGCCAACAACATCCCGAACCCGGGCGTGCTCTATGCCGGCCAGCAGATTTTTATCCCTATAATTTTCGACGCCCGGCCTATCCCCATCACCGAGCCACCGGCCCCCAGCGTAACGCCGACGCCCACCGCGACCACCGTTTCGCCCACCGGCTTTATCCAGGTGGTAGTGCAGCCGGGTGATAGCCTGGTGACCTACGTCAACCGCTACAAAGTCTCGGCCTCGGCCATTATCGCAGCTAACCCGCAGATTCAGGCGAACCCGGCGCTGATCTTTCCAGGCCAGGTGTTGCTCATCCCGGTTGCCGCTGCGCCTACCCCGACGGCTACGCCTGCGCCGGGCGGCACTGCCGCTCCGCCGACCGGTTTTATCCAGATTACGGCCAAGCCGGGTGAATCGCTGGTGACCTACGTGCAAACGTACAAAGTCCCGGCCTCGGCTATCATCGCCGTCAACCCGCTCATCGCCGCCAACCCCGGCCTGATCTTCGTTGGACAGGTTATCACTATTCCGATGACGGCAGGCTTCACCACCCCATCACCGACGCCGACGTTCCCGCCCGCACAGACGGTTGTGCCGACCGGAACGCCGGTCCCCACCGGCACGCCCGTCGTCGGCAACTTCTTCACCGTGCAGGTGCGCGCCGGCGAGAGCCTGACCACCTACACGCTGCGTTACGGCGTTACGGGGGCGTCGCTGTTGGCCGTGAATCCACAATTGCGGGAGAACCCGGGACTGATCTTCCCCGGCCAGACGCTGATCATTCCCGTGCCGGTGTCATACACGCCCAGCCGCACCACGCCCTTCTTGTACACGGTGGGTGAGGGCGAATCGGCGGCGACGGTGGCGCTGAAGTTCGAGATGACGGTGGATACGCTCACGCGCGCCAATCCGGGCGTCGCCATCACGCCGGGCGCCACCATCCTGGTTCCCGCCGGCCCGCGCGTCTATACGGTGAAGGCGGGTGATGAGCTGCGCACCATCGCCGCACAGTTCGGTACGACGGTCGAGTTTCTGCTGACCGGCAACAGCCTGCCTAACCCGGACCGCATCTACGTCGGCCAGCAGATTTTCATCCCGGTGCAGTACAACGCCAAACCGATCCCCTACAACAATTAGCGCAACAGTCTGTTCGCAGGTTGAAGACGGAAGGTTGGAGGTTGTAGGGAAACCTGCCGACCTTCAACCTTCCGTGCGCTTAACCGCCAGCTGCCCGCAGCCCGCGTCTACATCAACCCCGCGCCGCACACGTACGGTGCAGGGAATGCCGTGCGACTCGAGGATGGCTTTGAAGCGGGCAACTTGCTGGCGCGTAGAGGCCTGGCCGGCATAGCTGCGCGTCGGGTTGAGGGGGATGACGTTGACGTGGCAGGGCAGACCCCGCGCCAGCTTCACGAAGGCGCGCGCCTGTGCGGGCGTGTCGTTTACTCCGGCAATCAGCGCCCACTCGAAGGTGACGCGGCGATGTGTGGCGGCGTAGTAGGCGTGTGCCGCGCGGAAGACCTCGGCCAGCGGGTACTTCCGGTTAACCGGCAGCAGCTCGCTGCGTAGCTCATCGGTGGCGGCGTGGAGCGAGATGGCGAGGTTGATCTGCCGCTTCTCGGCGGCGAAGCGCTCGATCATCGGGACCAGGCCGACGGTCGAGAGGGTGATGCGCCGCGCACCGAAGTTGAAGCCTTCAGGGTCGGTCAGGATGTCCATTGCCTTGAGCGTGCCGTCGTAGTTGTGGAACGGTTCCCCCATGCCCATCACCACGATGTTGGTCAGCCGGTCATCCTGCGCTTTCAGCTCGCGCGCGAACCACAGCACCTGTTGCACAATTTCGCCTGCCGCAAGGTGGCGCTGAAAGCCCATCTGCCCGGTGGCGCAGAAGACGCAGCCCATGGCGCAGCCGGCCTGGGTGGAGATGCACGCCGTGCGCCGCTTCGTGTAACCCATCAGCACCGCCTCGATCGCGCGCCCGTCGCCTAGTTGAAATAAGACCTTGCGCGTCTGTCCGTCGGAGGATTTGACCTCGGCGGCGAGTGTGAGGGTGCTGAAGCTGAACGTTGCGGCCAGCTTCTCGCGCAGCGGTTTGGGGAGGGTGGTGATTGCCAACGGCGAAGCAACCAGGTCGCGATACACTGCCTGCCAGACCTGTTTGGCGCGATAGGCCGGCTCGCCCCATGCTTCCAGCGCGGCACGGAGGTCGGTGAGGGTAAGGTCGAAGAAGGAGGGCATGTGCTGCGTAGTGCGTATTCCGTGTTGCGTAAAACTTACAACGGACTACGGAATACGCACTACGGAATACGCAATACGTGATACGTACTACGCCTCCCCCAGCTCCCTCAGCCTCTGCTCCGCCTTTTTGCGCAGATCGGAGTCGGGACTGAGTTGGATCACCTGCCGAAAGTCGTTGCAGGCGTCCTTGATGCGACGCAGCTCGGCCAGCACCAGCCCGCGTCGGTAGAGCAGGCGCAGCGAACGCGGCTCGTGCTTGAGTGCGTCGTTGATATCCTGCAGTGCTTGCGCCGGCTTGCCCCTCGCCAGCAGCACCTCGGCGCGGTGGATGCGAGCGGTGACGGCCTGCGGGTCTTTCTCCAGCACACGGCTATAGTCGAGCATGGCTTTGGAAAACTCCTGCGCTTCGCGATAGATGTCGCCGCGCAGGATGACCAGGTCGCGGTCAAGCGGCGCAAAGGCAATGGCGCGGTCTATGGCGGCCAGCGCCTGCTCGTATTCCTGGAGGCGGGCGTACAGCCGGGCCTGGTACGCATAACACTTTTCGGCGATGCTTGGGAGGCGTTCTGCCATCCGTTCCAGCTCCTCTACCATTTTTCGCAGGCGAGGCCGATCGGCTTCGGTGAAGGTGTCAAGCACACGGTTAAGGTCAAGAAAGAACGAGTCGGAGAAGGGGTCGGGGAAGGGCATGACCGAAGGGAAGCCTATCCCATGTCTAGCTATGCTGGAGGTGCTCGGTGATTTCCTGAATGTTGTTCATCACCCAGGTTGGCTTGATGTCGGAACGTTCCAGATCGGCGCGTGTACTGACGCCGGAGAGGACGAGCACGCTGCGCAGCCCGGCGCGCACCGCGCCCAGGATGTCGGTGTCCAGCCGGTCGCCAATAGCAATTGTCGCTGCCGGGACGGTGCCCAGACGTTGCATAGCGATTTGGTACATCGTCGGCTCCGGCTTGCCGATGACGATCGGTGCAACGCCGGTGGCCGTTTGCAGCGCTGCCAGAATTGCGCCGTTGCCGTGGACGATGCCCTGCTCGACGGGGATGGTGCGGTCAGGGTTGGTGCCGATGAACATTGCGCCGGCCCGAATGTTGAGCGTGGCCGTCGCCAGTTTGTCCCAGCTCAGTGTACGGTCCATACCGACGACGACGTACTGTGCGGTGGCGTCCCACAACTCACCCAGCGTGAAGCCCTGCTCGGTCAGTGCCTGGCGTAGGCCGGCCTCGCCGATGACAAATACTTTCGCGCCGTCGGGCGTCCGTCCACGCAGGTACAGCGCCGTGGCTTGCGCCGAGGTGAGCACGTCGTCGCGGGAGATGGTTACACCAAAGCCGGCCAGCTTATTCACGTACTGCTCGGGCGTCTGGCTGGCATTGTTGGTTGCCAGGATGAAGCGAATGCGCTTGGTGCGCAGCGTAGCGAAAAACTCGACCAGGCCGGGCATGGGGCGGTTGCCTTCCCACAGTACCCCGTCCATATCAATCAGGCAGGCACGCACGTCGCGGAAGAGCATGCGGAAATTATAACCGTGCCGGAATAAAAAAGCGGATTGCAGGCAGGCGACCTGCAATCCGCAATCCAAAACGGAGATCGAAAATCGGCTAGTTCTTCTTGCCGTTGACGGCCGCTTGCTTCTTGACGGGGAACTGGATGACCTCGTCAATCACGCCCAGTTCGGCGGCCAGCTGCGGCGTCATCCAGAAGTCACGGTCGGTGTATTCCTTGATTTGCTCGTCGGTCATGCGCGTGTGCTTCTTGATGAGGCTGTTGAGCAGGTCGCGGTTGCGCAGGATTTCCTTGGCGGCAATCTCGATGTCGGCGGCCTGGCCCTGCGCGCCGCCCAGCGGTTGGTGTAGGTGGATGGTAGCGTTGGGCAGGGCGTAGCGCTTGCCGGTGCCGCCCATCAGCAGGATGGTGCCGAAGGAGGCTGTTAGGCCGACGGCGGTGGTGGAGATCGGTGCAGAGATCATCTGCATTGTGTCGTAGATGGCTAGGCCGGCGTAAATCATTCCGCCGGGGCAGTTGATGAACATCTGAATCTCACGCTGCGGGTCCTCGCGGTCGAGGAACAACAACTGGGCAACGATGACGTTGGCTACCTGGTCGTTGATGGGCGTGCCGACGAAAACGATGCGCTCCTTGAGTAGCAGTGAGTAGATGTCGTAGGCGCGCTCGCCACGACCGGTGCTCTCAATCACCATTGGGATCAGGGAAGTAGGGTCGAATCGGCTCAACATATCCTAACCTCAAGAGTTTGTGAAAGTGCAGGGATATAGGTTCTTGTTTAGGCGCTGACCGCTGCTCCGGACTCGGCAGGTGCGTCTGCGGGTGCCGTTTCCGAGCTGTTTGCCGGTACCTCGGACGGCAATGGCGGCGCTTCGCCGCGGGCGATGGCCATCAGCCGTTGCACGGCTTTGTTGGCGAGCATCTCAATCACCAGCGACTGGCGGCCTTGCTCAGAATTCAGGCCTTTCTGCATGCGCCCCGCCTGGTCGCCGAAGAAGGCGCTTAGCCGGTCAATCTCGGCTTTCACTTCTTCCGGCGTGACTTCGATTCGCTCCGCCTCGACGATGCGGCCCAGCACCAGGGCGCGCTTCAGGCGCTGCTCGGCGCGCGGACGGTTTTCTTCACGAAGCTGTTCGCGGGTCTTGCCCTCGATCTTCAGGTAGTCGTCCAGGGTCAGGTTTTGTTCGCGCAGCCTGTTATCCAAGTCTTCGAGCAGATCCTCCAGTTCCTGCTCGAGCAGGTGCGGCGGATAGACGATGGTGCTCTGGGCGACGAGCTGGTTGAGCACAGCGTCGCCGTACTCGCGCTCGGTGATGCGCTCGACCTGGCGGCGCAGGTCTTCGCGCACGCGGTTCTGCAGCTCCTCCAAGGTCTGGAAATCGCCCACCTCTCTGGCAAAGTCGTCGTTGAACTCGGGCAGGCTGCGCTGTTTCACTTCCTTGGCCGTTACTTCGAAGTGCGCCGTCTGGCCACGCAGCGACTCGTTGGCGTAATCGGCGGGGAAGACGAGGTCGAACTTGCGTGTCTCACCGGCGGCGATGCCGACCACTTGCTGCGGGAAGCCGGGCATCGGCCAGTCGCCGGTCTCGTCCAATTGCAAGGCCACATCTTTATCCGCCATTAGGAAGTCGGATGGGTTAAGGCCTTCGCCAAGGAAGGCGTTGATGTCCAGGGTGACCACGTCGCCCAGCTGGGCCGGGCGTTCCACCGGCTCCAGCACGGCCTGGCGCTCGCGCAGGTTGTCCAGCACACGTTGCACTTCTTCCTCGGAGACGGTGGGCGTCGTGTAGGGCACGCGCAGCGCGCGATAGTCGCCCAAGTCCACAATCGGCCTGAGCGGTACAACGAACTTCATTACCAGCGGCTTGAGCTGTACGTCCACCATCGAGCCGGGACCGTAGGCTTCGATCTTTTCCTGGGCGAGCGCTTCGGCGTAAACTTTCTGACTCAGGTCTTCGAGCGCAGCTTCATAAACGGCGCGTTCACCGTACTCGCGCACGACGTACTCCAACGGCGCTTTGCCCGGGCGGAAGCCCCTCACCGGGTAACGCTTGGAGATCTGGCGGGCCGCTGCCTGCAGGGCAGGCCTGACACGGTCTTCCGACACTTCCACCGTCATGTGGAGCGTACGGTCTTCATTCGGATGGGTTTCTACCTTCAGCACGATGTCCTTCCGTGAGAGAACGTGTGTCGTTGCCGGCATTGATGAAACACAAGCTGCCGGAGGCCGAGAGCCGGCCTAGCCGCTCGGTCAGATGCGTCAATGCCGGCCGTTGAGATGCGGAAGGAGGGATTTGAACCCTCACGGGTTGCCCCGACGGATCCTAAGTCCGTTCTGTCTGCCAGTTCCAGCACTTCCGCCAGAGTGCAGCGCAGCGCGCTATGATGAGATTATACCATTCGCCCTTTGTGTTCTGTTTTCATACCTGCCGTAGTGTGCACGCAAAGGTTGTCAGGTAACATGCCGCCCCTTCGACTGCCGCTTCGCTTCGCTCAGCGTCCGCTCAGGGTGCGGCTGACAGGTTTTGCGTGCACACCTGCCGTAAACCAAGTCGTAACCCTTATGCTCTTTCGGGACCGGACAACGGCGCGTACCATGTACGGCATGAAGGAGACTATCGTTGTGTTGGATGAACCGGCCCCGGCAGAGACGCCGCGCCTAGACGTGCTGCCCGCTTCGGTGCTGGTGGTGGACGATGACCCGCGCAACATCGAGTTGTTGACCCACGTCCTGGAGCCGCAGGGCTTTGGCGTGCTGGCGGCGGAAGACGGCGAAGACGGCCTGGCGCTGGCCCATACACTTTTGCCCGATGTCATCCTGCTGGATGTGCTGATGCCGCAGCCGGACGGCTATGAGGTCTGCCGCCGGCTCAAGGCCGACCCCGTCACGCTGTACATTCCGATTGTGCTGATTACCGCTCTGCGGGGTGCACGCGAGCGCGCGCGCGGCGCAGAAGCCGGCGCCGATGAATTCATCTCCAAGCCATTCGACGCGGTGGAGCTGGTGACGCGCATCAAGTCGCTGGTGCGCATCAAGCGCCTGTACGACCGGCTTCGCGCGGCCAACGCCGAACTGGAACGGCGCGTGGCTGAGCGCACCGTCGAGCTGCAACGCGCGCTGGCCGAGCTGCGCGAGCTTGACCGGCTCAAGTCTGAGTTCATCACCAATGTAGCGCATGAGCTGCGCACCCCGGTGCTGCATGTGAAGGGAATTATCACCTTACTGGCCGACGGTGCGTTGGGCGAGCTGACGCCGGAACAGGCGCGTGGCGTGCGCATAGCCGAGGAAGCCACCGAGCAGCTGGAGCGTGTGGTTGAGGACATCGTGGACTTCGGCAATATGCATGACCACCCGCTGACATTGACGCCGGTGCCGGTGTACGACGTGTGCCAGAATGCCGTGGAGACGCTGATGACGCGCGCTGCGCGGCGTGGTATCACTGTTCGCGCCACCGTCCCGTTCGAGCTGCCCCCGGTGCTGGCCGATGGGGCGGCCCTCTCGCGCGTCATCCGCCATCTGCTGGACAACGCCATCAAATTCAGCCCGCTCAACAGCGAAGTGCAGCTTGTCGCCGAGCGGCGCGGCGACCGCGTGCGTATCTCCGTCAGCGACCATGGCCCGGGCATCCCGGAGGACGAGCGCGAGCGCATCTTTGCCGTGTTCTATCAGTCGGACGGCTCGACCACGCGGCGGGCCGGCGGCATGGGGCTGGGCCTGGCGTTGGTGCGCAAGCTGCTCGAGGCCCATCACACGCACATCGAGCTGGAGAGCGAACTAGGCCGGGGCAGCACGTTCTCGTTCGAGCTACTGACGGCGTCATAACAACGTAAGTCGGAAGGTAACTGCTCAGGCAAGAGCTTCCAGCCGTTGAAAAGAATCCGCAGATGTCACAGATAAGCGCAGATTTTCTCTGCGACAAGCTGCGTCATCTGCGGATAACTCAGGACGGCTGAGCGGTTACGTCGGAAGATGAAAAAAACCCCTCGCGCTCCGGTTGCGAGGGGTTTTTTGCTTGTTGGAGAGTCTGAGGCCTGGGGCTTGCTTCAGTTCAGCCCATAGATTTCGCCGAACTTTTTACGCAGGTAGCGCAGGAACGGCCCCACGTCAATTGCGCCGCCGGTGATGCGGCGCAGAGTCTCGGCGGGGGTGAACTTGCGCCCGTGTCGGTGCAGGTTCAGGCGCAGCCACTCGCGCAGCGCGCCGAACTCGCCGCGTTCGAGCTGCGCATTCAGGTCGGGCACGTCCGCCAGAATCTTCTCCCAAAGCTGGCAGGCGATGATTGAGCCGAGTGCGTAAGTGGGGAAGTAGCCGATCATGCCGGCCGCCCAGTGGATGTCCTGCAGCACACCTTCGGCGTCGTTGGGTACTTCTAAGCCGAAGTAATCCTTGAAGCGCGCGTTCCACGCCTCCGGCAGGTCGCGCAGCGCCAGGCTGCCGGCGATTAGTTCCTGCTCCAGCTCGAAGCGCAGGATGATGTGCAGGCTGTAGGTGGCCTCGTCCGCCTCCACGCGGATGAAGGAGGGCTGTACCTTGTTGATGGCGCGGTAGAAGGTTTCAAGTTGAACGTTGGCAAATTGCTCCGGAAAGGCGGCCTGAAGGTGTGGGTACATGAAGTTCCAAAAGGGCCGGCTGCGCCCGACGAGGTTCTCCCACATCCGGCTCTGGCTCTCGTGCAGGCCGAGCGACGCGCCCCGGCACAGCGGCGTGCGCTCCAACGCCGGGCTGATCTGGTGCTCGTACAGCCCATGACCGAACTCGTGCATCGAGCCGAAGAGCGCCGGGTTGAGAAAATGCTCGTAGTAACGGGTGGTGATGCGGATGTCCTGCGTGGCGGAGTTGCTGGCGAACGGATGCACCGTGGGGTCGAGCCGCCAGCTTTCGCGGGAAGCGCCCAGCATCTCGACCAGCCTCCAGCAGAACGCTGCTTGCGCCTCTACCGAGAAGTGGCCGTGCAGGCAGGCGTCACTGACCGCGTCCTGCCGGTCGCGGATGGCGGCGATGAGTGGAATCAGCCCGGCCTTCAAGTCGTCGAAGACGCGCTGCACTTCCGCCGTCTTCATCTCCGGCTCGTAGTCGTCGAGCAGGATGTCGTAGGGCGTGGACCGGCCGTCGTCCAGACACTCGATGTAGCGGCGCTTGAGGGCAACGTTCCTTTCCAGGTGCGGCAAAAAGAGCTTGAAGTCCGACTGCTTGCGTGCTTCCACCCAGACCTGCCGCGCCAGCACGGCGCTGCGCGTCATCTCGGCGCGTAGGTCGGCGGGGACTTTGACCGCTTTCTCGTAATCGCGGCGCGCCACCCGGATCAGACTGGCCTCGTCCGAGTCGAAGGGCAAGCTCTCTTCGAGAGGGCGCAGCTCATCCAGCAAGCGGCCGACTTCCGGCGCGGCCAGCTTCTCTTGCGCTATCTTGTTCAGCGTCGCCATCTGCTCGGCGCGCACCGCTCCGCCGCGCGGAGGCATCATCGTCTGCTGATCCCAGCCGAGCACCCAACTCACTTTGACCAAGTCGTGGACTTCGGCGAGGCGATTCTTAAGTTCGGTGAATTGGGGGGTCATGGAAGTGATGACTGATGACTGAAGATTGGGGACTAGAGATTTGAGATTCAGGAGAGCGGAAGTATAGCTGAGAACATGGGGCAGAACGTATTCAGCGCGAGGCGGCGAAGTACTCGAGCAGCGTGCGGTGGATGAAGACGTAGCCGCCGACCCGCTGCAGGAGGGCGCGGTCGCAGGCTTCTTCCAGCGCGGGGACGAGCGCGACAGGCAATTGCCCGGAGGCCGCCAGCAACACGCGCAAGACGGCGTGTTGGCAGACGGCCAGTCCCCCATACCGCAATGCGCCTATCAGGCCAAGCGCCCAGCCGGAGGTGAATGCCAGGATGACGTAGCTGAGAAGATAGTCGGGTTGTAGCCAGGCAGGGTCGTTAAGGGCGAATAGGCTCGCGAAGGCGACGACGCTCAGCACGCTGCCGATGAAGGTAAAAAGCACGCCGACGATGACGGCGTTGCGCGCCGACTGCCAGATGCCCTGGTTTGGCCGGGTACGCTGCGTCACGCTCCGCCCGCGCAACCCGCCGATGAGCGCGCCAATCACCGCGCCCAGCCCGCCCACGCCCAACGCCGAAGCCGGGACGCTGGCGCACAAGAAGATGACCGTGGCGGTGATGAGCACAACCGTCACTTCCAGCGCGTTGAAGCCTTGCATTCCGGCGCTCAGGATGCTGCGCAGGTCCGGGTTGAGCGCGATGGTGGCGGAAACGGCGGCCGTGAATACGACGCCGATGGCTGCTCCGACTAGCCCGCCGATTTGCACGCCGCGCAGCAGCCCGCGAAAGGCCGTCTCCCAACGCCAACCCAACGCCTCCACCGGTTGAATTGAATCTTCCCAGCCGCGGTCGCCGAGCAAGCTCCAGAGCAGGCCAAAGAGTAGGCCGCTGACCCCGCCGCGCACGAGTGCAAACAAGAAGCCACTGGTGAACGGGTCCGGCCAGCCGCGGGCCAGTGCAACCGCTGTCTCACCAAGCCAGTGCAACAGTCCAATCAATAGTCCCGCGCCGATGCCGACCAGAACGGGCAGAGTCTGCGAGGAGCTTCGCATGGCCGGCATGCGCTGCGGCCCCTGCCCGCCCAACCACAGCGCCTGTAGCAGCGCCGCCGCCCCCACGCCCAGCAGGCCGCCCAGTCTGCCCAGCACCAGCCGCGTCAGCCCGAACTCCGTGAAGCTGCTAATGAGCATTAGGCCCAGCACGCCGGCGATGAACACGGCCAACACGGCCCACAAGCCGAAGTGATAAGCCCAGCGCACTGCGCCGGCCGGCAGCCAGATCGGTTCCAACTGCTCGATGAGGAAGATGGAGCGGCGATGGGAAAGCAGGCCGCGCGCCAGATTGCGTAGCCATTCCTTTAGGCGCGGGTCGCGGTGGGCGACAGGCCGTGCCAGCATCCGTTGCACGTACAGATCGAAGACGCGCTTACGCGCCGCCTCCACCGTGGGCGCGCCGGCCAGCGCCGCCGCGGGCTGATCGGCGAGGGCCAGGGCCATCACTTGAAGCAGCAGCGGCGTGGTCGCCAGTTCGCGCAGTGCGGGATCGGCTGCCAGCGCGGCCCGCAGCCCGACCAGGCGCGCGCCGCCTGCCTCCAGCCAGGCGTCCACCTGTTGCGGCTCGAGCGGCTGCAGGACGATGACAGTGTTGAGGTTCAGTCGCACGCTCAACCGCTCGTAATCGCTGCTGCGGCAGGTGACGACCAGGCCGCTTAGCCCATGCTGGGACTGGTAAGCGTTGATGGCGGCCACGCATGCAGCCAGCGCATCCTCACGCACCTCGTCCAACGCATCGAGCAGCGGGAGGATGGCATGCTGGCTGAGCCAGCGCCTCCCGATCTGGCGCGGGATCTGGTACTGGGCGCTGAGTTCTTCGGCCAGCCAATCTATCAGCGGCAGGCGGTGGCCCGCCCAGGAGGCTAGTGGAAAGACGACGGGGATGGGGAGCGCCGGATCGCGCTCGGCCTGCGCAATCAGGTCGCGGGCCAGTTCCAGCAGCGTGATGGTTTTGCCTGCGCCTGCCGCGCCCAGGATGAGCAGGCTGCGGCCAGAGCGCTCGAAGGCAGCAAGTGTGGATGGGGCCGAAGCCTGAGTGGGCGCGAGGCCGGGCGGCGCCGTGTGCAGTGCGACGGTCTGACGGAGAGCAATCGGGGGCGCGCCGTGAAGCGACTGGCGCAGCAAGCCCTCCACCCAGAACGCCTTGACCTTGCCGAGCAGTACCTGCAGATGCCGACGTTCGCGGGCGTCGTCGAGGCTGGCGAAGAAGTTGTGGATGTTCTGAACCAGCTTGTTGCCGGCAACTACATCGCCCGCGATGTTGACGTCGCCGGCGGCGGAGATGTAGATGTGGCCGGGCGGAGAGCTGTCCGGTTCGGGCATGGCAGAATTGTACACCTCGAGACACTAAACCACTGAGGCACTGACGAGCACTGAGGCCATTGAGCGGCGCTGAACGCTTCGCCTCAGCGCTCTCATTCCCATTTCAGCGCCTCAGCGATCCCCCTTTCTGCTACAATCTGTCGCGCCCTGTTCGGGCAAAACTTGTCTTGGAGCA
>JAVQXV010000407.1:0-1485 GCA_033577755.1 Anaerolineales bacterium
GAACGAATGCGCCGGGGCTGGTACTCGGACAAGTATTTCGAGAACATCGGCGCGATGCTGACGCACCTGGCCGCCGGCGGCTACCGTTACGCCGGCAAGGCGGCGCGACTGCATGTAGAAAACATCTATAACGTCGAAACGGGCAACATCCACGTCGAGATGCAGTGGTTCACGCGGCGTCCCGGCGCGACCCTGGTGGTCGGCGTGGACAAGGCGCTGGAGATGCTACGACACTGCACCGGCTACTTCGAGAACGAAGGCTTCGTCAACACCTGGGACCAGCTCGAAGTGGATGCCGTGCATGATGGCGCGATGGTGCATTATGACGGCGACCCGCTGAGCATTCAGCCCGTGCTGCGCGTGCGTGGGCGCTACCGCGACTTCGCCCTGCTGGAGACGCCGACACTCGGCGTCCTGACGCGCGCTTCGCGCGTGGCGACCAACGTCTACAACACCCTGATCGCCGCGCGCGGCAAGCCGGTGCTTTTCTTCCCGGCGCGCTTCGACCTGCACGAGGTGCAGGCTGCCGACGGTTATGCCTATAACATCGCCGTGCAACGCTTCAATTACGATTACGGCCACGTGCTCGGCCCGTTCGTCTCCACCGACGCGCAGGGCGACTGGTGGGGCGGTGCGGGCGGCGGCACGGTGGCCCATGCGGCCATCGCCTGCTTCTTCGGCGACACGGCGGAGACCATGCTGGCCTTCTGCCGCACGCGCCCGGCGCACATCCCCCGCATCGCGCTGGTGGACTTCAACAACGACTCGGTCGGCGACGCTCTGGCCACGCTGGACGCCATGTTTGCGTGTTATCGTGAGTTAATGGACGCCGGCGACGAGGCCGAGGCGAGCAAGTATGTGCTGTACGGCGTACGGCTGGACACCAGCAACAGCGTGCGTGACGTGAACGTGCCGCCGCTGGGCGACCCCGCCCTTGACCTCGGCGTGAACCCGCGACTGGTCTTCGCAGTGCGTCAGGCGCTGGATAGCGCCTGGGAGCGCTGGAACGTGCCGCGCCGCTGGGAAGAGCGCGCCAAGGCCTATTGCCGCAACGTGAAGATTGTGGTCAGTGGCGGCTTCAACCCGGAAAAAATCAAGCGCTTTGAGAGGCTCAACGTGCCCGTAGACATCTACGCCGTCGGCTCGTCGCTCTTCGACAACCACGGCGATACCGTCACCGACTTCACTGCCGACGTGGTGCGGGTGAAGGTCAACGGCGAGTGGCACGACATGGCGAAGGTGGGCCGCCGGCCATGCGACAACCCGGAGATGGAGAGGGTGAGGTAGGAGGGTGGAAAGTAGAGAGTAGAAAGTGGCTGATGACGTTGACCGTCCTCGGCCAAACGACGCCGGCGGCTCTCTCGCGGTAAAATCGGGTCAGGCGCGGCGGTGGCGGAATGGGCAGACGCCGGGGACTTAAAATCCTCTGTTCGCAAGAACGTGTGGGTTCGACTCCCACCCGCCGCACAATCAACGGCCACCTTT
>JAVQXV010000408.1:0-1482 GCA_033577755.1 Anaerolineales bacterium
AAGCGTCAAGTTCAAAAGGCGAGGAATATACGAAAGAAACGTATCAGAGAAACAAGCGGCGCGGATTTAACGCATTCGTAATGATTTTTTAGTTCCTGCTTAACGGCTTGCCTGTATCTTGGCGAAAAATCCAAACGCTTCAAACGCTTACGGCGATATGAAACGCATTCCTTTCTCTCGTTTGACGGCGGGCGCGCTATCCGCCCTGTTCATCTTTCTGCTCGCAAGGTGCTCCGATGACAAGAAAAGCAACCCTGCGTCGCCCTCAACGCCAAGCGTCGTGAGGGTGGGTTCGCTACGCTTCATTGGCGAACAACGAATCCCGTTCAACGCCAAGTTTCAAGGCACGGCGGTGGGAGGTCTGTCGGGAATTGACTACGACGAGAACTCGCGGACTTGGTTTTTGATGTGCGACGACGCCGCGGATTCAAACAATGTGCGCTTTTACACGGCGAATCTGACCATCTCGCAGAATGCGTTTTCGGAAGTCAATCTCACAGGCGTAACTTTCATCAAAGATCCTTCTGGCGGCAACTACCCACGTCGTCCGAGTCCAAACGCTGTCGACCCTGAGGGCATCTGCTACGACAAAGCCACAAACACGCTCTATTGGTCAAGCGAAGGTTATCGTCCCGCGCCGGGCGGCGGACCCAATCCCATCAACGGTCGCAACATCGCGCAGCCGTTCATTCACGAAATTCGCCGCGATGGCTCTTTCATCCGCGCGCTCAATCTCCCGCAACGCTATCTGATGGATACCACGTCGAGCCCGCCAAGAGGACCGCGAAACAACGGCGTGTTTGAAAGCGTGAGATTGAGTCCCGATGGTCGAAGCGTTTGGGCAGCAATGGAAGAACCTCTGTTCCAAGACGGTAGCCGTTCCACATCCACGGCGAGAGGGGTTATTCGAATGATTCAATTTGACAAAGCCTCTGGACGTGCCATAAGGGAGTTTGCCTATCGAATGGATAACCTTGTGCCCACGCCCAACCCGCCGACGGCATTCTTCGTGCACGGCGTCGTAGAAATTCTGCCTCTCACGGACACGACAATGCTCGTGATGGAACGCTCTTTCGCCGTTGGCGGTCAGCCCGACTACAACATTCGCATCTATGAAGCCAGTTGGCAAGGCGTTCAGGACATCTCCTCGATTGACGCGCTCAACCCTGATGCCGCGCCTGTTATGCGCAAACGCTTAATAATCGATTTTGAGACGATTGCGCCGAGGTTGCAAAACAACCGCATCGACAACGTTGAGGGAATGTGCTTCGGTCCAAGGTTGCCTAATGGAAACTACACCTTCGTCGTCGTTTCCGATGACAACTACAACGCAAACCAAGTGACGCAGTTGATTGCGTTTGAAGTTCTCCCTCCCTCGTCAGGTTTTTAGCCTCTGCGGAATCGGCGCGATCGGATTGGGATAATCTTTCCCAATCCTCGCGCCGTAGAGGGTTTGCTCCATTGGCGAAAGTTTGCTCGGTT